>NZ_JAUSCC010000039.1 GCF_030651745.1 Methylophaga sp.
ATGAAACAAACACCAGTTAATAATTGATAGTGTGTTCGATTCTAACATTTTCCCCTGCGGATCCACGAACAGCCGCGTTATAATGCCGTCTTTTTCTGCCAGCAATCACAGGCCCGTGCCATGACCGCATCCGATAAAAAGCTCTCTTCTGCCCGTCTTACCCAACCAACCAATAAGTTTGTTGAGGAATTCACTGCTTCTGTCACATTTGATAAACGCGTGTATCGGCAGGATATTCAGGGTTCTATCGCCCATGCCACCATGCTGTGCAAAGTTGACGTGCTAACGGCAAAAGAACGTGATCAAATCATCACCGGTTTACAGCAGATTGAGAGCGAAATCGATAACGATCAGTTTGAATGGTCGATTGCACAGGAAGATGTGCATATGAATATCGAATCCAGACTGATTAAACTGATTGGTGAAGTCGGTAAAAAACTGCATACAGGTCGCTCTCGCAATGATCAGGTGGCAACCGATGTACGTTTGTATCTGCGCGATATGATTGTGCCGATCCGTAGCGAATTACAACGCCTGCGTTCCACTCTGCTGGATGTTGCCGAACGTGAATTCGATACCATCATGCCTGGCTTTACTCATCTGCAAACGGCGCAGCCTGTGACCTTTGGCCACCATATGCTGGCCTGGTTTGAAATGCTGACCCGTGATCTGGAACGTCTGGATGATTGCACTAAACGGGTCAACAGTCTGCCATTGGGTGCAGCAGCACTGGCCGGTACAACCTTTCCGATTGATCGTGAATACACGGCTGAACTGCTTGGCTTTGAACGTATTTGCCGCAACTCACTGGATGCCGTCAGTGATCGCGATTTTGCCATTGAATTTAATAGCTTCGCATCATTACTGATGATGCATTTATCGCGCTTTTCTGAAGAACTGATCATCTGGTCTTCCGCC
This sequence comes from Methylophaga sp., assembly GCF_030651745.1. The sequence goes on from NZ_JAUSCC010000039.1 coordinate 919, forward strand.
CAGTTTGATTTTGTTGATCTGGGTGATGCGTTCTGTACTGGCTCATCCATCATGCCGCAAAAGAAAAATCCCGATGTACCTGAATTAGTTCGGGGTAAAACCAGCCGGGTTTATGGCAATCTGTTTAATCTGCTGACGTTGATGAAAAACCAGCCTTTGGCATACAACAAAGATAACCAGGAAGACAAAGAACCGTTGTTCGACACCATTGATACCTTGCTCGGTTCATTACGGGTTTATGCCGATATGCTGGCTGTGATCACCGTCAAAAAAGACAATATGCGTCTGGCTGCGCTGAAAGGTTATGCCACTGCCACCGATCTGGCAGATTATCTGGTGCGTAAAGGCGTGGCTTTCCGTGATGCACATGAAGTAGTGGGATTGTCGGTGGCGTATGCGATTAAACATAAAAAAGACCTGTCAGAACTGACGCTGCAGGAGTTACAGCAATTCAGCGATCAGATTGGTGAAGACGTGTTTGCGGTATTAACGCTTGAGGGCTCTGTAGCAGCTCGCAATCATCTCGGTGGAACGGCTCCTGAGCAGGTTAAAAAAGCTATTCAAATCGCACGCAATGAACTGTAATCAGGCTTGAGCCTGAACAGTCTTAAAGCCTTACGCGAAAGTGTATTAATGATCGTTATTTTGCATTTTTACGGTAGGGCCTGTTGATCCAAATGGCCTCATTAAAATCCTTTATATTGGCGCTGATTGAATTAGCGAAACGCTGGCCATGGCTGATTGCTTCAGTGGGTTTTGCATCAGGTGTTGCCAGCTATTTTTTAGTCGAACGTAAAGAATCTTTGGCACAGGTCATTGCCATCGTCATGTTGGTGAGCTGGGTGTTTCTGGTATTGGAAAACTGGCTACGTGAAAGTTTCAAAAAGCGCTTCGGCCTCAATATACCGCCAGCTTTAATGCATTACCTGACGCAGTTAGTCCATCAGGAAAGCCTGTTTTTTGCCTTACCGTTTTTTATTGCCGTCACCACCTGGAATCACACTCAGGCCGGGTTTACCGGATTACTGATTTTATGTGCGTTGATATCGGTTATTGATCCGCTGTATTACAAACAGCTGGCCCCGCGCCGTTCACTGTTTGTTATCTTTCATTCTCTGGCATTATTTGCCGTGCTATTGGTGGCGTTACCGATATTGTTACAGCTGACAACCGGTCAAAGTCTGGCTTGGGCATTGATTATTTCACTGCTGTTCAGCCTGCCAAGTTTAGTAAAATTTGTTGCCAATGGTCGCTGGTGGCGTCGGCCTTTAATGGGTTTAATGTTGGCCGCTTTAGCCGCTGGCTTATGGCAAGTACCAAGCCTGGTGCCTCCGGCAGCTTTGCGATTAACCGAATTTAATCTGGTACAACAGGTTGATCGTCAGCAACGTACCCACAGCATTCACATTGATCGCCTTGATGTTGCAAGCCTGAAACGTGACGGCATATATGCCTGGACAGCTATCCGCGCGCCGCGCGGCTTACAGGAAAAAATCCATCACATCTGGATGCACAACGGCAAGCAAGTCGATCGGATCACTTTGAATATAGAAGGTGGCAGTGAACAAGGCTATCGGGCCTGGACCCAAAAATTGAATTTTCCCAAAGATCCGATAGGTAAATGGCAGGTCAAAGTGGTGACGGATTCCGGACAACTAATCGGTATCAAGCGTTTTACCGTGGAAGCCAGCGTCGAAGAGCAGGAAAGTCTGTTTGACCGCCTTACAACACCGTTCCTGCAGGAATCACCCGAAGAGCAAGAAAACACGGAAGAACCTGATGAAACCTTGGAGCTAGAAAATACTGATGAACAAGAAAGCCTCTACGAGCGTTTAGTGCCATCGTTTATTCAGGAGATAACCGGAAGTCAGGACAACGCAGAACAATCGGAAACTCCTGAAGATCAGGAGAGTACTGAAATACAGGAAAACGCTGAACCATCTGAATCATAAGAAGATCAAGAAAATGATCAAGAGCAGGAAACCACCGAAGATCAGAATTAATCTTTACGATTAACGCCGATAAATGACGCGATGGTTAAAAACATCATCCATACCAGATAACTTGGCAACCAGACCGACCACCAGCCTTCCTCTAACGGCGAGGATGAAACTGGGTCAATATGCAAATAGGCATACAGATTCAAAGCCAGATTAATCAGCAACCCAATAATCGCTGTAATACTTAAGATCGTATCCAGTCTAAATTTTTTCATCGTATCTCCCCCGACCATACAATGAGCTCAGATTAGCCACAAAACGATACAGCTGGATAAGCCGATAAACGCCAGAACTAACGCTTTCGCCGCTGCAAAGCGCGGCCAATATGCCAATAAACTGACCAGGATCACGGCGGCCACTGATAACAATCCCAGCCAGACCACAATGCCTACCACAATGCCCCACACACTGATCACCGGCCATAAGGAAAATATCAGCACGGCGATTGAGACCAACCGCAACAAACGGTTGTCACCGTAAGATAATTTAGCCGCATTGAGTTGCGAATAATGCCGTGGCATCGCCAGACTCAGTCCGGTCATACCGGCATAACACAATGCGGTTCCAAGCAGCATCATCAGCAACATCTGCATTACGCTGCCTCCGATTTTGGCTTATAAATTCTGGAAGCTTCAATTACGGTTTTTTGTTGTTTGCGTTTGAGTATTTTGACGGTGAAAATACCCAACACGCCGAACAGCAGAACCGTTAATTCAAAGGCAACATTCACCCAATCCCCCTGCATGAGATAGACGATTAAATGCTGACCCGTTGTCAGCCAGTTCATCACTGGCAGCAATAAACATAAAACGACAAAAGCGACTAATTGCTCTATCCAGGCACGGGATGCAGGTCTTAACGCAGCATGCAGCAAACTACCCAGCCAGATAAAAAAGAACAGTTTGATTTCCCAGCCAGCTCGGCCAGTGACCTCTAAAGGCAACAGTCGATTCACCCAGAAAAAAGCCACACAAGCCACCATCAAGCCACTGATGGCACTGATATTGAGCACTTCAATAACACGGTAAACTTTTGGTGTCTGCGCACCAAATTCATTCAGAGATCTTTGGCGACGTTTCACCATAAAGAGAATGGCACCGGTAGCCATCATCACAGTACCGGCCATACCGAGAATGAAATAGAGCCAACGCACGGTATAACCACCAAAATTGGCAAAATGTAAGGTCCGCATAATGCGCTGGGCGGCAAAGGCATTACTTTTATCAAACATATCCGGCGCTTCGATATGCAGCAATTCACCAGTAACAGCATCCAGAATGACCTGCCCCTGGCTTAAAAATAATAATCGTCCGGCATTTTTTTCCGCTTCAAACACGCCGAATATTTTGGCTACCGCACTACTGTCGCCTGGATGTTCCACACTGATGAAACCAGCCGGCTTTTCCAGGTGGGCTTCAGCTTTTTCGAATAATTCTGTTAATGGATATACATCAGCTTCAATTCCGGTTTCAGGACGATGTTCAGGCTGATTAAACACCTCAGCAAAGAACGTTCGTGGGCTATCGTAATTGGCCATGACTCCAGCAGGCATATATATAGATACAAAAATGATCAGTCCGGTGTAGGCAATCATTAATTGAAATGGCAGCGATAAAACGGATGATGCATTATGCGCATCCAGCCAACTACGCTGGCCTTTGCCGGAGCGGAAAGTAAAGAAGTCCTTAAAAATACGTTTATGAATGATGATGCCGCTGACCAATGCCACCAGCATGATCATGGTAAAGAATCCCACCATCCAGATCCCGGCCATACCGGCATGAAACTCAAAATGCATATGCACGAAGTGATGGCCGCCCTCGGTTTCACGCTCCTGCTGTGGTGTTAATAATTCACCGGTGACCGGATGTAACCGAACTTGCTGGAATTCATCGTATTCATCTTCCCAGGAAAGACCAATAGCCGGGTCAGCTTCACTGGGTAGGCGTATCCTCCAGAGATGGCTTTGCGGGGCAATATCTCGCAGATAGGCTTCACCTTTGCTGACCAACTCCAGACGTTGCTGCTGAGTACTGGCCTGTGGATCAAATTCACCAACCTGAACTCTTTCAGGATTCATCCAGCGAGTGATGGCATCATCAAATACGCAAATGGTGCCTGTCAGAAAAATGGCAAATAAAACCCAGCTGGCAACCAATCCACCCCAGGTATGCAGCCAGGCCATAGCCTGACGAAAACCTCCCAGTTCTTCAGTACTGGTTTGTGATACTTGAGTCATCGCAGCCACTCCGTCAACAGTAAGCCGGATCCACCAATAATCAGTGTCCCCAATAGCAATCCGCCCCAGGCACGCTTGGCATTTTTAACGGCAAATACCCAGATAATCACAGCGGTGTATACAGCAAAGCTCAATAGTGCACTGGTGATAACCGCGTCAGCACGAGATAAGGGCAGAACAGCGGCAATTAAAATCATCACTGCAGAAGTCAGCAAGTAGCCACCAAAGGTAGCGGCCAGCACCAGCGACACTATTCGGCCAGGGTAAGACAAGGTCATATTGGGGTATTCCATACAAATGTTTTTATCGCGAGCAAAATCTTCATTGATCGATAGCTTTACGGCACCAGCGACAGTGCAGCCGGCCAGAAAATCTTTATCTTTCATTGGGTGATACAAGAGGCATGAGAACACCTCACTAATGCGATAGATTATCGTTTGCATTCGCAATTAACAAGTCTCTATATTCTTCCGGTTAAGGATTAACCGTTAAATCACTTGGTTTTATAAAAGCTTTTTCAGAATGTGATAACGCCGAAAGCCATGCCATCGACAAGAATTAGTGCGCCAGCCGACAAGAAGAAATGCTATTCCACAGAACATAATAGCTACACGTGCCGCACTGCCGTGGCACCTCCGACATCTAGTAGTTATCCGAGGGGAATCATTATGACAGAGCATATTTGCACACCAGGTTGTACACACGGCATCACAGCAGAAAATAAAAAAGACGTTGTTGAAGAGTTTGATACGGCAAGACGATCTTTTATTCGTAACGCTTTTGTTGGCGGTGGAGCCGCCTCATTAGGCGCCATGGGCGTGACCATGTCACCTATGAGTTTCGCTGCAGCTGGCGCCACTGGCACTGTTGATCCTGACGCGCCAGGTCCAATGCACTATTACATCCCCGCCACACCGGAAACCGTTATGTGGGGTTACTTCAGCAAAATCGCCAAACCTACCATTGAAATTGAGTCTGGCGACTTTGTCACCATGGAAACCCTCACTCATCACGCCAATGATGATGCCGAACGCATGGTGAAAGGTGACCCCGGTGCGGAAAGCATTTTTTATTGGGATGCCAAACGCAAAGGTGTCGACCGGCGTGGTGCCGGTCCAATGGATGCCAAGATTGGAGCTGGTGGTGGTGCCGGAGTACATATCTGTACTGGACCGGTACGCATCAAAGGTGCTCAACCGGGCGATATTCTTGAAGTACGTATTGCCGATGTGACACCCAGACCCAGTGGCAACCCGAATTACAAAGGTAAAACCTTTGGTAGTAATGCCGCCGCCTGGTGGGGTTTTCACTATGGAGATATGCTGACCGAACCGAAACAGCGTGAAGTCGTCACCATCTATGAAGTCGACGCCACCGGTGAACGTAACTGGGCCAAAGCCATTTATAACTATCGCTGGACACCACAAACCGATCCATTCGGCGTAGTACATCCCACTATCGACTATCCCGGTGTACCGGTGGATCACAGCACCATCACCAAAAAAGAAAATATCCTGCGCGATATTCGCATTCCGATCCGGCCACACTTTGGCACCATTGGTGTCGCACCGGCCGAAGCCGATATGGTGAACTCGATCCCGCCCAACTATACCGGTGGCAATATTGATAACTGGCGGATTGGCAAGGGAGCAAAGATTTACTTCCCTGTCGCTGTTGATGGCGGCATGTTCTCGGTTGGCGATCCGCACGCCTCCCAAGGCGATTCAGAATTGTGTGGCACTGCTATTGAGTGTTCATTAACCGGCACTTTCCAGTTCATCCTGCACAAAAAAGCCGATTTACCGGGAACGCCACTGGCGGAGCTGAATTATCCATTGCTGGAAACGCAGGATGACTGGGTTTTACATGGATTCAGTTATGCCAATTATCTGGCCGAGCTGGGCCCTAATGCGCAAGACGATATCTACAGCAAATCTTCGGTTGATCAGGCTATGCGCGATGCCTATCGTAAGATGCGTCACTTCTTGATGACCACTCAAGCTTTGGATGAAGACGAAGCCATGTCGCTGATGTCAGTGGCGGTCGACTTTGGCATTACGCAGGTTGTGGATGGCAACTGGGGCGTGCATGCGATCCTGAAAAAATCCATGTTCCCGGCGCGAGGTAAGGGTTGAGGGTTGAGGGTTGAGGGTTGAGGGTTCTGGCATAACACTTGCGAAAAGAAGTTTCAGTATTCAAGGAATAAGACACCATCGTGACTGACCTGAAACGCTTTTCTGCCAGTGCTATACCGGCAGAGCTACGCCAGCCAGCCTGGAATGAAATACTTTCCAGGCTCGGACTGGCGAGCCATGCCACAGGCATTGATACGCCAAATGACAGTGGCCATATGGCGCTGTCCATATCGGCACGCAACTCAGTATTTGTTCAACTGACTGCCGCACCACAAATTCTGTCACCTGTTGCCAGCAAAGCAACTCAACCCTTACAGGGCACTGTATTGGTGCTCGCTTTGCTTGAAGGCACCGCACAGGTGCTGGATGCCGATCAAACCGTCAAGCTAAGTTCGGGCGACATCATGCTGCTGGACCCAAGCCAATCCTGGCAACTGGCGCTGCAAACCCGTTTTAGAATCCTGTTTATCAAGCTAGAATCCTCCAGCTTTCTGCTCAGGCTGGTGCGTACCGGTCGACAGCAAGCCAATCGCATCAGTACTCAGCAAGGTATAGGCGCTTTATGCCTGAACATGCTGCAATCGCTGACCGATCAACTGCAACATATGGAGCGCAATGAGCTGCCCGCACTGGAAGCCACACTGGCCGAGTTGCTGGTAGCCTGTCTTTCACATAAGCACTCAGAAGAAAATGACGATGCCACAGACGTGCAACTGGCTCACTTACGCCGTGTTTGTCGTTCCGTGGATGCACGGCTTGACGATCCGGAGTTAAATATCGAACAGATCGCCAGCCAGGAAGGATTATCAGCCCGCTACTTACAAAAACTGTTCAAGAACAGTGGTACGACCTTCAGCGAGTATCTGAAGAGTCGGCGGATCCAACACTGCTGTATCGATTTGGCCAACCCGGCATTGGCGCAGTTCAGTATTGCCCAGTTATGTTACCGCTGGGGATTTAATGACGCAGCGAACTTCAGCCGTACTTTTTCGCAGTACATGGGCATGTCACCAAAAAGCTATCGCGCTGCTCCGCCGCAGGATCTGCATGAACAGCTGAGACGTGGTTGCCCACAAACCTCCCCTTCTTCCCGTTCATCCATTAGCGCTCCAGTCGAAGCACACCTGGATGACGATTTACAGAAACGCCGCAGGCCCTTTCAGGAAGTGCTAGACGATCATGCTCGCTACGCCCTTTCACTGCGGCTTGCACCCAAACGCGTGTCGTACTCACAGGATCCGGATCCGCTACCTACACCACGGCAATATTATCTGCCAGTGTCGGATAAAACCGTTCACTGGGGCTATTTCAGCAATGAGATCAAACCGGTGTTAACCATCCGCTCCGGCGATATTGTGACCATCGAAACCTTGTCCCAGCATGCCAGTGATGACTGTGAACGGATGATTGATGGCGACCCAGGTGCACAAAGTGTTTTCCACTGGACGCATAATGCCAAAAACGTAGATCGGCGTGGTGCTGGTCCGATGGATGCCAGCATTTTTGGCCGGGGTGCCGGAGAAGGTTTTGGCGTACATATCTGTACTGGCCCTGTTTATGTCACCGATGCCGAACCCGGCGATGTGCTGGAAATACGCATACTGGATATTCAACCCCGGACCAGCTGCAGCCCGGAGCATCAAGGCAAACATTTTGGCAGCAATGCCGCTACCTGGTGGGGCTTTCAATATGACGATCTGCTCACCGAACCCAAAAAACGCGAAGTCGTCACCGTTTACGAAGTGCATCAACACACCCACCCGCCACATGCCAAAGCCCTCTATAACTTTCGTTGGACACCACAAACAGATCCTTATGGCATTGTGCACCCGACCATTGATTACCCCGGCATAGTGGTTGACCATTCCAGTATCGATAAGCAATTCGGCATACTCGAAAAGGCGACGATTCCGGTACGACCACATTTTGGGGTGATGGCCGTTGCTCCACGTGAAGCTGGTTTAGTTGATTCGATTCCGCCAAGTTATTTTGGCGGCAATATGGATAATTGGCGTGCAGGTAAAGGCAGTAAATTATTCCTGCCGGTAGCCACCGCTGGAGCACTGTTTTCGGTTGGTGATCCCCATGCTTCTCAAGGTGATTCAGAGTTATGCGGCACCGCTATCGAGTGTTCATTAACCGGTGTATTTCAGTTGGTTTTACACAAACAACGGGATCTAAAAGGCAGTTTTATGGATGGCCTCAGTCATCCGTTTCTGGAAACCCCGGATGAATGGGTATTGCAAGGCATGAGCTTTTCAGACTATCAGGCAGAGCTGGGGCCTAACGCCCAGACTCAGGTATATAAAAATTCATCGATGGAAGCCGCCATGCGCGATGCCTTCCGAAAAGCTCGTCACTATTTAATGAAAGAACACCAGCTAAGCGAAGATGAAGCCATTTCTCTGATTTCCGTAGCCGTGGATTTTGGTATTACCCAAGTAGTAGATGGCAATCTAGGCGTACATGCCATTATTCGCAAAGCCATTTTTCCGGATTACAAAGCCTAACCCCACCAGGCTTCTGTTTATGATTAAGGGTTGGTGCCATTTACCTATCCGTTAGTTAGTTATTTATCCATGAAAAATTCTTTTTAAGCCAGCAACCAGCGGCTCGCAATACACAAGCATTCTGTGATGCAGTTCTCTTTACTCAGGTTAATGCGATTAGCTGAGCCCGGCGCAGAATAGATTTTGATTTTTTCACAAATCACTCTCCCTCTATTCACCGCAATCTAAGGATAAGTCATGGATAAAACCGATCCGAAAATAAACCGAGGTCATGGTGGAGAAACCCATCAACAAAAAACCGCTGATACCTCAATACTCACTACCCAGCAAGGCGGTCCGATTGCTGACGATCAGAATTCTTTAAAAGCCGGAGCACGTGGTCCGACCTTAATGGAAGATCATATTCTTCGTGAAAAGCTGTTCCATTTTGATCATGAGCGTATACCAGAACGGGTGGTGCATGCTCGTGGCTTTGGTGCTCACGGTTATTTTGAAACCACCGAGTCTTTAGCAGACGTCACCTCTGCTGATATTTTCCAACGTAAAGGCGAAAGAACCCCTGCCTTTGTACGTTTTTCAACCGTAGCTGGCAGTAAAGGTTCAGCTGATCTGGCGCGTGATGTTCGCGGTTTTGCCGTCAAACTGTATACCAAAGAAGGCAACTGGGACATTGTTGGTAATAACATCCCTGTGTTTTTTATTCAGGATGCAATGAAATTTCCTGATCTGGTTCACGCCGTCAAGGAAGAACCCGATAGTGGATTTCCTCAGGCGCAATCCGCCCATGATAATTTTTGGGATTTTGCGTCATTGATGCCGGAAAGCATGCATATGCTGATGTGGCAAATGTCAGATCGTACGATTCCACGCTCATTTCGGTTTATGGAAGGCTTTGGCGTTCACAGTTTTCGACTGATTGATAAAAATGGCAAAGCCCAGTTTGTAAAATTTCACTGGAAACCGAAACTGGGCATGCAGTCAGTTTTATGGGATGAAGCGTTAAAAATCAACGGGGCCGATCCAGATTTTCACCGTCGTGATTTATGGAACGCTATCAGTCAGGGTGACTACCCTGAATGGGAACTGGGACTGCAGATTTTTGATGATGAATTTGCTGATAAATTTGAGTTTGATGTGTTGGATGCTACCAAACTGATCCCTGAAGAACAGGTTCCGATTCGTGTAGTTGGCCGCTTAGTGCTCGATCGAGTGGTAAGTAACTTTTTTGCCGAAACCGAACAGGTCGCTTTTTGTACCCAAAATATCGTTAAAGGTATCGATCATTCTAATGATCCCTTGCTGCAAGGCAGAAACTTTTCCTATCTCGATACCCAGCTAAAACGACTCGGTGGGCCTAATTTCACTCACATTCCAATCAATGCGCCAAAATGCCCGATGCATCATTTCCAGCAAGATGGACATATGGCGATGCACAATCCAACCGGCCGAGCCAACTATGAGCCCAATAGCTGGGGTGAAGAAGAAGGTGGTCCTCGTGAAGATCCGGCGAGAGGCTTTGAAAGTTATCCTGAAGATGTATCAGGACCAAAAGTCCGTGAACGTTCTGAAACTTTTGCTGATCACTACAGCCAAGCCAGACAGTTTTTCATCAGTCAAACGGAGATTGAGCAACAGCATATTATCAATGCGTTTTCGTTTGAACTCAGCAAAGTCAAAACACCAGCCATCCGTAAACGCATGGTCAGTCATCTGTTGAATATTGATCAACAATTGGCCGAGAAAGTGGCCGAGAAACTGGGTATCGATCCGTTGCCAAAACCGGCTGATGCAGCAATGCCAACACGTGATGATTTGCCAGCCTCAGATAAGTTGAGCATTCTCAAGAATGGTCCTGAAAGTTTCAAAGGTCGCAAAGTTGGCGTATTAATGACCGATGGATTCGATGCAGACATATTCAAATCGCTTGAGAAGTCACTTAAAGCCGAAGGAGCAATGTTTGAAGTAATTGCACCACATAGTGGTGAAATCAAAAGCAGCGCCGGCAAAACAATCACTGTGGATGAGAAAGTCGATGGTGCCCCTTCGGTATTGTTTGATGCAGTTGTGATTTTGCCCAGCAAAGATGGTGGCAAAAAACTGGCTGAGATCCCTCAAGCCATAACGTTTGTAATGGATGCTTTCAATCACAAGAAATTTATCGGCTATGCAGATGACGCTATGTCACTTCTGGAAAAAGCCGGTATAAGTGAAATGCTGGATGAAGGCTGTCTGAAGTTGAGTAATGACAAAACCACCGACAAATTTACCAAAAATTGTCGTGATCTTCGTTTTTGGCAGCGTGCCGGCTAGTTAGTTTGTACATTGAAATAACGTGCTGATTTGTATCACCCGTTTGAATGATCAAGCGGGTGATATTGGTTGTGATTGCTATAAAACTTCTTAATAGGGAGATCGCCATGGTCGCCAGACGCTATTCCTACACACTGATTATCCTGGTTTTACTCGCTGTCGCTTTAATCATTCTGCGTATGCAATTGCCTTCAATAGTTAAAGACTATTTGAACGACAAGCTGGCCAATATGGATAACTATCAAGGCGAAATTGCTGATGTCGATATTCATCTGTGGCGTGGCGCCTATTCTGTTGATCAGCTTGAAATCACCCAAAAAGACCAACCTTCCGTAGTATTTTTTAAAGCCGAGACCATAGATACATCAGTAAGCTGGAAATCTTTATTTAAAGGTAAAGTTGTCGCCAATGTTGATTTAATAGATGCCGAACTGCATCTGATCGATGATGGATCTGAAGACAAACCGGATGAAGAATCCACCTGGCGGCAGACAGTACAGGACATCATTCCATTACAGATAGATCAATTAAATATCCTAGATGGTGAAATTCATTTCCATAACTTCACCTCTGATCCGCCGGTCCATCTGGTATTCCATCAACTCAATGGTGAAATTAATAATCTGAGCAACGCTGATCGTAGTGAAGGGCTTGAATACGCCAATTTTGATGTGCAGGGACTATTATTTGATAACGCCAACGCCACGATGAACGGGCATCTCGATCCCTTGGGCGATTTTCATAATTTTGAGCTCAACCTTAAAATCACCGGCATCGAACTGATTAAACTCAATGATGTTTCTGAGGCCTATGGCAATTTCAATTTCAAATCCGGTAACGGCGATTTTGTAATGGAGTTGCAAGCTGAGGATTCTCAATTAACCGGTTATGCCAAACCCGTTTTGGATAATGTCGAAATTTTTGATTTGGAAAAAGATCTTGAAGAAGGCATTTTCAATGCTGCCTGGCACGCGATAGTCGCTGCTTTTGGTCAGATATTCCGTAATAAACCCAGAGACCGCATTGCCACCCAAATTGAAATCCGTGGCGATCTCGATCAGCCTGATGTCAGTGCTTGGCAGGCGTTTCTTTCTATTATGCAAAATGCATTTGTCAACGCCTTTGAAAGTGATTTTGGCCGGGAAACCGATGCGAAGGCATCACCTACACAAGATAAAAACGCTAAATCTGAATCTCGCTCTGAATCAGAAACTGAAACGGATGCTGTGAATTGTCAGCTTCAGCCTATGTGGGAGCAATGCGATTAATCGATATATCGCCAGCAGTAAGATTAATAGGCCTTAGTTGTTCCGAATAGCGGCTACCAATTCCGACTTACTCATTTTGCTACGTCCCTTGATGTTTAATTGGCTGGCCCGATTATACAATTCCTGCTTAGTACGCGATTCCAAAGAAGAATTAGGGTTGCCAGTTCCTTGTGTGGTCTTCGATGGCGTGCGCCCTTCCTGACGCCGTTGTTTATTCACCGTACGAGCGGCAATCTCTTCGGCTTTATCGGTCTTTTTGCCGCTTTTTTCCTGCTGATCTTTAATATGCTCATATTGACGTTCATCTTTATCTGTCCATTCGGCAGTCATAATGAACCTCCTATTAATAGCTTAAGAATTGACTAAACCAGATTACCAATTCCATCAACACGATGACTTTAGCCTTGGTTAAAGTTGCGGTACTTAGTAGCACAGACAATAAAAAGGCCCTGTCAGAAAAAACTGGCAGGGCCTTTTTGATCTTTATGATTTTCTATCTTAATTAGAAATCATATTTCAATGTCAGATTGGCGTTACGTGGTGCACCATAGGCTAACTGACTGTAAAAACCGATATTGGTGTAATACTTTTCGTCAAACAGGTTATTGATATTCAGCTGGGCACTTAATGCCGGTGTTACCTGATATTTAGCCATCAACCTGACAATCGCATAACTATCCTGCTTTAACTTTTCGACCTGACCTAATGGATTAGTAGCCATTGTGTAGTTAGAGCTTTCCCAGTTGACGCCACCACCCAAGGTTAATTGATCCAACCGATAGCTAGTAAACAAGGTTGCTGTTCGACGTGGATGACGAGTATTCACAGCTGTACCGTCGGCATCTTCGGCTTGGAACTGTGACCAGCCCACCATCAAATTCCAATTATCGGTAATAGCGCCAGATATTTCTGCCTCAAACCCTTTACTGGTAGTGCCTTCTGCAGCGTAGTAAGCCTGATTAATAGTGCCGGGGATCAAATTACCGACATCGGCCTGTGCCAGATTGTCCTGCTCAATACGGAAAACTGAAACCATTGCATTGACCCGGCCTTGCAGATATTCAGCCTTGATGCCCGCTTCATAGTTTTCACCTTCCAATGGATCAAGGTAATTGCCATTGAGATCCTGATAATCCTGTGGATTAAAGATATCGGTATAACTGACATAAGCCGAATAGATATCATTAATCTCATAGATCAAACCAGCATAAGGCGTGACAACCTGATGATGATCAAAGTTATAGCGATCACCATTCCATTTCATGCCTTCCATTTCCCAGTTGGTAATACGACTACCCAGGATCAATTTCAGCGGATCGGCAAGTGTCAGCCGAGCAACGGCATAACCGCCAACCTGTTTGGTTTTTTGGGTGGTGTAGGTGGTTTTTTCACCCCACTCAGGCTCAGAATATGAACCGTCCCATTCGTAAAAGCTTCCTGGTGCTGTGGCGACTCGTGGCCGGTTATCGGTAATTAAATCCTGTTTACTGTGTAAAAAACCCACCGTCAGTTCATGACTTTTGCCGGCAAAATCGAAAGGCAGGGATCCATAAATATCAATATTGTCCTGCTCTCTTTCCACATCGTACCAAGTCGGGCTGGCAGACATACCAAAGCCCGTTGTCCTGTCTGGTGCCCCGGACAGATATACCAACCTTAAATCGGCTTCATTGATGTTTTTGGTATATCCGGCATAAAGTTTTAAGCCAGAATCAAATACATGCTCAACATTGGCAAAATAGTTGGTATGGGTTGAACTCCACTCCGTCCAGTCGGCTGCCGTGGTTTTTGAACGAGACCAGTCTGTTCTACCGCCATCACTAAACCAGGTTGGTAAACCACCCCAGGTTGAGCCTGTAGGTTTATTTTGTTGTTGGCTAATACCGATATTCATTAAGGTGTTGTCTGTGATATCAGCCGCTAAAGTGCCATAAAACACGGTTTTTTCATTTTCCAGCAAATCGATAAATGAACGCTCATCCAAATAACTACCAACCACTCGACCACGTACTGTTCCGGCTTCATTAAGTGGCGTAGAAATATCGACCGTACCTTGATAGCGATCCCAGCTGCCCGCACTAACAGAAGCATGCCCGGTAAACTCTTTGCTATCGGCTTTTTTACGTACCAGATTAATTGCCGCGGAAGGGTTACCTGCCCCGGAAATCAAACCACTGGCACCACGGACTACCTCAACACGGTCATAAATTACCGTATCCATTTGTGACTCACCCGCCGCCCAGCCAGATGTCCAAGTGGTTGGAACACCATCTATTTGATAATTATCAATATCAAAACCACGAGCCGAAAAGCCAAATCGAGAACTATCGAAAGACTTTGCCGTAACACCGGTCACCGTATTAACGACATCGGTCAGCGACTCCAGCTGCATATCATCAATCATTTGCCGGGTAACCACTGATACAGACTGTGGTGTTTCACGAATAGATAAACCCAGTCGCGTCGCGGTATTCATCGATCCGGTAGTGTAGGAATTAGTGCCTTCGGTATTACTACCTATGCCAGTGGCATTAACCTGTACCGGTGCCAAAGTTACGCTATCAACTTCTGTAGTATTGGCTGAAGCGCTTTGTTGCAATTGATAGCTATCAGCAGCGGTTTTCACCACTTGTAAGTTAGTGCCTTGCAAGAGCTGCTGTAAAGCGGAATCCACTGAATGGTCGCCTGTCAGTCCTGAACTTTGCAGGCCACGGGTTAACGCAGCATCAAAATAAATATTCACTCCTGCCTGACTGGCAAAACGATTTAACACACTGCCTAACTCACCAGCCTGAATGGAATAGCTTTGGGTGACCGTCTCGGCCATGGTCATTGTCGAATACACACTGACCGGCATTAATAACGCACTGCATAACAACAATTGCCTGCTGGAACCTGAGATCCGTTGGATAGCACGAACAATAGGCGTTTTTTGGGGTGTCGATAGATTAGTTTGCATAAGTCCTCTTGTATGAATAACGCAAGTTAATGGGTTACCCACAAAGACGAAGCAACTTCTAAAAAGGTATAAGTTTGGGATTATGCAGGGTGAACTGAAACCCAATAACGACTGCGGAAAGTCACGGCAACCGGAAACAGTCGACTCACCGCCATTAACGCCTGATCGGTATTGGTGACATCAAAAGTGCCACTGATATGGTATTTGGCGAGTTCGGGTTCAACACGAATAATGCCGGGTCGATAACGGCTAAGTTGATTGAGAAACTGATCCAGCGGCATATCGTTAATGACCAGCTTTTGCTGCAGCCACGCATCTTCACCTTCGGCGAGAGTGGTCAGCGGCTGAAATTGATTATGACTAAAAGTCAGTTTATTTCCCGCCGAACAGATCATCTGTTGTTTGTCCGGTAAGCTGACTTTGACTTGATGCTGGAAGACCTTCAGTACCGTTTTATCCGATTGTTGATGAACGGAAAAACGAGTGCCCAAAGGTTTTAACAAACCTTGTTCAGTTTGAACGTAAAAGGGCCTGATATCTTGGTTAGAGCTGGTAGAAATCATGATCTCACCTTGTTTAAGGTGCAATCTGCGCTCTGTCGGAGAAAATTCAACATTGATTGCCGACGCACTGTTGAGCGTTACCATAGAGCCATCGGCCAAGGTCAGCTGTCTTACTTCTCCGGTGTGAGTGTAATGATCTGCCAGCATCAAACTGGCAGGAGAATACTGCCAGGCTAACCAACTCGAAGAAGAGATGACTCCAAGCCCGGCAATGCTTTTCAGTATGTTTCTACGGGGATTGGCAACTGGCTTTTCTTCGTCACTATTGAGGGAATCAAAGGCCAAATCTCCGGGCAGCCCTTTAAGTTTCTGCTGCAATTTCTCCAGCTGTTGCCAGGCCCATTGATTTTCAGCCTGCTCAATCAACCACTGTTGCCAGGCTCGACGATGTTTTTCAGTAACGGATTCTGCGCTGAGCTCCACATGCCACTGGGCAGCATCCTTTAACGCTTTTTGTTGTTGCGGTGTGATATTTGCTGACGCGGCGATCATGCATCTAACTGCTCATATATTGAGAACATCAGGCAGTGCTGCGTGGCTTTTGCCATATATTTTTTCACCGAGCTTTCTGACAAGCTCATTTCCTCAGCAATTTCCCGGTAGGTCATACCTTTGAGCTGAGACATTAAAAATGCTCTTTTCACTTTTGCCCCAACTCCATCCAGCATCGCATCAATTCGATACAGCGTTTCCAGCAAAATCAAGCTTTGTTCTGACGAAATGCCTTCTTGCTCTGGTTGCTGTATTAAAGCCTGCAAATACGATTGCTCAATGGTCCGTCGACGGAAATGATCAATCATCACACGCTTGGCCACAGTCACCAGATAACTGCGGGGCTCACGTATAGACTCGACTTTGCCACTGAAATCCGGCGCTGTTAGCAATCTTACAAAGGTATCCTGCGCCAAGTCTGCAGCTTGATGCGAGCAATTCAACCGCTCGCGTAACCAGTTTTGCAGCCAGCTGAAGTTGTTTTGATAAAGTTTTTCCAGACTTTCCGTCGAAGGTGAAGGCAATGGCGCATTCATAGAAATTATTCTCAACCGCTAATGATAATGATTCGCAGTTGCATTCTATGATAATTATCTTTTGAGAGCAATTAATTGGAAAAACAATAATTGCTAGTGATGAGTTAACGATCCAACCATTGTCGTAGCAGATTATTACGTACTCTCGAGAGTCGATCATATTGGGCTGTCTTGCCGTTTTGATTGAATTCTTCGCGTAATGACTGCTCCATATCAAACAGGATTTCACGTTGATTCGGGTCTCGTACCCGGCTGGTCACCCAACCGACAATGACCAAGCGTTCACCCTCAGTGACTTCATTGACCCGGTGTAAATAGGTTGAGGGATATAACAATAAATCACCGGCATCCAGTTTCCAGCTACGTTCGCCGCTGCTGTCTTCCAACACCAGTTCACCGCCTTGATAATCGGTTTTATCCGACAAAAACAAGGTAAACGAAATATCGGTGCGTTGATTATTGATCAGCGCTTCATCGACATGGGTGCCGTAACGCATGCCGGGCTGATAACGACTTAACAGCAAACGGACGAACTGTTTTGGATGTGCTGCCTGCAAAAATAAATCATTGGCCAGCAGGCGTTGCTCAACCAGTTTTAAAACACCACCAACTTCCACCATATCGGCCTGCTGATTATGTTTTACCTGAATGGCAGCCCGGCCAGCCGTGCTCTGTCCGTCATGAAACGGGACATCCTTGATGGATGCTTTGATAGCGTCTAGATCAATTGCAGATAAACACTGTGAAAGATGCAGGATCATATTGAGAATGCTTCTCATTTATGGCAAAGTAAGTAACTTATCATACCCCCACTCAGAGAGACAGACTATGCAAGAAAATCGTAAAAAATGGTTAAGCATTGGCGTTGCATTAGCCAGCGGTATCAGCCTGAATGCCTCCGCCGCAGATATGTCGCATGATATGCATTCCGCCACTGACAATATGGTTATGGCAGCGACTGGCGAGGGTGAAGGTGGAGGCGTCACCGAGACCGATCTGAAAACCAATGATGTGGCGTTTTTAACCCGTTTAGGACTTATTCGCGGTCATTTGCTGGTGGGGTATGAACTGTACAAACAAGGTCAGGTAGATATGGCCATCACCCATATGAAACATCCACGCGATGAACTGTATGCGGGTCTGGTTCCATCAATCGAATATCGTGGTGGCGAGCGCTTTGACGATGCACTGAGTAGCCTTGCGGATAAAGTCACCAATAAAGCTCCTCAAGCAGAAGTCGACAAAGCCTATGAACAACTGGAGTCAGGTATCAAAGCTGCCGAAGCGTTGGTTAAAGTCGACTTAAAAAATGTATTGCTGAGCATCAATGAACTGATTGAAACAGCTGCTGAAGAATATGCACTGGGCGTTGAAAACGGCAAACTCATTAATCTGCATGAATATCAGGATGCTTACGGTTTTACTCAAATCGCCAAACGCCGCCTGGAACAACTGCCCAAAGCAACCCGTAAAGAATCTGCCAATACCGTTAAACAAGTGGAAGGCTATTTAGCTGAACTTACCGATCTCTGGCCAACCATTGCTCCCGAAGGTGATGTGGATGGTGATGCCTCCAAACTGTATGGAACGGCGGCTCGTATTGAAATCAGTGCGTTGGGGCTTTAACTAGATTCATTAAGGCCTCTATACCCAAGGTGTAGAGGCCTTATCATTTCAAATCTCTATTAATGTTCTGCTCACTTTGACGAGTCACGCTAATTAAACTCAACTAAGCTTTCTCTTGGCATTTTTAAGCCGCAACTTTCTAAGCCACAGCACCACACCAGTAATCGCTAATAACAATGGGATGAATCCTGCAATCATCCATATGATTCGTCCTGAGACGCCGAGAAATTGGCCAGTGTGTAATGGCAATTGCCATGCAGCGTAGCTATCTCCCGATAAATTATTTTGCGGTTCGTCTACATGCAACACTGATCCACCCTGACCGACAAAAACAAAGATATTGCCATAGGGTCCGGCAGAGCCTTTTTCCCTCAGATACACCGTATATAGGTTTTTATCGTGATGATTTCTCAGGTAATAAGCCTCGGTATCTGGACGCACTTGCAAGGCAGCTTCAATCGCTAAATCAAAACCTTTATCGACTGCAAACTCAGACTGCGAAAAGGTTGCAGGAAATGGAGGAGTCATGGGCAAAATTTTTGCGATAGCTGGACGAATCACAACATCCATATTCCACCACAGACCTGTCCATAAGATAACGACAAACAATGCCGAAAAAATCAGGCCTGATGCACGATGCAAATCGAACATGAGTCTGGAGGAACCTGCAGTCCATTTAATGCTTAGCGCCTTACGCCATTTGCTTTTTTTAGGCCAGGCAAGCCAAACGCCAATCAGCGTGACCAGCAGCCATAAAACAGTGGTAAAACCCAATAAATATTTACCAAACGCACCCAAGCCTAAACTGTAATGAAACCGATAAATAAATGGCATTAAGTGGCTTCGAGCAAGACTGGTTCGTTCGATATCCCTGTGACCGAGGATATGACCGGTATAAGGATCTATAAATACCTCATCGATTCCCGAAGTTTCACCTGCCAGATAAAAAATCACGCTGGATGCACTATCTCTGGCCAGAATAATCCCATGAACCATAGCCGTTGGATAAGTGAGCAAAACCTGCTCTGACAACTCGTTCAATGATTGAGAGTTGTCTCCAACCGCGACCTGATACCAGGCTGGATTTAGCCAGTTATCAATCGCTCGCCAGAAAGCAATAGCCGATCCTGTCAGACCGGCTATAACAACAAACAGCAGAATAAAAATGCCAATCCAACGATGCAATAGCAGCCAGAATGAGCGCTGCGTAAACAGTACTAACATCGTGACGTTTTTTTACATTTCAGCTCTTAAAGCAATACCAAATGTTCTAGGAGCACCAACATCCAGAAAATTATTGCTCTGATTATTGGTTATATACTCACGATCCAGCAGATTTCTGACGAAAGCTGAAACGGTGATATTTTTCGATAATGGATACTCTCCATTGAGATTCACCAACGTCACACAGTCGTTGTTTCGCTCCGAGGCAATACCAGAGTCATAAGCCAGCGTAATACTCTCCGACTGATAGACAATATCGCTGCTAAGCCTTAATCCGTTAACAAAACGATAACTGCCACCAAGTGAGGCTTTATACCTCGGTGCATAGGGAAATTTTTGTCCACTCAGATCCTGACCATCCATATTAAAATCAAGATATTCAGTATGGTTATAGGAAGCTCCGGCAAAGACAGTGAAGGCACTATTCACCAGATAGTCTGCTGAAAGCTCTAAACCCTTCAGTCTGGATTTTGCAGCATTCGCTACCGTGGCAATTCCAAGTTCATCTGAGATTTCAACCTGCTGATCTTTCCAATCGGTGTGATAAATATTGAGATTGGTATTCAAGCGATTTTGTAACCAACTGCCACGCCAAGCCAACTCATAGGTACTGGTGTATTCCGGATCATAAGGGCGGTGGGCTGTTGAGGTGCTCAAATCGACACCACCACCACGATAACCTTTTTGCCAAGTTAAGCCGATAAGATGATTTTGACTCAGCCGATGACTGAGACCAACTTTTGGCAATAGCTCAGTGAATGAGTTATTTTCATTGGCCGATTCAACGGTCGCCAAGCCTAAAGGGTCAACATACTGAAACTTGGTGTTGTTTTTTTCGTGATCCAAACGCATACCGGTGATCCAGGTCCAGTTATCAATAAACTCCCAGTTCACTTCACCGAAAATGGCTTGATTACGTATGACGATATCGCCTTGTGATATCAGCGCTGGATCATTAAACCCACTTAGGTTGAGATTAACCCGATCATCAATATCGTTACTGTGCTTAGCGTAATAGAGACCAACGAACCCCATTAAGCGTTCACTTTCATAAGTGAAACGAAATTCCTGGCTTAACAGATCCTGTTTATGTTTGCGAACAGCTTCTCGCTCAAGTGTGACGGTCTGATCAAAGTCCAATAGAGAGCTATAGTTAGACCAGGTTCCACTGGATAAACTGGTAAATGTCCAGTTATCCGACAGGTAATAATCCAGTTTGGCCGAGGCGGTATTTTGGTCCAGAGCATCTCTTTCAGCGGTATTAAGAAAATGGTCGTAATACTGTGGTTTACCATTTTCTGCACTGACGGTATTCGCCCCCCTCTTTTGCTCTGTACGGTCCATCGTTAACAGCAAATCCATTTTTTCTGTGGGTTGGAACAACAATTTCCCACGAATATTGACCGCACGTTGAGCATCCCCATCTCTGTCGAGGGTTTCATTCTTGATATAACCATCCATTGTTTGATAATCAACAGCCAAACGGCCTGCCAGAAGATTGTCCACAATCGTGTTATTGGCAACGAATGAAACGCCTTGTTCACCGTAGCTGCCGAAATTGGTTTGAGCAGAAAACTCCGGTTGAAAAGTTGGATCATTGGTTTTTAATACCACGGCTCCAGCCAGTGAATTTCGTCCTTGGGTGGTAGATTGTGCTCCACGGTAAACCTCAACTTGTTCCACATCCCATAATCTTAGAGGATTCATGGTGACCAGCCGGTGAGTCTGGGCAGCGCCATCCACAAACACAGTTATTGCACCATTCATCGTGCCTGCCCCTTGGGAATCAAATCCTGAAACTGGTACACCACGAATCCCCCAGTTTTCATTTCCCGATTGCGTATAAATACCTGGAGTTCTGGCCATAATATTTTGCAGATCCTGATCGGCGTGATCCCTTATATCTTGCTGACCAAATACCGCCACACTGGATAATGTGTCCTGTAGTCTACGATTCATTTTTTCGCCTGAAACGATCACTGCAGGTAATTCAATTTGGTTATTGATGGACTGTGACTGTGTTTTATTTAGTGTGAAACTGCCATCTGCTCTTTGGGAAAACGTCAATCCACTTCCAGCCAGCAACATTTCCAAAACCTGCTTTTCTGAATATTCGCCAGAAATACTTGGGCTGGTTAATCCGTCGGTGAGAGCGGAATCAAATGACAGTGGGATCCCTGCACTGACAGCAAAATTGGATAAGGTGCGTCCTAATGGACCTGCGGGGATATGGTAGGTTTTAATTTCAGTGGTATTGAGTGCTGATACGTCAGCAAAGCTGTTGCCGCTGAGGGCTATGCCAGTTGCCAATGCCATGCTCAGCAGAGCATTGCGGTTCGACAGATTAAGATAGTTAGGCCTTAGTGCTTTGGATGTTATTGGGGGATAAGGTGGTTTTAGAGTGGACATTCAGCTGATCCTTGGTTAAGTCAAAATGTGTGCTTCACCCTCCTTGCCAGCTGAAAGCAAAAAAAGTATCAGTCTGTTCACATTTTTATTTATTGCTGATTTCAAACGGGTAACAGATTGATCCAGTAACCGTGCATATGTGATGTCAATTTAATGGGATAAGTCGAGACCAGCATGCGTAATGCCAAATCAGTGTCAGAAATAGGATACGAACCTGACACAGGCAAATTGGCAATGGCTGGATCGCATCTCACCATGCCGCTTCGATAACGGCCGAGTTCGGATACAAATTCACCCAGCGGCATTTTATCCGCCAGCAGCATGCCTTGAGTCCAGGTGGTTACAGCTTGATCCAGCGGCGTTGGAAGTTCAACGGTATGGCGGTTAAAGCTGATCTGCTCGCCTGCGTTAACAATAATTTGCTGTGATAAATCAGCCTCTGTTGGTATAACTTTTACCGCACCTTCCAATACACCTAGCTGTGTTGTGTTTTTTTGCTGGTATACCCTAAATCGAGTACCTAATGCTTCGAGTGTTCCCTGCTTGGTGCCCACGATAAATGGACGGTGGACTGACGCAGTATCAACTGCCGTTTGCACCAGTATTTCGCCGGATCGCAACCAGACAAATCGTTGCTGATTATCAAATTGCACATCAACCGATGTCGCTGTATTCAATGTCAGCTGAGAGCCATCTGCCAGTTGAAACTCTCTTTTTTCACCACTGGCGGTGTGATAATCAGCTGTCCAACCCTGTGATTCCACTATGCGCCAGCTACCCCAGCCGACAGGAGCTATTGCCAACAAAATAGCCAACTTATTAAGAATAGCGCGTCGATTAGGGTTATCCGGTCGGTCCAGTGCGGGTATCGCTAACGACGGGGGCAAGGCGCCCAATTTATTGACCAGCAATTCAGCCCTCACCCAGGCACGGACATGATCAGGATGCTGTTGCTGCCAGCGAAGACAGGCCTCGCGATCAGCATCGGTGACTTCTGTGGCACTTAATCGCATCAACCAGTCAGCTGCCTGATCGAGTATTCGAGGATCAATAGCGTTGATTTTGGGCATGCTGGAGAAATTATTCCATTACCAACAGGCAGTGGCGAAAAGCCTGTTTCATATAACGTTTTACCGTAATCAGCGATACACCAATCTGCTCGGCAATGATTTCGTATTTCAATCCCTCAATCTGCGATAGCAAAAACGCACGTTTCACCAATGGCGGCAAAGCATCCAACATTTGGTCGACTTCGTTGAGGGCTTCAAGGATAAGATAGCGCTGCTCTTCCGAGGGGATTTCCTGAGGTGGCAGCAATGCCAATGCGTCAAGATAAGCACGCTCCAAAGCCTGACGCTGATACCAGTTCACCAACAAGCCTTTGGCAATCGTGGTCAGATAGGCACGGGGTTCGTTAATCCGAGTTTGTGTGCGGCCCGCTAAAATACGCGTAAAAGTATCCTGCGCTAAATCATCAGCTTGATAACTACAGCCTAATTTGGATCTTAACCAACCCTGTAACCAACTGTGATGGTCAATATACAAAGACTGAACTTGCTGTTTGGTCTGGTTGATCGACATGAAACGCCTTTAGCCTATGGCAAACTCACCATTAATCGCGAATAAGAATTGTTCGCAATTATATTGAGCTGTGCTGGGACATGCAAATCTCTGAAAGAAACACGTTGCTTGTTTTACCTTTTACAAAGACCAATACAATTACGGGATTCAATAGCTTGATATGGTTCAACCTTAAGTTAGGCTCTATTAAACTCATGTTGGCTTGGGGTGCGATACCCAAAGCATAATTGCACACTGTCGCGCGACACGATACAATCTGCCTTATGCAGAAAGACATGGGCTGAGAAAGGGATGATCAAAAGCATCAGGCACAAGGGACTGAAACAGTTTTTCGAGAAGGGAAGTACCAAGGGCATTCCCACTGATCATGTTGACCGCCTCCGCGATCGACTGACCGTATTGGACGCCGCCACCAGCCTTGACGATATAGCGGTCAGCAACTGGGACCTGCACCCGCTGACCGGAAAACTAAAAGGCCAACATGCCATCAAAGTGTCCGGCAACTGGCGACTTTTCTTTGAGTTCCGAGATGGCAATGTGTACCTATTGGACTATGACGATTACCACTGATGGGAGAAAATACCATGGCGATGTATGACCCCTCGCACCCAGGCCGTATTATCCGGCAGCGCTTGATTGAAGATGAAGACGGCCACAAGATTGACAGTGTGGCCGTGGTCGCCGAACGGCTGGGCTGCCACCGTAATACCCTCAACCGGGTCATTAACGGCAGCGCCTCAGTAACACCGGAAATGGCATTAGCTCTGGAACAAGCCGGGGCCGGCACTGCTGAGTTCTGGCTGACCATGCAAGCCAATTATGATCTGTTTCAGCTTCGCCACAGCCGAGGTGCGGCTTAGCATGGAACAGATACTGGAATAACGTTATCGCGTTATAAAACAGTAGGTTGGGTTGAATATTATGAAACCCAACATTGATGTAACTAATGACCTTGGGACTGTTGGGTATCGCTATCGCTCCACCCAACCTACGCACTTTTCCAACCTCAGATGGCAAATAGTAGTTTAAATAACCTACTCCCCGCTTTCACGGGGAGAGGTAAATTTAAAATCACCCGTTCTGTTTGGCGGGGCCATAACCAATAGACGAGCACCGAAATAACAAGTGTTCAGGTTTTGACATCCCGAGACATATTCTTGGTCGAACAAATTAACAGCAAAATATCAATGACACTGCCCCGATTGCTCAGATCCTAGTAATCCCACCGAGTTGTTAGCATCAAATTGCGTGGCTCACCATAATAAGTAGTGTCGAAGTTACCCAAACCTATTAGGTATTTTTTGTCGAACACATTGTTGGCGTTGAGAGTAAAGTTCAAATGCTCGTTGTACTGGTAGCGTGCCATCAGGTCGACCAAGGTGTAGTCGCTTTGTTTGATTAGGGTGTAGTCGTCGATTGTCCCGCTATAAATGTTGCCGTAGAAAACACTCTGCCATTTCACCCCGCCACCGATGGTTATCCGGTTCAAGTCGCCTGGTAAGCGGTATGTGGTGAAAAGGCGAACCACATGTTCAGGTTGAGTAGTGGCTAGGGGATAGCCAAAGATGCGCTGTTGGTCAGCGTCGCGGGTGCGGGCGTATGTATAGCCGACGGAGAGGTTCCAGCCTTCCTGTAGTTCACCGTTCAGTTCCAGCTCCACCCCCTTGGTGGTAGCACCCTCAATGGCACGATAGATACCTTCGTTAGTGATCGGGTTGGTACCGATATTCTCCGCGACGTTGTCCTCTTCTATACGGAACAAGGCTAGGTTGGCATTCAATTTGCCGTCAAAGTAGGCAGCTTTAACACCGGTTTCGTAGCTGTTGCCTTCAACGGGATCCAATGTTGAACCGTTGGTGTCTTTGTTGGTCTGCGGCTGGTAGATCGAGGTATAGCTGGCGTATACCGAGTAGGTATCATCAAGGTCATATACTATACCGGCATAGGGGGTGACGACACCGTGCTCCTTATAGCTGGCGTGGACATCCTCCCAGCTGGAGGTAGCGAAATAGTCTTCGTCATTGTTGTATTTGAATGTACTGACTCTAGTCCCGAGGATCAGGGCGAGGCTATCGCTCGGGCGCAGGCGTGTAGCCATGTAGATGCCGTTTTGACTCTGGGTCGTTTTGTAGTCACCGTTTATGGGGAAATCTTGCTCCGGTAGTTTGCCATTCCAGTCGAAGATGCTCCCCGGCACCATGCTAAAGGCGCTGCCGTCATAGGTATCACCAGTTAGGCGCGAGCGGGAAACCATGGCCCCAGCCACCAGTTCGTGCTCGCGACCAAACAAGTTGAATGGCCCAGAAAGGTTGACATCAACAGTGTTCTGTACTCGATGACCTTCCCAGCGTCCCCAATATAAGAACATGCCTTCACCCGTTACCGGATCTGGATTGCCGCCACTGGCCGAGGCCAGACGTGTGTCATGATCGGTGATCATATGGTTTAGGTTGACTTTGAGTCTCCAGCCATTGTTAAAAGCCTGTTCCAGAGCAGTAAAGTATGTTGTAGATTCGAAGTCGCGGCGGCTCCAATCCGCACCAGGGTTGTGTGAACGCGAAAAATTGGTACGGCTACCATCAGAGAAGTACACGGGATTGCCGGTCCAGGACGCGCCACGCGGGGTCGTGGTATACCTGTCAATACCGAAAGTCAGCAGGGTATCTGGAGTCAGATCGGCCTCTAGGATGCCGTAAAGCGTATTATTTTTCTGTTTGTAATGATCTAGATAAGACTTGCGATCCTGATAGGCGGCAACGAAGCGACCGCGTACAGTGCCCGCATCGTTCATTGCTCCAGAGATGTCACCTTCAGTTCGATAGTTATCCCAAGAGCCAGTGGTGCCGGTGATCGAGGCCTTGAAATCGTGGGTCGGCTTTTTGCGTATGATATTGACAGTCGCTGATGGATCGCCCGAGCCGGTCATCACCCCCGTGGCCCCCTTGATTACTTCAATTCGGTCGTAGGCAGCTGTGTCGCCGTGGGGGGAGCCTTCGTAGATATTATCGGCAATCGTGTTGACCCCATCATACTGGTAGTTGGTGATGTCGAAACCTCGTGTGAAATACAGCATGCGGTTACTGTCAAAAGCCTGTACAGATATGCCCGGGGTGTTACGCAGGGCGTCGCCGATGCTTATGACACCCTGGTCGTCCAACTGCTGTCGGGTAATCACGCTAACAGACTGCGGAGTTTCACGGGGTGAAAGATCAAGTCGCGTAGCAGAACTTGTGAGCCCTGTTGTATAGGATCCGGTGCCTTCAGTAATAACACCTAACGCCTTGCCGGAAACAGTAACTATGGGCAGGGTTATTTCACTCGCAGTGTCCCCCGATGCCTCGATTAAATATCCCCCACTACCCGTATGACTCAACTTTAATCCGCTATTTGCAAGTAACGCTTGCAACGCTTCATCTACGGTATAGCGACCTCTGACGCCTTGGGTCGTTAGCCCTTGTAACAAAGCAGCATCATAAGTCAGATTCACGCCGGCACTCCGAGCAAAGCTATCCAGGGCTTGGTGAAGTGGTCCGGCTGGTACGCTAAACATTTTGCTGTCGGTTTCAATCATGCCGTTCGATTGGTTTTCGGCATAGGCGGTTTGGCTAACCATTGCGCCGCCCAGCAGACAGGCAAAGCTGATCTGCAGCATGGTCGATAAAACAGGATGTCGCAGTCGATGATGAGCTAGTGGCAGGTTTGGGGGAATGGCTGAGCAAGCAGTCATGGTCATTTCTCTCTCAGTAATGTGAATAAATAAAGCTCAAATCGGAGCCCTCTTACCCAACAGACCGGATGAAATTTTCAATCCCCTCATTTTTTTTGAAATAATTTTTCTGGCAGTACCCCACGGTGAGATCACCCTGCTTTAGCTAGGCGAGACCGAGACCCAAAAACGGGTGCGGTAGCTGATCTTGATGGGTTGGGTTTGCACCAAAAATTGCAAAGCCTGATCGGTATTTTTCAAATGGAAAGTACCGGAAACCCGTAGATCGTTAATTCGTGGATCACACTGCACCACACCATGACGGTAACGTGCCAGTTCAGCCAACAAATCCGCCAGCCGAATATTCTGGCCAGCAATGACACCATCGGCCCAGGCATCATCCTCAAAGCCGGGGTTTGCTGCATCTTGCGCTGTATTAATTGTTAACCAACGGCGTTCTCCTGCCGCAACCACTACAGAGTCATTACTGTTCACCGGATACAATTCAACAGCTCCTTGTTGCACGCTAATCAAAGCACGCTCCTGCTCCAGTCTCACTACAAAGCGAGTTCCCAATGCCTGTAATTTACCGACTGGTGTTTGTACCCAGAATGGACGTTTGTTGGCAGAGACATCATCCGAGCCAGTGGTAATGAGAATTTCACCACGATGCAGAATGATATTGCGTTGTGTTGCATCCAGCAGCGTGCTGATCGCAGTATCGGTGTTGAGCTGAATAACACTGCCGTCTGCCAGGGTTAGCGTCCGTTGTTCTCCAATAGCCGTGCTGGCATCCGCCATCAATCGCTGCCATGGTGTGTGCTGATGTGCGAGCCAACCGCTCATGGCAAACACACCCGATACGGATAGCAATTTAAGTGCCTGACGCCGGTCCAGAGAAGTAGACTGACGTTTGGCATCGACTTTTTTCAGCGTCTGCAACGCCAGCTTTTCCGGCAACGAAGAAAACTCTGCCTGCATCAAACCGATCCGCTGCCAGGCTTTGGCATGAAGTGGGTCAGTGCTTAACCAAGCTTCAAAGGATTGCTGATTGTGTTCAGAGGCTTGATTGTAATTTAGCTTAACGGCCCAGAGGATGGCCGCATCAACAATGGCATCCGGTAAGGGTTCGCCATCAACTGAGTCGGATAAATCATTCACGCTTCAAATCTGCATTCATAGCAGCGGCGTAATGCCTTGGCGATATAGCGTTCTACCGTGGCCAATGAAACACCAAGTATCTGGGCAATTTGCGGGCAGGTGAAGCCTTCCAGTTGGGCCAATAGAAAAGCTTGTCGAATAGGTGGCTTTAACGAATCCAATACCTGGTCAATAGTATTGAGTGTTTCTAAAAACAGCAGCTGGGTTTCCGGAGAAGGTGCCTCTTCTTCAGGCAGGCTGGCCAGGATTTCCAACCAGGTGTTTTCCAGTTCACGGCGACGCCAATGATCAATGACCAGTCCACGAGCAATCGTGGAAAGAAATGCACGAGGCTGTTTGGGTTGAATGGATTGCTGGCGATTAAGCAACCTTACAAATACATCCTGCGCCAAATCAGCGGCATCAAAACGATTTCCCAGTTTCGCAAGCAGCCAACTTTGCAACCAATTATGATGGTCGCTGTACAACGTCAACACGTCCTGTTGTTTGCTATGTCTGGCTAACATGATAATCCTGCTTGGAAAATGGCGAACCGCATAATCGCGAATAAGAATTGTTCGCAATTATATTGAGCTGCGCTGGGACATGCAAATAATCGACAACAGTCGCTATTAGCTTGGTTAGCTTTGAGCGATAGCGATAGCGATAGCCCACAATCGGCGGTTCATCGTTTCACAGTTGTTGGATTTTGCGCCTCGACTTAACCAAACCCAACACTATTTAATGCAAATATATGTCTGCCCCATCTTTTTTTAAAAACTGGGGCAGATGATTGTTTTCCTGTGGAACATTTCACTAATTTCATCAAAATTGCATTTGTGCCGAAAAAGCTATGCTACGAGGCGGCCCAACGTAGTAACTGTTTTGCCAATAATCTTTGTCAGTAATATTACTTGCGTACAAGCGAAGAGTCAGTGGCTTTCCGGCAGTTAGAGTCGTGTAGCGTAAACCAAGATCATATGTTGTATACGACGGCAAACGGTAGGTATTGGCATTGTTTGCCCATTGCTCTCCGGTATAGTAAGCCCCACCCGTGAGACTGAGACCGGGCACGAAAGGAAGTGCATATTCCGAATACAGTTTGGCGACTTTTTTGGCAACGTTCCTCGGGTCTTTGCCATCGTTATCACCGCCACGGACAGATGGATCAAGCAAAGTCAAACCACCAACAATTGTTAAGCGCTCGGTCAATTTTCCTGTAGCACTGAATTCCGCTCCTCTGTGATTTTGTCGACCATCTTGGGTATAGGTGTTGGTAGCATTAGCAAATTCATAGGCTTTTTCGATTTCGAAAAGTGCACTGGTTAGAAAGACCCCGCCCACCTCTGCTTTAATGCCAATTTCTTTCTGCCGGCTCACCATGGGCGGCATGATTTCGTATTGATTGGTAGTTCCTAATGGGGCGATGCCTCCCATTTCCAGACCTTCGTTATAGGTGATGTATGTAGTAACTGTCGGGATTGGTTTGAACATCACCGAAATGGATGGGGAGTTACGGAATTTATCGTAGTCAGGTTGACTCTTATAACCTAATGAATTGTAGTTTTTGCTGGTAATACGACTGTGATTAACGCCGACCAGTGCCGACCATCGCGGTGTAAATTGAATCAGATCGCCAAGCATAAAATTGTCGTTGCTTGCTTTGCCTGCTAAATACAATTGTCCCGTATTTTCAGGAAAGCTGTACTCTGGAACATGCGTCGGCGTGTCCATCGAATAGGGTCCCTGATAGCCGGTGTTGGGAGCATAAGTCGTATTCCAGTCCTTAGCTGTATAAGTGTAATAGCCAAGAGTCAACTTATGAGCGATGCCCGCCGTGTCGAAGGCAAAATCAGCAAAAGCCTGGCCGCCGTTGATCTCGCTCTTGGTTTCGCCGACACGTTGACGAAGCTGGCGATACTGGGATGTAGAAAACATACTGTTCATTGTGTGATCTTGAACAGGTCGATCAATATAACTTTTGGTATAACCGCCTCTTAGTGTGATGGAGTCATTTAATTGATAACTAAGACGTCCACCGACCTGCTTATTCTCAAATTCATCCTGAATCCAGGGTTGAGACCAGTTTTTGCTGGCATCTGGCGCCTTACCTCTGGGAATAGCATCATTGAAAAACCAGTAGGCGGAAGGAGCTTGCGTCTTGTATTGGTTGTAAGATGCTTTAAGTTCAAGCAGAAGTTGATCTGAAAGCTGCCAATCGAAAGCACCGCTGACCAATGTCCGGTCAATTTCCTGATCATCAACAACGGTATTACCATCCTGTCTGACAACGTTTAGCCGGTACCCCATATTTTCCGCTTCGTCGATGCGGCCACCAAAATCTCCATGCACGTAATATTGGTTCCCGCCATAATTACCCACCGTAATATTGCTCAGCCGCTCCTGTGTAGGACGCTTGGAAACAAAGTTGATCATACCTGCCGGCGGGGCCGCTCCGTATAGAAACCCCGACAAACCGCTTAATACTTCAATACGTTCTTTATCTTCTAGCACGGCAGCATGATTATAGGGACGACGCAAACCATCTTCGGAGACATCGTATGTCGGAAAGCCTCGAATATTGACCAAAGGCGACCATCCGGTACTTTGTGGCGTACTTGTTCTGGTCGATGGGTTGATTCTGTATATATCATCGGGGGAAGATGCTTGAACGTTTTCGATGAGTTCTTTGGGAATGACACTGATCGAAAATGGCGTGTCTTGAAGATTCATGCTGCCGAGACCACCTACTGAAGAAACGGTTTTAACACGGTAACCGTCCGCCGCAGTACCTTCGAATTGCAGATTTCTTTCTGCATCCGCAGTAACCTTTACTGATGGCAAGTGAACCAGCTCGCTCGTATCAACCGACGGTGTCGCTTTGATCCCATAACCTTCATCAGCTTGTCGGTATGCTTGCAATCCTGTACCAGTAAGCAACATTTCCAACACCTGCTGCGGTGAATATTGTCCGGAAATACTTGGGCTGGTTAGTCCATCAGTAATTGCCGGATCAAATGACAAGGTTACTCGTGCTTGACTGGCAAACTGGTTCAGTGATTGTGCCAATGGTCCAGCTGGGATCTGAAACTGCTGTTGTTGAGAAACAGTGGCTTCGGCGGCTATTAATGTGGTTATGGGCAATGCTGCGGTTACTACCACCGTAGCGATGATTGCTGCTTTTATTGACTGATTGAGCAGTGTCGGCTTTTTCAAGGCTTTCGCCTGTTTGGATTGAGCAGAGTTCATGGAGCTTCCTTTTCAGCGTAAATGATGTGAATGAGATTCATTTACTACCTATGCCGAAGCAGCTGAAAAAAAGGTTCATTTATTTTTTGTGACCGTTACCCAATAGGGGCTGCGATACACCACACTGACCGGTAACGTATGAGCGAGATTGCTGAGGGCAACATTGGTATCACTGAGTTGAAAAACACCCGAAAGCCGTAACTCTGCCACGGCAGGATCGCACCGCAGCCAGCCTTTACGATAACGCGATAATTCGGCTATCACTTCTGCTAATGGCTGATTATCAACAATCAATTGTTTACGTGTCCAAGCGGTTGTTACTGCCGATTGGTTCGCTGTAGCTGGCTCAATATGCTTTTTGGAAAAACGAATTTGCTGTCCAGCAGTGATTTGCTGAGTTTTATGGGTTTCAGCCGTATAAATTTCCACGGCATCCTGCTGTACGGCGACCTGCGAATAATCTGAATCGAATCGCACCGTGAAGATGGTGCCCAAGGCGCGAATTTGTCCATGTTCTGTTGTGACGGATAAGGGTCGACTCAGCGCGTCACTGGCTGTGGTGATCTGGATTTCTCCTTCCAGTAATTCGATTCGTCGCTGGTTTTCATCAAACAGGACATTGACCGCGCTGCGGGTATTCAATATCAGCTTACTGCCATCCGCTAGCATGACTTCACGCCATTCGCCAGTCGCTGTTTGATAATCTGCAGCCCAAGAAGCTAACGTTGAATGTTGATAGGCCAGCCAGCTACCGGTCGGAATAACCAGCAATGCACTGATGGCTTTGATGATATTGCGTCGTTGAGTTTGTTTTCGGCTGAGCACGGAAAGGCCGAGCTTTTCCGGCACTTGTGCAAACGAGTGATTTAATTGTTGTGCGACCTGCCATGCACGCTGATGATCAGAACTTTGGGCACACCATATCTGCAACTGACTTTGTTCGTTTGCCGTTAATGGCCTGTCCTGCATTTTAACCAGCCAGTCGGCGGCTTCAGCAATGATGTTTGCTGGTGCTGAGTTCATGGTGTTTACCATAATAAGGTCAGGCAATGGATAAAGGCCTGCTGCATATCGCGCTTTACGGTGCTTAATGACGCGCCGGTCTTTTTAGCAATCTGGAGGTAAGTCAGCCCTTCCAGCTGGGATAACAGGAAGATGGTTTTCACTCGTGTGGGCAATCTATTTAATAAAGCGTCAAGCTGCTCCAGCGTTTCTCGAATTAGCAGCTGTTCTTCTTCTGACATTA
The DNA here is from genome assembly GCF_030651745.1 of Methylophaga sp. The sequence goes on from NZ_JAUSCC010000039.1 coordinate 34,112, forward strand.
TTGTGAGTTCGGGCATATCGGCTAATGCTTCAAGATAAGCATTTTCCAAAGAACGGCGGCGAAAATAATCAACCACCAGGCCATTGGCGACGGTACGTAGATAAGCTCTTGGTTGTTCCGGGGTAAAGCCTGTTTGTTTGTGCTGTGCCTGCAATAGGCGAACAAAGGTATCCTGCGCCAGATCTGCTGCGCGCTGATCGCAACCGACCCTTTGATACAACCAGCCGCGAAGCCAACTGTGGTGGTCTTTATAGATGGATTCCAGTGGAGGTGGAGACATTTGCCGACGATGGATAACCGTTAATGAGAATGAGATACATTAACGTTTTAACAGTTAACTGACAAGCGGGTCTGGGTTGTTTCCTGATGTTGAATGGAGAAGCTTTAATTATCGTGTTCAGGTATGTCCGGTCGCGGCCAGCTTGGCGGCAATAAAATCACTGTGCTCAACATGTAACAGATTACTGATGCGACGGATAACGTGTTGCTCTATCTGATGAATTTCATTATCAGCATTCGCCAGTTGCCATAGGATATGGATTAATTCGATTTTCTTTTTCTGACTGAAACGACGGTTGATTTCGGAAGTAAAAGCAAAATAGTCAGTAGCGGATTTGTGAGCCTGTTCGGCTTCTTGCAGCAAACTCTCCGCCGCATTTTTGTCCAGAGAAAAGCGTTTTTGCAAAATGTTCAGCAGCATTTCACGCTCTTCGTCTTTGAAATGATAATCAGCGGCAATCACCTCGACCATCAATGCGGCCGCAGCAAGTTTGACTGAGACATGCGCAACATCACCGGTATCGTCATCGCTGAGCAATTCACGTTGTAAGAACTGTTTGAGTTTATCGAGCATTAGATTCTCCTGTTCTGCAGAGACAGCTTTTTCACGCAGCGGTTCTTATCTGGGAAAGGATTATTTTGTGGAATGTAAAATAACCGCGGCCTGATAACGGGGTTTACCGTAACCCAGCATGCGATTGAATTCTTTATGTGTGACCGGCACATAAAAACTGTCGGTTAAGGTTTTGTCATCATCCCAATCGATATCCGGATCGTGAAAATAGACAAAAGTATCGGAAATCGACACCAGCACCACCCAGTGTGGTGACTTGTTTTGATTTAACCGATAAGAGCTGATCAGCACCACCGCCAGCGCCCCTTGATGCAGATAATCTCGCAACAAGTTCACATCGATCTGTCGCATCTGCTGCTCAACATCTGACGTTTCCAGTTGCTGCATAAAATCCTGATGCACACATTCCATCACGGCTTTTTTATCTTCACTACGCACGCCGTTTACAAATGGCACATCAGCGCTGTTGGTGATTAATGTTGTTTTGAAATAACGTCGCCATGCCGCCAAAGCCAGACCTTGAGCACTACAACCTCCATGACCGGAAGTCATAAAAATGGTGGTGGCTTCGCGCCATAACTGTAATTCCAGACCACGATCCAGATGCATGACCGGTTGCAGAGTTTTCATCGCCATCATCAAACTGGCGGGGCCGCAGGTGAAATCGGTACTTTGTGAATAATGAAAAACCTGCTGATGCAGCTCTTCGGGCTGAGGCTGTAATACCTTCATCATGCGTAAAGCGTTGGCATGATCTTCATAGTAATCACTGACAATTTCAAACTGGTGATAGCCGAGGCTTTCATAAAGTTTGATAGCGCCTACATTATCCGGGCGCACTTCCAGGCGGATAAAACTGCGACCGGCAATCAATGCAGCCTGTTCAGCCTCTTTCATCAACGCCCTGGCAATTTTCTGGTTACGGTATTCTGGTAACACCGCCAGCGAATAAATACGCCCCAGCGACGTGCCTCTGGCATACAGCAATAACACATAGCCCATGATGTTTTGCTGTTGTTCGGCCACTAGTAATAATGCGTTGGCCTTGTTGATCATCCATTTGAAGCTGCGGCGGGATAATTGATCGCTATCAAAACAGATGTTTTCAATTGTCAGCAGTGCATCTACATCCGCTAACGTGGCCGCACGAAAATTTATTGAATCAGTCTGTTGCTTAACTGCCATTTGCATTGGCGGTTAAACCTTCCAAAGCCATTTCAATGACCTGCCGTCCACGAAACAATACCAACTCCTGCCATTGGGTCTCGCTGGGGCAGAAAAAGTCTTGCATCGCATGTTTGATATCCAGCGTTTTCTGATCGGACCAGTCAATCTTGCCGGATTGCTGCAATTGCTGATCGGCAAACAATACATTCAACATTTGCTGGTTGCCAAAGGTACCGAATTCCAATGTCAGGAAACACACATTGTCACCTTGCTGGTGCCAGTAATAATCGTGCAGACCATGTTTGACGCCAGAGGTTGATGTACCCAGCGCCGGCTCCGTCACAGTGGCACCAAATAAATCACGAGCCTTCTTTAGACCGGCACTTTCAGGAGGATGGTCACAGATCAATTCACCATAACCATAAGGGCCCAGCCCACTATGAATATCAATGACGATCACATTGTCACGTTTTTCTGGTTTCAGTTGAGCGACCAGCTCTTCGATGGTTTGACGCGACCAGCTGGCTTTGTCACCACCGTAATAAAGCGCGTCGGCTTTGGCGTACTGGCCCTGGCTGAGCTTATCAAACTGCTCGCGTTGTTCACCAACCAGCTCAACAGCTTCTTTTTGTTTACTGAGCTTTTCCCAGATAGCAACTGCTTCAGCAGAGTCCGGCAGCTTTGCATTAAAATCGACAAAGTTACGGTTGATATCGATGCCTTCATGATCATTGCGGCTGGCACAGGCAAATCCCCAGGGATTTAACGCATGAACCATCACAACACAGACATCGGCAGGTAATCGCCGATGACGTCCCACAAAATCCGATTGAATAGCTGAGCCAACACCGCCTTCAACGCCATGTACACCTGAAACCAATACCAGAATATTTTTGGCCTTGGGACTTCCAGCCCAGGCGATATCACAGAACAAACGTTCATTTTTAGGGCCGCGAACCGGGTGGACAATATTGTTAACCCGTTCGACAATGGAGCTTGTTTCCACTGCTGAGATAAACTTGTCTCGTGCACCAGCATAGCGTTGCGAAAACACACTCAGAACGGCTTCTGCATACATGGCAACAACTCTCCTGTACTTAAAATTTCGGCGAAGAATAGGCGACTTTTATGATTTTGACCAGATAATCGGCGTAGTGGCAAAAATATTTATCATAACCATGACACAATCACTTTATGATGCACAAATCGTCTGACCAACCTGAACCGGAGCTCCGTTAACGTCATATGACTAACCATTTGATAATTTTGGAAAATATAGAAGACTGGGCCCCTTATTTCCCCAGCGCTCAGGTTATTGCTGTGGATGATTATCTGCAAACCCCATCCCACATCGCGAGCGGTCGTGCGCAAATTATTAACCTCTGTCACGGTCTGGAATATTTAAGCCCCGGTTATTACTGCTCAATGGTGGCCGAAGCGCGTGGACATCGGGTGATGCCCAGTTTGCGAACCATCAATGATCTGTCTCGCAAAAGCCTGTATGCCTACGACTTATCAGATTTTGGAACACAACTTGATAAAGTAATCGCTGCCAGTCACAAACAATCCGAAACCAGTTTTAATCTGAAAGTATTTTTTGGTCAGTGTGAATTCAAGGGATTACAAAGACTGGCGAGACAAATTTTTGAACAATATCCCTGCCCGATCATCGAAATCGAATTCAGTCACAAAGGTCACTGGTTAATTTCAGCGATCAAGGCTGCACCACTTAATCAGTTAACAGACACTGAACAGGATAGTTTTGCTAATGCACTGGATGCCTTCAGTCATAAGCTGTGGCGTAAGCCCTCCAAGCGTCGTCAATACCGCTATGACATGGCCATTCTGCACAATCCAGATGAAAAAATGCCGCCCAGCGATGCCACCGCTTTAAAACGCTTTATCTCCAGCGGTAAACGTATAGGCATTGATGTGGAATTGATTACGCCACGTGACTATATTCGTATCGCTGAGTATGACGCTTTGTTTATCCGCGAGACCACGGCGATACATAACCACACCTATAAATTTGCCAGACGAGCTGAAAGTGAAGGACTGGTGGTCATTGATGATCCCACGTCGATTATTCGCTGTACCAATAAGATCTATCTGAAAGAATTGCTGGAAAAGCATAATTTGCCGATGCCGGAATCGCATCTTTTGTATCGCAATGACAAGGTTGGTTTGGAAAAAATCTGCACCGAAGCAACCTTCCCGCTGGTGCTGAAGATCCCTGATGGCGCATTCTCCAAAGGCGTTATCAAGGTCAATAATGCCGATGAACTGCGCAGTAATGCCGCCGATTTCTTCCAGCAATCCGCAATTATTCTGTTGCAGGAATTTATGTTTACCGATTATGACTGGCGTATTGGTGTGTTTAATAACAAGCCTATATATGCCTGTCAGTATTTTATGAGCAAAGGCCATTGGCAGATTTATAACCACAACACCAAAAAAGGTACTGACTCCGGTAAATCGGCTGCAGTGCCTATTTCAGAAGTACCGGAAAAAGTGCTGAAAATCGCTATAAAATCGGCGAAACTGGTCGGAGATGGACTTTATGGCATCGATATCAAACAAAGCGGTAGCCGAGTGGTGTTGATCGAAATAAACGATAACCCCAGTATCGATAGCGGGGTTGAAGATGCTTATCTGGGACCAGCTTTATATGACGACATTATGCGAGAGTTTTTACGAAGATTAGAGATGCGAAAAGCGCATCGTCAATAAGGCTTTTGCTTAACTTAATGACATAAAAAAGCGGTGGCTGAATGAATCAGCCACCGCTTTTTTGATTTTGACACTCGTTAACTTAGAACGAGTAACTTGCACCAACATGCAGGCCACGACGTTCGCCTACAAAGTAACGGTATTGTTGGCTGAAACCATTAAAGTCTGCCCGCTCGGCATAATCCGTATCAAACAGGTTATGCACACGGCCATACAGCGTCAAACTCTCGGTTACTGCATGCGAGGCACGTAAATTGAATAAATCATGTCCTTCGTATTTTCGAGCATTTGCATCATCCAAATAATACTCACTCATATGCACCCATTCGAGTTCAGCACGACTTTTTGGCGTGACGTTCCAACCTAAGCGGACATTACCCATTCGTTTTGGTGCAGTAACCAGATAGTTACCTTTTTCGATATTGCTAGAGGTTCTATCAAAGTCATATTCATGTTTGGCAAACGTAACGTTGGCACCGATATCAAACAATTCATTGAAGGGATAAAACACGCCTAATTCAATACCGGTATGTTTGGTTTTACCATCTGGAACGTTTATTTGCGTGCTGTCGGTAAAGAAATAATCTTTTTTCTTCATCTGATATGCGGCGATTTCATATTGCAAACCAGCACCCACCCGACGAACACCAATTTCTACACTATCAATCGTTTCAGAATCAGCAGCACCACCTGTCGCTCCACGTTGTTGAATACGATAGAGGTCGGTGGTTTGAGGAGCACGATTACCCCGTGCGTAGTTGATAAATGCAGCGGTATTGTCCGTCAGCTCTTGCACTACACCCAGTTTAGGACTCAGATTGCTGAAGGTATCTTTGCCACTATCTGGACGTAGGTAACGAGTATTGCCTGGGATGATCGCAGAGTCTGTTTTATTGGTGTAATCATATTTGGTGTATTCGTAGCGAACCCCGGCGGTGACACGAGTTTTATCCAATACCTGCCATTCGGAGTGGATATATGGCGCAAGTACGGTGGCATCGACCTCATAGTTATAATGCTCGCCCTGTATAAACTGACCTACTGACGGATTGAATTGCACTTCTGATAAGTCACCTTCCGTGTATTCAATATCAGTACCGACGATGATGCTATGGCCACCATCCAATTCTTTGGTTAAAGCAGATAATAAACCGGCGCTGGTATGCTTGTTCTTTTCAACTGGTTGGCCGGTTAAGAAATGCATTAAAAAATCCATTTCGGTATGACGCATATAAGGTGTAAGACGAAACGAAGTGGTTTCATTCAGCTGGCGCTCCCACTCGGTTGATAAGCGGAAAGACTTGGCATTGCGATATGCATCAACCCCTCGTTCTTTATTAGGGTTGCTTCTGGAAAGGCTGCCATCTTTATAAGCTTCAAAACCTTCAATGTAACCTGCTGTTTTCTGATTCAGATTACTGGCACTGAAAATGGTTTTAAAACTGTCCTGATCACCGTAATAATCATGACGCAGAGTGACTTTTTGCTGATCATATCCAGCATCTTCGGCATAACCATTATCGGTAGTGCCATTAACACTGACACGGTAACCATGGCGACCAACGGTGTCACTGACAGTGCCTTTGAATTTGTATAAATCGTGTGGCCCCACCGAAAAATCGATTTGTCGTTCGAGGTTTAATGAAGGTGCACGGGTCAAAAAGTTCATCAGACCATGCACAGCGTTAGAACCATACAAAGCACTACCAGGGCCACGCACGACTTCAATACCACCCGCCTGTTCATGATTGACTTCAAACAAACCGTTTACATTAGCAAAACCCGCTGCACGTAATGGAAGTCCATCTTCAAGGTATAAAAACGAACCGGCACCAGCACCACCTGACAGAACCGGCGAACGAATAGAAGTTAAATGCTCCTGGCCGTTACCACGTTGCACATTGACACCACTTATACGATTGACCACCTCTGTGACGTGATCCGCACGAATCAGATCGATTTCTTCTTCTGAGATTTTGCCGGTATTACCTGCTAATTCCAGAATAGGTGTGCCCGAGCGCGTTCCGGTCACTACCAGTTCGTCAAGAGATAAATCCTGATCTTCCTGAGCATAAGCGGGTAAGGCAATATTCAAACTGGCCAAAGCCATTAGGGCGGATAATTTTCGTAAAGTCGGCATGAGCTATAATCCCTGAGCAGTATGTTGTAAAAAGTTAACGCATTCTCTCATGTTGTGTTTTTGCAACACATCAGAAAAATCCTTAAATGACGTTGAAAAACGTCCTATCATCCCCATCTATTGACCCAAATCAATTTTTATCTAAAAGAGCCCATGGAATATAAAGACTATTACAAGATCCTTGGTGTAAGCCGAACAGCAACACCTGAAGAGATAAAAAAAGCCTATCGCACCCTGGCGCGTAAGTTTCACCCTGATGTCAGCAAAGAAGAAAATGCTGAAGAAAAGTTCAAGGAAGTCGGTGAGGCTTACGAAGTTCTGCGAGATAAAGATAAGCGTGCCCAATACGATCAGTTTGGTGGACAGTTCCGTCATGGCCAATCATTTTCTCCACCTCCTGGCTGGGAAGAGAATGTCGGTGGCTTTGGTCAAGGTAATTTCAGCAGTTTTTTTGAAAACATGTTTGGTGGCATGGGCGGTATGGGTGGCGGCCGCAGTGATAATTTCTTTGCCAGAGGGGACGACGTTAACGCCAAGATCACCATTTCATTAGAAGATGCATTTAACGGTGCGACCAAATCGATTCGTCGTCCTGCAGGCGCATCTCAATCTGGCACCGTCAGTGTCAAGATTCCTGCCGGAATTGAGCCCGGTAAAAAAATCCGTTTAACCGGCCAAGGTAAAGCCGGTATGAGCGGCAAACCCGGTGATTTATACCTGGAAATCCAGATTGCCCCGCATTCGCTTTATCGTCTGGATGGCAGGGATGTTTATCTGGATCTACCTATTGCCCCGTGGGAAGCCGCTTTGGGTGCCAAAATTACTGCGCCAACTTTAGCCGGAAAAATTAGTCTGAATATCCCGGCGGGTGCTCGCAGTGGTCAAAAAATGCGTTTAAAAGGTCGCGGCCTGCCCGGCAAAACGGCTGGAGATCAGTTTGTTGTTTTACAAATTATGACCCCTCCGGCAACGACTGCTGAAGCTAAAAAGTTTTACCAAGAAATGGCTGAAAAATTACCTTTTAACCCTCGTGAGAACATCTGAAACATTTGAGGAAAACAAGATGATGAACAAGCTGAAATCTGCTGTTGTCTGGTTAGCCGGTATTACCCTTTTGACGCAGGTGGCTGTCGCTGCCCTGCCTTTTTCATGGTTGGGCGATGACAATCAAATGCCAACATTGGCACCGATGCTGGATCGATCCAAACCAGCCGTTGTCAACATCGCAACGCGCAGTGAAGTGCGTATACAGGATAATCCGCTATTAAATGACCCTTTTTTCCGGCGTTTTTTTAACTTACCCGAACAACAGCAACCTCGTACCCGTCAGGCGCAAAGCCTGGGTAGTGGCGTTATTGTGAATGCCAAAGAAGGGCTGGTATTAACCAACAACCATGTAATTCAACGTGCTGATGAAATTACGGTTTCATTGCATGACGGCCGCAGTTTTCAGGCTGAAGTCGTTGGCAGCGATCCGGCAACCGATGTTGCTGTAATTCGTATTCCACCTGAAAATCTTACTGCCCTGCCACTAGCGGATTCAGATAGCCTACGGGTAGGTGATTTTGTGGTGGCAATTGGTAACCCATTTGGATTGGGCCAAACTGTGACTTCCGGTATTGTCAGTGCCTTGGGGCGTAGTGGTCTTGGTCTCGAAGGTTATGAAAACTTTATTCAAACCGATGCTTCAATCAACCCCGGTAATTCTGGTGGTGCCTTGGTCAATTTACGCGGTGAACTGGTCGGTATTAACACAGCCATCTTTTCGCCAGGACAAACTGGCAATATCGGTATTGGTTTTGCCATCCCAAGCAATCTGGTCAAACAAATCACCGATCAATTACTGGAACATGGCGAAGTACGCCGCGCTTATTTGGGCGTGCAAATGCAAGATATAACACCTGAATTAGCTCAAGCCTTTGGCATTGAAAATATCCGCGGTGGTGCTGTTGTGACAAACGTGATTCCGGGATCAGCTGCTGAAAAAGCCGGGTTAAAAGTGGGTGATGTGGTGACAGCCGTTGATGGTGTTTCACTGGCCAATGCCGATAACCTGCGTAATACCATTGGTTTATTAATGGTTGGTCAGTCGATCAAACTGGACATCATTCGTGATGGTAAAGCACAAACTCTGACTGCAGAAGTAACAGAGGCACAACGTAGCACAGCTCAGACTGGTGAAGTGCACCCAAAATTAGCTGGGGCAACGTTTGGCGATATTGAACCAAGCTCACCTAATTACGGCAAAGTTCAAGGCATTATGTTGTATTCGGTACAACGTGGCAGCCCGGCCTGGAATGCTGGTTTACGCAGCTATGACATTGTGACTTCAGTAAACCGCCAGCCAGTGAATGATCTGGAGCAGTTCAAACAGATGGTGACCAATCAACCGGAATTATTGCTGAATATTGTTCGTGACAATCAGGCGATGTTCTTGTTGCTACGATAAAAAATCCGGCGCGGAGTTTCGACTCCGCGCCGGTTTATTTTACCGGGACTATAAACCCAACTCGCTCAGACTTGGATAATCATCCGGTCTTCTGCCTAAAGGCCAGGTTAATTTACGTTCACTTTCATGAATAGCTAAATCATTAATACTGGCATAACGTTTTTTCATTAAACCGTTGTCATCGAATTCCCAGTTTTCATTGCCGTATGAACGAAACCATTGTCCTGCTGCATCATGCCATTCATAGACAAATCTAACGGCAATCCGGTTATCCGTAAAAGCCCAAAGCTCTTTCACCAATCGATAATCCAATTCGGTTTGCCATTTTTTCTGCAGAAACGTTTTAATCTGTTCCCGCCCAGTTGGAAATTCAGACCTGTTCCGCCATTGACTGTCAGCGGTGTAAGCCATAGAGACTTTTTCCGGATCCCGGCTATTCCAGCCATCTTCCGCCATACGGACTTTTTGCACAGCAGTCTCACGGGTAAAAGGTGGAAACGGTGGTTTTTGTTCGGTTTGTAACATGGTTTTATTCTCCAGCAACAAGGTATACAAATCTGTCTACCAACAGAATAGACAGATCGGTATACCTCTGTCAAACTGGCTGTAAATTTATGAGAAAGCATTATGGATAAACGTCAGCAATTAGTTCATGCCGCCTTTGATCTGTTTTATCGAAATGGCATTCATGCCGTTGGCATCAATCAGATCTTGCAGACTGCAGGTGTTGCCAAAAAAACGCTTTATCATCATTTTGCCAGCAAAGATGAATTGATTGCGGCGGTGGTGGAATATCGCGATGAGAATTTTTACAACTGGTTAGCTGCTCGATTAGAACAAGTAACCCCCGGTTATGATGGCCTCAATGAATTATTTGATGCCGTAGATGATTGGATAAATAACCGTGTAGATTTGCTAACGGATTTCCATGGATGCTTTTTTATTAATACCTGTGCTGAATTCAATAATCCACAACATCCGGTATATCAGCAATGTCAGCAACATAAACAAAAAATCAATGGCTTGATTGCTAAACAAATCCAGGCTTTGGGAATACCAGAACCCGCGAGTCAACAGGTCACCGAGTCCATCAGCCTGTTAAAAGAGGGGGCCATCGTAATGGCCCACGTACAAGGGGATTTAACGGCAGCAAACAAGGCTAAAGATATGGCCTGGATCGTGTTAGCTGCCTATTTAAGCTGAAGACAGATTTACTTAGTTAAGTAATTGTTGAATATTTTCAGCATATTGCGCTTCCGGATACGGCATATAACCGGTGAAATGCAGCCATGTCACAATGTTGGAAAAGTAGTGCGTTAAAAACACCTTAAGATTGGCCTTATCCTCTAAAGACTGTTTTTTAACATATAAAAATAAAGGTCTTGAAAACGGCTTGTACTGACCATTTGCCACTGTTTCAATAGAAGGGTAAACAGGGCCGTTTCCATTATCAATCGGTACCAGCTTCAAGGTATCCCAATGACGGTGATAGCCGCCGATACCAAAAAAGCCCAATGCATTTTTATCTTTGGCGATCTGGGCTGCCAAATACTCTTCGTCTTCACTGGCTACATAATCGGAACGACTTTCGCGGGTAACACCAGTAACATGAGTAGTAAAATAGTCGTAAGTACCTGAATCCTGGCCTCTGCCATACAGCGATAACGATTTATCCGGCCATTGCGTTCTGACTTGGTTCCAGTTCAAGACCTTTCCATCACTTTGTTTGGACCAAATGGTTTTTAATTCGCTCATTGTCAAAGAATCAACCCAGTCATTTGCCGAGTGCACAACAACCGCTAAAGCATCCTGTGCCAATGGTAGTTCGATATAGTCGATCTCATTTTCAGCACATAAGGCAATCTCTTCGGCGTTAATCGGCCGCGATGCATTGCTTATATCAGTTTTACCTTCACAGAACATACGAAACCCGGCATTGGTGCCTGAAAACTTCACGGAAATTTCAGCTTCCGGTTGTTGACGTATAAAGCGTTTTGCCGCTTCCGTGGAGATTGGAAAAACAGTGCTGGAACCGTTAATGACGATGGTGTTTTCCGTAATCCTGGTTTCTGACAGATCATCATGCTGTGAACAACCAGCCAACATAATCAACACAAGACCAGCAATCACACCCACATATTGTTGTTTCACTGAGATTTACTCCGCATGGTCGAGTTAGTCTTGCTTGGAATTTTTCAAGGATTGTTTCAAATCTTCCCAAAAGATTTTCAAACTGGTGAATTTGGTTTCCACTGCATCAAAATACTGTTCCAGCTCATCAATCTTTTCGTGCTGTTGTTCATCCATTTCACTTGGCATTCCTGCTTCAAGCTCTTCAATCGCTTGCTTGAGTTCACGAATACGGACTTGTCTTTCCTGTGGTGTCAAATTGGACATGGGTTAAACCTCAAAATGATTTGTTCTACTTTAAAAGATCTGACTTATGCCAATGATCAACAATGGAATCACAAAAAATACGCCACCAATATAGGCAACAACATACAGTTTGTTTTTCTGGGCATAAATGGCCAGCGTCTCAGCCATCTTGATAGGCAATTGGCGAAATACCGGCAACACATATATCAACAATATCGCCATCAAATTAAAAAACAGATGCACCAGTGCTATCTGTAAAGCGAGTTCAGCCGTCGGGCCCGAGATTGCCGTGGCAGCAAGTAATGCAGTAATGGTAGTGCCGACATTTGCACCTAAAGTAAAAGGATAGATCTGTTTAATTGAAAACACGCCAGTTCCTGCCAGAGGAACGATTAAGGCCGTCGTCGTTGAAGAGGATTGAACCAGTACGGTGATGATTGAGCCAGAGGTCATGCCAGCAATCGGTCCACGACCAACCGCCTTATGCAAAATTTCTTTCGCCTTTCCAACCATCACTTTGCGAAGCAGTTTACCTATTGCAGATACCACAAACAGAATTAAGGCAATGCCGATCACAATCAAGGCAATACCAGCCCAAACTTCCGGTAACCAGCCCGTTATAAACTTCAGAGCATCATCGGCTGGTGACAGTAATGTTTTCATGAAATTCATATTGCTCATGCTGACGCTGGCATCCGATACGAAAAATCCGGACATAAATTCAGCACTACGCTGTAAGGGTTTAAATAACAGTTCTAATGGCAGCAGAATCATTACTGCAAGGATGTTGAAACTATCGTGCACCGTGGCTGCTGCAAAGGCACGGCGAAACTCATCGCCATTACGTACATGGCCCAGACTGACCAATGTACTGGTTAATGAGGTACCAATATTCGCCCCCATCACCATCGGGATAGCAATACTTAATGGCAGCCCACCTGCCACCATACCGACAATAATCGATGTAACTGTACTGGAGCTTTGAATTAATGCCGTGGCAACGACACCGATAATTAAGGCAATCACCGGATTGGATGCAAAAGAAAATAATTCTTTGGCATTACTGGCTGTCGCCATTTTAAAACCACTGCCGATGGCACCGACAGAAGCCAGTAAAAGATAAATCAATGCCGCCACCATCAACCATGCCTGCCAATTAGATTGTGATGCCTGGGCCTTTAACGATGGATTTTGCTGAGTAATGGTAGACATGAGTGACCACTCTTATTTGAAATTCACTCATGCAATTTAATTCTCATATATGACAATTTGATGAATGATTCTCATTTATTAATTTGTCTAGCTGGTAAAAGCAGCGGTTTTATATTCCTATTCTCAATAAACTATTACATATACTTTCTTTAATAATTACAAACATTTACACAGATTGAAGCAAACTTACAGAAAAAAGGCCTAGTCTGATTTTCAGTGACAGGCCTTATAAAAATGAGGTAATGACAATGCAAAATTTAAAAATGACAAAAACCATTTTATTACTCATGTTTTCATTATTTATCGTGGGTTTTTCAATTAATCAGGCAAGGGCTGACGTAAGAATTAATATCGGTTTGGGTTATCCCATCGGCTATGTGGATCATCGACATCATGGTTATATCGTGCACCACCATGCACCTGTTTATAGCTATAGTCGACACCATTATCATCCGCCTAAAAAATACTACTCAAAGCACAGGTATCATCATCCAAAATCATATCGCGGCCATGGACATCACAGAGATTATTACCGCCATGATTCCCGGAGTTATCAACACAACTATGGACATCGTCATAACCGCTATTATCGTTAAACCAATTTCTCTCCTGACAAGGAAGTCTTCTGTTTTACAAAAAAAGCCCCTTTCGGGGCTTTTTTATTGATTTAGAAGCTGTATCGAATATTAGCTGTGACATTGCGGCGTTCGCCATAGCCACAATCGCCACCATCATAACGACACCAGGAGATAAACTCTTCGTCCGTCAGATTTTTTGCATCCAATGTAATATCCCAGTCTTGAATCGAGTAACCGATCATCGCGTCATACAGGGTTTCAGATGGCACTTTTGGTGCATCGAAATAACCAACATTATTCCCGATGTAACGAATACCCGCCCCAAAGCGCCAGTTATTACCGACATACAGCTTGTTCCACCAAGAACCTAACTTCTCTGCTACAAATGGCAGACGATAGCCTGTCGAATCGTCTTTGGCATTCATATCGGTGTAGGCAAACTGGGTTTCAAAGTTCTGCCAACGTTTATTAACTTGCAACTCCCAACCATCAATCACTGCACCAGTTTGTTGAACACCGCCAGGGGTTAAACCATTGCTAATGCGATTTTCCTGCGTAATATCAAAATACGCGACGGTGATGGCCAGCGATTTATCTGGTGATAAATATTTCACCCCGATTTCTTCCTGATCACCGGTAGTCGGTTTTAACGTACTAGGAGAAGCTGTTCCATCTGTACCCAGGTTCATGCCGAACGCTTCTGCATAGCTGATATAAGGCGATAAACCGTTATCAAAGCGATACATCAGTCCAATACGACCTGTGGTTTCCTGTTCATCACTAGTGGTGTTTGGTCCTGTAACAGCAAGCAGACGGTTTTTAGCGTAATCGCGGCGTAAACCAGCAGACAACACCACCTTGCCTATTTCAATATGATCGGCAATATAAAAGCCTACTTGTTGAATCTCATTATCAGGACGATCTGTTGGCGTGATGATGCCACTATTCACATTACCGTATTGAGGATTGTAGACATTGATGGTTCCGCCATCACCATAAAAGTAATTATCCGTTTCCCAATACGCATCCTGACGATCAACACCGACAATCAGATTATGACGGGTGATTCCCAGATCAAACACACCCTCAACTCTGGCATCCAGATTAAAAATTCGGGTCGCAGCATCGGCGGTATAAATAGTCCGCCCGATATTGCCATTAGCATCCGGGACACTTGGAATATTGGTCCAATGTTCGCGCGTTTTAGTGCTCGACTCTGTATACCTTGCGGTGGTGACAAACTTCCAGTTGTCAGCAAATTTATGATCTGCGAAAACGGTAAATTCTGTTTTCTCCTGATCATATTTATCCCAACCTGGCTCGCCAACAAAGGTTTCAGATCCAATATAGCCAAGCGATCCTCGGTCCAGCGTTCCGGTTTGTGGCAGAAACTGAGCAGAAACCTGGCTACGTGTTTCCTGACGGTTAAATAATACCGTCACACTGGTATCGTCGGTTGCCTGCCAGGTGAATGATGGCGCAATCAAATAACCATCATCCTTGACATGATCAACCTGTGTATCACTGTCCCGCTGTAATCCCACGACGCGATACAACAGCTTTCCTTCGTCATCGACAGGGCCGGTCACATCAAAAGCAATCTGCTTACGATTAAATGAACCGTATTGGCCCCAGATTTCGCCTTGTTGTTCAGCTTTTGGCAACTTGGAAACAGAGTTCACCAATCCGCCCAGATCACCTTGACCATACAACATTGAAGAAGGGCCTTTTAATACTTCCAGGCTTTCCAATGCATAGATATTGGTACGCACACTGTTATAGGAACCATATATCTGACGAAGGCCATCCAGATAAAATCCTGCTGAAATACCACGAATATTGGCACCATCAAGTCGAGTATCTAAGCCAAAATTACCGGCATAAACTCCCGAAGTGTATTGCAAAGCATCTTGAATGTTTTTAGCCCCGGTATCCTTCATAAACTCGGAGTCAATCACCGACATTGAAAACGGCTGTTCCATAATCGGCACGTTTAATTTTCCAACATTCGGCTCTTTTTCAAGCTCGATATAACCTAAGCCATCATTAGTTGTTGAAGTCACCTCTACCGTTGGCAGATCCAATGATTTTTCTTCAGTGTCTTCTGCCATTGCAGGGTTTGCAAAGACAAACATCGCCAGAACGGCTGGTGCACAAAACAGCCGGATTTTTTGAACAGGTGGATACATTACAGATTCCCAGATTATATAAACAAGCTAAATGATATTGATTTAGATTTGCATAATGTAAATAAGTGTAACTATCCTGTCAATTTTTTTATTATTTTTCGGAACTTATTTGTAATTCATGGAATAACGCGTGTTTAGCACTTGATAAAACATCGCAAAATGCACTTTTATAATGCTAATATCCTGCGGGCATGGATGCGCTGATCATTATATTTGGCTGTTCATACAACTTTACGGATTAACTTTAATAGGACATAAACTTGAACGCTAAATTACTATTTGCTTTAACTAGCACATTGTTGTTTTCCGGTTGCGCAACAATTGTTAATGATCCCAACATCCCCGTTACCGCTTCATTTTCTGATGGTAGCGAAGGAGAATGTAAATTCCATAATAAGCGTGGCGTATGGAAATTAGACATGCCGGGAACCGCTATGATCAGACGTTCCGATGATGCTTTAATTTATGATTGCAGTACTGAAGATGGAAGAAAAACTGATGGGTCTATCGTCAGTGAGTTTGAATCCGGTAAATTTGCAGCCAGCGTTATTTTTTGGGATTTCGGCATTACAGACGCTATCACTGACAAGCACCGAAGCTATCAGGGCAATATCGTCATTCCAGTCAAACAAGCAAAAGACATCGCCCAAGCAATCGACACTGAAGTTACACCTACAGAATAAATAACTTTTTACTATGTGATGCCCCAGGGGCATCACAGCAACTCTCAGGTTGAGCGAAAACGGATCACGCCGAATCTTCGGTTAGTCAGTTACCAACAAGTAATTAATTGTAAGATCGTAGGTTTATTTTACTTCAGAACAGCCATAGCTTTATCCAACGACTGTTGTTGTCATGCTACCCATCAGGAAAAGTAACTAAAACCACACAGCCTATTTTTGATTGTGGAATATGAGATGAACCAATTGGGTTATAGATAAAGCTCCCCTCTCTATGATCATCTTTCCCATCATTGAAAACACCAGAGATTACATAGATTTGCTCAGGCCCTGACAGATGAGAATCAACGCCAGGGAATTTCGAGTTCGCTTCAAACTTTAGAACTACCGCTCTTTTTCCCTTTTCTCCCTCCCAAAGAGGAAATGCGTATATTCCTTCTGCAACTTCACGGCCTTGCATATCCTTCCAATTTATTGACGTCACGCCGTTGAAATTTAACTCACTACCCATTGTGGTTACTCCTCTGTATGCGCTGACTATAGAAAATTACTTTGTGCGCAAAATAATTTTAATCGCCCACCTCTAGACCGTCAAGTACTTTGCGCGCAAAATATATCCCCACATTACAAGCAGAGTGTTACAAATGAATACCGATGAGTTTGATTTTTCACAGATGGTTTGTTTTTCGTTGTATGCGAGTTCAAACGCAATGATTAGGGAATACCGTCCCCAATTGGAGGAATTTGATCTTACCTATCCTCAATTTTTAGTGATGATGAGTCTTTGGAATAAAAGCGCTGTTAATATCAAGGAATTAAGTGAACAAACATACCTTGATGCAGGCACGCTAACACAAATTCTTAAACGACTAGAAAACAAAGGATTTATAGAACGCAACAAGTCTTCGATTGATGAGAGGGCTAAAGTCATTGAACTAACTGAACCAGGAAGAGATTTAAAAAATAAAACCTCCCAGATCCTCAATAAAATGGCATGCAGGATAAATTTAACCCCGCAAGAGAAAAAAGAAGTTACAGCTATATGCAATAAGATACTTTCTCGCTTAAATGAATAAAGCAAAGCATCCCCTTTAATTGCACTGCAAAACGCAAAGACCGTGACAAGTGCTGGCAGTTGATGCAAGCTTATCGCCATTAATCCACATTCTGAATCAAAGACCAGCAACAAAAGGAAACGCTTATGAAAGGCAGCCAAAAAGTCATCGATTTGCTTAACAAGCTACTCGCCGGTGAACTGACCGCAATGGATCAATATTTCATTCATTCCAGAATGTACGAAGACTGGGGCTTGAAGCGCCTCTATACCCGCATTTCCCACGAAATGCAGGATGAAACAGATCACGCCGACCAAATGATCAAACGCATCCTGTTTCTGGAAGGCATGCCAGACCTGACCCACCGTGAACCAATACATGTCGGCCACAACGTTCTGGAAATGTTGCAAAACGACCTGAACCTTGAATATGCCGTAGTGAAATCGTTACGTGAGGGTATCGCCCTCTGTGAAGCAGAAGGCGACTATGAAACCCGTCAGATGTTACTTAGACAACTGGAAGATACCGAATTGGATCATACCCACTGGCTGGAACAACAGCTGGGTTTGATCGAGAAAATGGGGTTAAAAAATTATCTGCAAGCCATGACGTTGGCTGAAGCATAAAAATCAAGTTGGTGACGACTGATTTACTCACCACTTAATCGCTAAAAGCCCCTAAACATGGGGCTTTTTTGTAAGTTGGCGCTGAATGCAATGAAACCCAACAATCGTAAATAAGATGTTGGGTTTCGCAAGCTCAACCCAACCTACCCTCGAAATGTAGGTCGGGGAAAGCTATCAGTTTAGTTTCTAGGATCATCCGCCGGATCAATATAGGTAATATCCCACGGACCGCTAGCAATCAACTCAACAATGGTTTCTTCATCCGTAGTCCAAACATAATGAGCATGACCAGCTGGCAAAACAAAGCTGTCACCTACGTTCAGCACCTCACCATTTTCCTTATCAAACGTCTCGCCCATGCCATTACCTAATTGGCCTTTCAACACCGTGATGACTTCAGTGTATGGATGCGTGTGGGCAGGGATTGGATAATTAGGTGGGAATTTCAACCAGGCGATAAACACACCGGCTTTAGTCGGGTCGCCAAGCACAATGACACTGTCAGCTCCTTTCGGCAAAATCGTCTCCGGTTGCCAATTCACCTCATCAGCACGAAACGACTGCATTTTGTCCGCCGTCATCCGCTCAATCTGATCTGCTGCAAATGCCGTTGCAGTAAAGCTAAATAACATCGATATGATTAATAGAATTCTCACAGTAATGTCCTTTTAAAAGTCGTAATGGAGATAAATCCGTTGTTTTGGAAATCGTCCAATATTAGGCTTTGTGATAAAGACAGTCGCTCAGTATTAATCCGATTTTATATAGGAATTTTCCTGAAATGGTAATTGTGAATTTTGGTTAAAAATTTCGGGGTTGGGTGGAATGCCATGAAACCCAACAATTCAAGATTTTATACTTTAAAGGTTTCGCCCTATTGGGCGAGTTCATTTTCTTTGGGCAAACAAAGAAAATGAACTCGGGCTTTAGTCCGAAATTGCTAACTTGGAAGTCACAATACAAGTTATTGGGCGATCCGGATGTAACCCATGTAGGTGAATTAAGATAGTGAATTTAACGTTGGGTTTTATCCCTCAACCCATCTTGACGTGTTTGAATAAAGCTAGTTGAAATCTTTTAATCAACGGAGTATCTACCTTACTTCCTAAAAATTTAACACTCTCTAATATCAGCTACTAACGCGGGTTCTTCTATTGCTAGTTTGATGAGTTCTCGAACAACCTCATCAAGGAACGAGTTAACATTCTGTAATTCTCTAAGGCATTTAAGCTCACCAGAAAAGTCATAAACTTGACCATGGGCAATATTACTTCTTAATTGGTAGAGTTTTTTCCACAAGTTTGCCTCCGCTATTCCACCAAAAATTTCATCCTGCATAGGCTTTATTTCAAAACGCTTTGATAATAGTTTAATTTTATTTTTAATTTGATGAGTTATTGAATCAAGCGTTTCTGTAAGTCTAGGTTTGTGTGTAATTAATGACTCAATAATTGAAAAATAAGAGAGTGTTAAAAGTGCAGACTCATCATCCAATTTCGATGAAGACTCATATAAATCTATGGCATCTTGAACATGGGCTAATTCATTTTTTTCAAAGTGGCTGTAATAACGTTTTAATTTATTTAGTTCGTCTTTGCTCAGTATTGCTATATCTTTTCTTGATTCTCTGACATATAAGTCAACAGATGCGCCTGGTCCAAAGATAAACCCTGAATCATCTAATTGTCGATGATTATTAAAAATAAGTGTGTTACTAAAATGTATCTTAGGTTTTAAAAGCTTTGCAATTGGGTTTAAATCCTCTGCCTTTCCATTGAAACCTTCAAATGTAATAACCCAACATCGAGTCCTATTCGTCTCAACGTAACGAATGCCTCTTCGGCCATCGCCGTCATCATATTTTTCTGGAACTGTGTTAAATGGAACTACAAATTTAGCTAAAAGGCCGTATGTTTTTTGATAATGCTGATTTAATTTTTCGATCTCTGCCTCTGAGGCAACTCTTAAAATAAGATCATCAGAAATATTGAATGGTAAAATATCTTCAGGAATATCAATATTACTAGCAATAAATTTAATTCCTCCTCTGGGCTCCATTCACTTCTCCATTTTCAAATTACTCTTAACCGGCCTAACCCACCCCTTAACCGTCTTCTGCTCCGACTTAGTCAACGTCAACGCATCCCCAGGAACGGTCTTCCGAATCGTGGATCCAGCCCCAATCGTCGCTCCATCCTCAACCGTAACCGGCGCAACCAACTGCGTATCAGAACCAACAAACACCCGATCCCCAATCACCGTACGATGTTTATTCGCCCCATCATAGTTGCAGGTAATCGTGCCTGCCCCGATATTTACATCCGCCCCCATATCGGTATCGCCGATATAACTGAGGTGATTGATCTTGGAACCCAACCCGATATTGGCATTTTTGATTTCAACGAAGTTACCAACTTTTGCTTTGGCAGCAAGCTTGGTGCCCGGACGTAAACGTGCATAAGGGCCGACTGAACAGTCAGTACCCACTTCGGCATTTTCGATAATACTATTGGGCAGGATTTCAGCGCCTTGATGAATAACGCTGTTGATAATGATGCAGTTGGCACCGATGCTGACATTGTCGGCTATGGTGTTATTGCCTTCGAAGATGACGTTGATATCGATGGTGATATCCTGCCCTGCTTTGATATCACCACGTATATCGATGCGTGCCGGATCACGGAAAGTGACACCTGACATCATCAAGTCGGTTGCTTTGAGTTGCTGATAGTAACTTTCTACCTCAGCCAGCTGCACACGGTTATTGATGCCAGCTACTTCCATTTCATCTTCACAAGTGACTGAGTTGATTTCGATGCCTTGGTTAACTGCTTTGGCAATCAGGTCGGTCAGATAGTATTCGCCCTGGGCATTATTGTTATCGAGCTGTGACAAAGCTTCGGTCAACCATTTAGCTGGAATACACATAATGCCGGTGTTGATTTCGTTGATCAGCTTGGTTTCTTCGTCAGCATCTTTTTCTTCGGTGATGCACAGCATATTGTCATCATAATCACGAACAATACGGCCGTAGCCAGTGGGATCGTCCAATATGGCTGTGAGCACTTTGAGGCTTTTTTTATCGCCTGATTCAATCAAGTCCTGCAGTGTTTCGACGCTGATTAACGGTACATCTCCATACAACACCAAGACCTGTTCACTGTTTTCAAAACTGGCTTTTGCTTGTTCAACAGCGTGGCCGGTGCCCTTCTGTTCATGTTGCATCACGATATCGATTTGCTGCTTTTGCAGGTATGGCACGACTTCGTCAGCGCCATTACCACAGACTACGGCTAACTGGCTTGGAGAAAGCTGTTTAGCAGTATCAATAACGTGTTGCAGCATGGGTTTACCAGCCAATGTGTGCATCACTTTTGGCTTAGCAGATTTCATGCGGGTGCCTTTACCGGCAGCGAGAATAATAATAGCCAGAGACATAATAGATTCCTTGTAACAGCTTTGTAGTTTAGCAAAGACCTGCAAACAAAAAAGGCCGTCCGAAGACAGCCTTTTCTGGGTCATCACTTTCGTGATTAATGCTTACGTGTTTTACGTGCTCTTTCAATGGCTCGTAATTGCGCCATTGCTTCAGCGAGTTGCGCCTGCGCTTCAGCATATTCCATTTTTGTGGATTTATCTGCTAACGCTTTTTCGGCACTTGCTTTAGCTTCTAAAGCAGCAGCCTCGTCTACATCGGCAGCGCGTAATGCGGTATCCGCCAAAATAGTAACGATGTGTGGCTGAACTTCTAAAATGCCACCGGAAATATAAAACTGCTCTTCCTTACCATCTTTTAGCAAACGCACTTCACCCGCTTTCAAACGCGTCAGTAACGGAGCATGACGTGGATATATACCCACTTCACCCTCTTGCGCCGAGGCGATTACGACTTCGGCTGTTCCTGAATAAATGGATTCTTCAGCACTTACGATGTCAACATGAATTGTCATAGCCATCAGCTACCTCCCTAGAGATTAGTACTTTTTGGCTTTTTCAATCGCTTCGTCAATGGTGCCAACCATGTAGAACGCTTGTTCTGGCAGTGAATCATATTCACCATCAAGAATGCCACGGAAACCAGCCAGCGTATCTTTCAGTGAAACGTATTTACCAGGAGCACCGGTGAATACTTCAGCAACGAAGAATGGCTGTGACATGAAACGCTGAATTTTACGAGCACGTGATACAGACAGTTTGTCTTCTTCTGACAATTCATCCATACCCAGGATCGCAATAATATCTTTCAGTTCTTTATAACGTTGCAGCGTGTTTTGAACACCACGGGCAATATCATAATGCTCGTTACCAACAACCAACGGATCCAGCTGACGTGAAGTAGAATCTAACGGGTCAATCGCAGGGTAGATACCCAATTCAGCAATTGAACGTGACAATACAACTGTCGCATCCAAGTGAGCGAAGGTGGTAGCTGGTGATGGGTCAGTCAAGTCATCCGCAGGTACGTATACCGCTTGGATAGACGTGATAGAACCGACTTTGGTTGAAGTGATACGTTCTTGCAGAACACCCATCTCTTCCGCCAATGTTGGCTGGTAACCTACCGCTGAAGGCATACGGCCTAACAGGGCTGATACTTCGGTACCGGCCAATGTGTAACGGTAGATGTTATCAACGAAGAACAATACGTCACGACCTTCATCACGGAAAAATTCCGCCATGGTCAAACCAGTCAACGCAACACGCAGACGGTTACCTGGTGGCTCATTCATCTGACCGTAAACCAATGATACTTTGTCGATTACGTTTGAATCAGTCATTTCGTGGTAGAAGTCATTACCTTCACGAGTACGCTCACCAACACCGGCGAATACAGAGAAACCACTGTGCTCGATAGCGATGTTGCGGATAAGCTCCATCATGTTGACGGTTTTACCTACACCGGCACCACCGAACAGACCGACTTTACCGCCCTTGGCAAACGGGCAAACCAGGTCGATAACTTTGATACCGGTTTCCAGCAATTCGTTACTGGCAGACAGTTCATCAAATGAAGGAGCTTTACGGTGGATACCCCAACGTTCTTCTTCACCGATGTCGCCTTTCTCGTCGATTGGGTTACCCAACACGTCCATGATACGGCCCAGAGTTTTCTGACCGACTGGAACGCTAATCGCTTTGCCAGTATTGCTTACTGCCAGGCTACGTTTCAGACCATCAGTAGTACCCATGGCGATTGCGCGAACCACACCGTCACCCAGCTGTTGCTGAACTTCAAGCGTTAAACCGACTTCTTCAACCATCAAGGCATCGTAGACTTTTGGCAGACTGTCGCGGGGAAATTCCACGTCAACGACCGCACCGATAATTTGTACAATCTTTCCAGAGCTCATCTTGCTTCCTCTTTCAAATAAGTTCGGGCTGCTCAGCCCTTTTAATTCAGTTAGACCGCAGCGGCACCCGCAACAATCTCAGAGATTTCCTGTGTAATCGCAGCCTGGCGAGCTTTGTTGTAAACCAGTTGCAGGTCATCAATAAGATCGCCGGCATTGTCAGACGCATTTTTCATCGCAATCATGCGTGATGCTTG
>NZ_JAUSCC010000085.1 GCF_030651745.1 Methylophaga sp.
CAGCCCTCGTTATAATGCTCGGCTTGTTGCCGGGGTGGCGGAACTGGTAGACGCGCCGGATTCAAAATCCGGTTTCTTCGGAAGTGCGAGTTCGATTCTCGCCCTCGGTACCAACATTAACCTAGTATTATCAATAGGTTATCCAGAATATTAAAGCCCCATCAGTTATGCTGATGGGGCTTTTTATTTGCATCAATGTCGTTAGATTTTCATTTGTTTTCCTGAGCCCTTTTGGTTGTCCCCGCTTCATAGTTAATTCTTAACGACAAGCACAACTCTCCCCACTCCCACAAAAATATCAATGTTTCTAGGCAGTGCATGGCTTCAATATATCGTTCCAGTTAAATTTAATTTTGGATCGCTCTGGTTATCATCGACAGCTTCCGGCTATTATTTGGACATAGGAGAAAGTCCAGATGAGTGATATACGATATATCCATTTAAGCCGTAAACACCTACTACCAAATAAACAACCTGGCATGCCGAGCAGAGCCATGGGAGCTTTGCTAGTTATGCTAATGGCAATCTATTCAGCAATGGCTACAGCGAATATTGATCACGAATCTGCAGAAATATATCCCAGTTGTTTAGACATTGATCCCAGAACCAGCTTGCGTAATGATTTTTTACTCGAGCCGCTCGATTTGAACTGCCCTCAAACAGGTTCGAGTAGTGACGTCTTTGATTATTTTGGTTATACAACTTACGAACGTCCGCGAGATACTGCTGGAGAACGTCTTGGCTCACTGGGTTATCAACGGTTTGTTGCAGATGATGGTGCAGCCGTTTATCTGCTCAGAACAGAATCGGGAGGGAATGCTGTTTCCACTGAGATAATGACCGGTAAAGAGGTCAAAAAATCGACTCAGCGGTTACTTGAGCAGGGGCAATTGCACAGCACTGGCGAAAACTGTCAGGGGATTACCGATATCTGGATTGAACCAGACGGCGCCATACATTTAATCAGTGAACTATCCGCTTATGAAGCAGTGCAAGCCTTGCTTTTACCCAACTCAGGCCCGCCCTCGGCAAGTCAACAAAGTAAGCTTCTGCAAGCTTTATTAGATCACCAACAACAGAATGATTATCTGGATTTTCAGCAGGCATGTGCCGTAACAGCTGAATACCGACTTGATAGCACCAACCTGCAACTTCAACTGACGATGCTGCGCTTCGATCTTGATGATGAACTCAGCGAATCAGCGTTTAACTGGTTTCAATTATTATTGCCGGTATCAGATAATCTTAACGTTGCCATGATATTGGAAGACGACCTGCCAAACATGCGTGACATGCTGCTGGCACCATTTACCAACCAATACCAATTTGCTGTTACTGAACAACAGAATCAATCCATTACGAATTTTCTCGAACAACTAAAATCGGCTGTAAAGCAAAGAGATATTGCTGTCCTGCTCGACTTAACCGCAACAGATGTCATGCTCGGATTCGGTGGCAGTGGTGGGCATCAGGATCTACAAAGCTGGCTGACTCAGGATAGTGCTGATGAGGACTGGCAGAGCTTGGATAAAATACTGGCACTTCCCGGAATTCAACTGAGTTCAGATGTGTTCTGTGTTCCTTTTACCGGCTGCGTTGGCAGTGAGTCGGTAGATTTTTCATTCGACAGCTACATCACCATCCAAGCAGATACATCAATGCATGCCTTACCAACAGAGGATGCACCAGTGTTACGAAAACTCAACTTTGAGCGAGTTGAATGGCAATCCCCTTATGATGAAAATGCCAGATTTCGACTAGTAGAAACCTTTGCTGGCGAGCGTGGCTATATCGACAAAGCCTTTTTACGCTCGCCTTTCGATATGCGTATGGAAATTGTCTCTACCTCGCAGGGATGGTTGATCCAATCCATATTGTCCGGTGATTAACTGCCTTTTTCAGGAGAGAAAAAATGTCGCCTTTATTTCATGCAAGCTTGTTAATTGCGAGCTTAATGGCCGAGCCTGACCCTTGTTACGATGTGGTGGATAAAGCTCGGTCATTATCAGGACCAGATCAACAGTTGAGCCTGCTTGGTGGTTGTCTTGCAAGTCGTAATAATGTTTTTGTCCATGCGGCAGTGGCGATTGAAATGGCAAAAATTGCTAATGAACATGACATGCCAGAGGAAGTAGATCGCTATCTGGAATTACTGGAAACAATGATTGAAGGAATATATTTGGATTCCGTCGATTCGCAACCGGAACAATAAAACGCAGCTTTTAACCAGACTGCATGCTCGCTCAATAATTGCGTCAAAATCTGTATCAGTCACCCTTGGTGATGGATTCAAAAAACGACCCTAATGCCCTATTGTTACCAATCTTTGATGCCTCAGCCAGCATCGCCTCACACCATTCCGTCATGTTACGGATTTGTGTGCCTAAGGCCTCAAATTCTTCTGCTTGAAGCTTAATTTTTTCTGCTGTTGCAGATCCAAGAAAAGTAGCCTGTTGCATAGCAATATCTGCTGCAAATTGATAATCACTGTCAAAGTCTGAAGATACTTGGCTTTGATGCAACTCTCTCATCAGCGGGCTGTTATCGACATATCTTTTTGCCTGCTCTCTATCCCTTCTCGCCTGCAGTAGGTGTAAGCTTCCTGATAACTCAGAGACTTCGCGGCTTTCAGACGATTTAGCCTGATATTCCAGTATGACCGGCATATACCCTGCGCAGTGGCCTGGCGTGAGTTCAACATCAGCAAATAACAAGCCGGGGAAAGCCACTGAAAACAATAGCAGTAGATTTTTAATAGACCTTAACATCAAATAATTCCTTTATTGTTAACAAGGATCAGCAAATGCAGCTGTTTAAAATATCGCATCTAATCCTTATAGTTTTTTCTCTGGCCTTGTCGGCAACGTATGTCGCTGCTGAAAATAATGCTGTCAAATCACAAGAAACACAACCTGAACCATTACTAACTGAGCAGTTAACGGTTCGTGATCTGCATTTCGTAGCATCTCTATATGGATATCAAGTCAATGTCTTGGAAAAAGCTGCACCATTAACCGCTAAATCAGTCCATTTAACCTGTTTAGCAGAAAGTCAACGTTATCAGCAACCAGTAAAAGTTGTTTTCAGTGCTTACAGTCTGCAAGTGAATCATTGTCGTTTGTTACCAAGGATCTGAATACGTCACTGATTCTTAAGCGGAGCTAGTGTTACTGAGTCGCTAAAGTATCAGCAAGTAATATTAAACAAACAGGTAACGCATCCAGGAAATTGCAGGAACAAGTAACACTATAAACAGAACTAAAGATGGAAAGAATAAAAGGTGTCGACTCTGGGGCAAACCATTTTGAGCACGATGGCGAGCTGAGAAAATCTCAATAACAAACACCACCATAAAAGAAGTACATGCAACAAAAACACTATAAAACAATAAATCTTCCCATTCTGTTTGGGTCATTGGCATCTCAACCCAATCACCAACAACAACTGTAACAGGTAGCAATACAAGCAATGAGGCCCAAACTAACCATGTTCCCCAGCCAAATTTAATCGTATAGTTGGTTGATTCTTGAGCAGAAGCCGGAGCAGCCGTTTTGAGTTTTTGTTGTGCTGAATATTCAAGAGGCTGGTGTTTTTCCCATACCCAAAAACCCATCCTCATGAAAAAAACAACGCCCATAATGATCCCAAAAAAAGAAAAAATAAAATTGACTATATAAGCACCAACGTCTTTAAACTCTTCATATTGAACACGAGGATCAATCGCGTAAATACTGAGATCTTCTTTGAGCCTATACAGTGGGACTTTTTCAAAGTCAGTGGGTATCGTTTTGCTGTGTAACTCGCGCGTTGAAATATGTGAATCATTTGGTAAGTTGAGTGTAAAGACATAGCGCTCATTCTTAGTACCCTCATTGAAAATCAGGTATTCGCCATTTGATAAGTCGATAGTTTGAATCTCAAGGTTAGTATTTTTATTAGTCGAAACATAACTATCATAGTGCTCGATGAGCACAGCGAGCTTTTTAACGGTGTACCATTCATTGCTAACGCCATCCCTAACTTTAACCAGTACACCTGTAAAAATAGCGTAACCAATTATTGCAATTAACAACGTTACCGGCACTCGCCAAAGTATCGATAGAACCCACTTTAATTTTGTAATCATTTAGTTTTGAACCGGCCCGACATAAAAGCCTTCGCCTCTATTTAATGCATTAATACCATTGCCGATTATGGCCTTTAGATTTCTATCAGCGGCATTATGTGGGTCATCTTCAAAAGTATAGTTTATCTCGTATAACTGATTTCCTTGCTTAGTATCAACCTCGAGATAGACCTCATCATCGTATGGGTCATATGCTTCTCTATAATCATAAGTCACTTCATACACCGAGAACTGTATCGTGCCGCCATTTTGTATGGCTTTATTCAGCTCTATCGCAAACATTAATTGGTAACTCTTAATGGGGAAATCGACAATATGACTTGTTTTTTCATCAGGGAGCCCTTGGGGCAATAAACTGTTAAATCCAAAGGGCAGTCGGTCATGGACCCATATGGGCACTGGTGTGTGAGTAAATGTCTGCATTGAAAGCTCTTCACTGCCACCAACAACCTTTGCCTTTACAATAAATTCCGAAACGGGGTCTTGCTGATTTTCCCACCGCACATCAGGCAACCTTAATTGGATAAAATCGACTAGCGGTGAATTGTCTGATGACGATAACTTACCACCTATGATTAAAGTCGGCCGATTCAGTAAACCATCTTTATCTGGGTGCTCACGCTTCTTGAGCGCCAATATCTCTTCATGAATAACAGAACCATTCATCCGCATACTGGTTGATGGCAACACCAGTGCCCGTTGGTAATAGGAATAGTCATTTAGAAGCTTAACTAAAGAACTACCTTGTCCTTGTGAGACAGCTAGTGAGAAAACTTGGAAATCAGGCCCTTGAGACAGCTTTGGAACAACAAACATTGCTTGCTCTGGAGCAGGTATATCGGAGCTTTGAGAAAATGCAGAGCCAATAAACAAACTAGAACTTACAAACAAAAAAAGCAGCAGACGACGTAGAACAGTTGTTGCGTCCATATAAGTTTTACTCCTTTTCCACATTCGTCGTAATCTGATCGGTAAAGTGATTAACTTTTACGGCACTTGAATCTTATGGTTATAACCCTGCACATTATCATTGCTTCTTTGAGATTTGCGCAATAGTTTTGAGCTTGGCTCCTTAAATAGTGATTAGCGTTCCAGAACGATTCGATAACGTTTTTCTTGGAGAAAATTAAGGTTTAAGCTCCTTCAAAGCCTGAGCAATCAGGCCCGGCGGATCATCTCTCCATAGTTCTCCAATACATTGCTCCCACACTTTAAATGCATTCTGATCCTTCGCACTTTGAAAGGCAAGGAAAGACGGGTAGCAAGTTAGCTCCATATTTCGATTAAAAAAACCTTCTGGAAGCAAGTAAGGATAAAAGGCACGAACGAACTCCAGCTCCTCCGGCTGTT
Organism: Methylophaga sp.; assembly: GCF_030651745.1. The sequence goes on from NZ_JAUSCC010000085.1 coordinate 5,477, forward strand.
GAGTCATGTTACCCAAAGCCAACAGTTCACTCTCCGTCAAAGAATTAACCCACTCCTCGGCCTGGGCTTCACCTTCCTCAATAGACTCCCATGTAAGAAGCATTTCAGCTGAACGCACCTCGGTTGATGAGATTAGTAAAAAAATAAACAGCGTTACAATTCTCATTGGTACCTTCTCTCCCTGCATACCTGCGTTAGGCTATTTCACACTCACTACAAAAATTAGGCCCTTGCGAGAGTTTGAGTTCTGCATAGTTTTTTATCTTCGTCATACAATTTCTATTTTAAATAGAGTTGATTCCGACGTGCTCAGCGTTTCATCAAAGGTCCTGGGCTAGGCGAAAACCAGTAGCCTCACTTAATTCGTAACCTTCTCGGTAAGCTGAGCGCAGTTGATCTGGTTCGCTACTCCAAGATCCCCCCCGAATCATATGACGAGAAAATGGCGCTTCGCACTCAAAATTTGTTGCGGAACGCCCGTCCGAGGGCGAGTTTTCATAATTATTCAAACCCAATCCAATACAGTCCTGAACTATTTCTGCAACGTTACCGTGCATGTCAAACAAACCGAAGGCGTTTGGCTCAAAGGACTTAACTGGCATTGTCCCCTTATCATTGCCACAAGAAGCTGGCGAATCCGGAGCCAAAGGATTCGGGCGTCCATAACGAGCGTGAGAACAACTGATGTTATCCCCCCAACTGTACTTAGTCGTAGTTCCTGCTCGAGCCGCATACTCCCATTCCGCCTCGGTTGGCAGCCGGAATGTTTGGCCGGTAGTTTTATTTAGCCAAGGAATAAAACCATCTAAGATGTCTTCACCGCTTACCCGAATTACTGGCTGATCACCACGCCCCCATTTCATATCACCAGGCTTGCTGCAAGCGCCAGCCGCCACACAGGCATCCCACTGAGCAAAAGTGACTTCGTGCTCCATCATCCGGAAGGGGTTGATGGTTACCAGGCGTGTAGGGTTCTCTGGCCACTTATCACTTCCCATCATGAAATTACCACCGGGAATTTCCTTCAGGCTGGCCAGTATGCTTTTCACGGCTGGCTCAACGATGCGTGCAATCCGCATACTCTCTGCTTCATGAGCCGCCTGTCGCTTGCGTTCTGCTTCTGCTGCAATAGCGGCTTGGCGCATCCGTTCCGCTTCCACACTTGCCTGTCGATTACGCTCTGCCTCCGCCGCAGCTTTGCGTAGAATTTCCTGCTCCTGTTCCTGCTTACGTCTGACCGCCTCCTGGGCCTCAACTTCCCGTTCGAGATCAGCCAGCAGGGTCAGTGCAGCACTGTAATTAGGACCATTTTGACCTACACTTGTCACATATGCACGTGCGGCGTGCTCTGCGCGTTGTTTGTTTCCGGTAGCGTAGGCTGAGCTGGCTTCGTAATATAGGATCTCGCCTGATAACATTGGGTCTACCTGACGGAGCCGGTCGATCTGCAACAGCACATCCTTATGATCTTTATTTTCCAGACTGGTAAGTAGCCGCTGAATGATAATTTCCTGATCCAGATCGGCGTTTTGTGCTATCACTACTGGACTGGCTAAGAGCAGGAACAGGTAAGTGAGGATGGCGTGTTTTAAGTTCATTTGAGCTAGTCTCTTCTTAGTTATTCCCTACGTTCCTTCCCGGAAACTGCCTCGCCCTGGGTATTAAATCGCTGAACGTAAACTTCGTCATCAACGCTATCAATCAATACTTCAAACTCTACTTCTCCAGTATCAAGATATTTGATAAGGGCTTCGCGATAATCCAGTGGGACTATGACTTTGCCTTGGATGTCAATTATTCCCCAAGCTTCTTCATCGTGACCTTTCCTTCTCGCTACAGGCGCAAACCCAGACTCATTAAAGCTGTATGCATTCACGTAGGATCCCATAAATGAGCCATCTTTCTTCAAATACCGATATTCTTCGTGTCCTCCGAAGCGGTTTACTTGCGATGTTTTTACAACTGCCAATCCTTGGCGGCTAAAGTCTTTACCGCTATAAAATGGACCAGCTATCATCTTAAAATCCCGGTTCAGATACTCAGTATTTTTACCAACACCACGATGCACAACTCGGGCATATCCATTAACAAACGGATATGCTTCCACGTAGTCTGTATCCATAACCGTGTTGCCATTAAGATCAATGTAGGACCATACCTCCGCCCGACGATTTTTTTTGACTGCCAGCAGTCCAAACTCACCCAAATTTTTCATTCCATCAAACGATCGCCCCAACACAGTTTTTCCCGTCGTATCGATCAAAAAGTAAGTTCTGTATCCTTTTTCGACAACGGCGTAACCGAAATGAAATTCTCTAACAGAATCAAACTGAGGTTCAATCACTACATTTCCTGCACGATCTTTGTAACCCCATTTGTCGCATTTTTCGTGAGTGAACCTTGTAACACTATTATAAAGTTGTTCTAAAGTACAAAATGGCTCCAAACCAGAGTCAGTAGCTTCACCTCGTTTCGAATTCTTATTTTCCGCTTTGTGAGTGACGTCTTTACCCGAGTCGTTACTGGTAGATGAACCTGATTTGGCCCCCGCTTCAACCAGTCGCGCATTAAGTCGATCCGTCAGGCTGGACAACTTATCGCTTGATTGGGGATTTTCATTTGTAATAGGTGAGTCTGGTTTAGCCTTTTCATTTGCAACAGATGATTCCGATTTGACCTGTTCACCGGCCAATCTTGCATTCAGTTTGTCCGTGAGGCTGGGCGATTTATCGTCTGGTTGGACGTTGGTTTTCGCTTTGCGCTCTTCCTCGCAATCGATGCGAACCTGTTGATTATGCCGTGCCAAGGCAGTCGACACATTCAGATGTGGCTCGATTAGTTCAATACCTTGGAGCTTCAAGCCGCGGCGCATGACTTCCTTGGCTTCAGCCGCAGTCAGATAGACGCTATCGCCGAAGCTGGAACGCTGAAAAAGTTGATCCCACTCGGGACTTCCAGGGGCACTAATGCCAAAACCAAGCGAAGCAGGCACCATCGAGTCGGGTTTGAAGTCGATAAAAACTTTGTGGTTTTTGTTCAGCAGCGAAGAAAGGGCTGCCTGCTTGGGATCTTTGCTGATAAACCATGCACGGAAAACCGACGTAGAAAAAATTTCACCCAGTGGTTTTTTTTCGGTTCCAGATGTTTGTATCCAAAATGTTTGGCGTCCCTTATCAACTGTCACTTCTCCATTCCAGCAGCTGGCAACACCGGAAGTGGTGATCATTCCAGCATTTTGGAGACTGTAATTAGCAACGAAGGTCTTGACTGGCTGCCCCATTAACACCCACATCGCCCATTGAACCTTGACCTCTGCAATCGGAAGGGATGTTTGGGTCCTTGGATCTGTGACCGTGCGCCCTTGCAGATTGATAGTGAACTCTCCTTGGTATCGATGTTCACTGCTCCCGTCGCCCTCTGCAGTTTTATTTTGTGCGGCAGCCCCCCCCGGCAACAACACCATAAACAACAAGACGAGAAAAAACCTGGCCTTTAAACGGTATTGAAAGGTACTGCACCTGAAATTACCTGCGAATGTAGGGTTGACCTGTTCAATCATAAAGAGCCCCAGTTTTCTCCGGTTAATGAGGCTAGTAAAAAAATAAAAAGCATTACAATTCTCATTTCCGCTTGGCAGCCTCTGCATGCCCAGCTGCTGCCGCTTTGGTGTACCAACTCACTGCTTTCTCATCATCTTTTGTAACGCCTTGGCTGTTCTCATATAAAAGCCCCAGATTGTATTGGGCATCCGCGAGCCCCTGTTCAGCGGCCTTGGTGTACCAATCAACTGCTTGTTTATCATCCCGCTCAATGCCCAGACCGTTGGCATACATAAGGCCAAGATAGAATTGAGCACAGGCCCGACCTTGTTCAGCAGACTTGGTGAGCCAGCTCAGAGCCTTTTGAGAATCCTGATTAACACCAAGGCCGTAGAGATACATAGCGCCCAGGTTACATTGCGCATCGGCCTGACCGTTTTTTGCCGCTTTGGTGTACCAGCTCACAGCCTTTTCGTGATCCAGCGCAACGCCTAGGCCTTTCTCATACAAACTTCCCAGTTTGTATTGATAATCGGTATGACCCGACTGGGCTTTGGTCAGAACATCATCAAACACCTCATCAGCAAAAACAAACTGGCAGGTGGTAATGAGTAGCAACACACTCAAAGCAAACTTCATTATCAAAATCCTCGACGATTTATAGCCCAGACTTGTAACATCCCCTGACTCCTACTCACCTAGTCATTCGTGGCAAGGGTTAACATTTTTTGATTCTCTACAAAAGTAGACCTGAGTCCAAAGCTCGAAGCATTGAGCATGCTTACTCATAGACAGCCAACTCATCAGCTGTCATCTCGCTAACTTTTTTTGCTCCTAGCTCAATAAATCTCGCTCTTTTGTTTTGATAAAGTTCTGTAACATCATCAAGACCAGCAGCAAGCTTCATTCTTCTATCTATTAAGTCCAGAATCGTCTCTGTTCTGCGTCCAGATGTCGGTCTATTTAATAGTCGCGACCTCACCTCTGGTGCCAGCTTAGCCAGGTCTCTAAACATTTGCGGGTAGCCATCAGCTGTCGCTCGAACATTGATTCCAGAATATATAGGCGAAGGCGCATTAGGCGGGCATTGCATCTGATACATTTGTGAATAGAAATTCTCAACACTTCCATAGAGTCTTATACCGTCTTTTCTTACTGAATCTAGCTGACCAGCATTGAAGCCCGAGCAAATAAGCAGTGTATGCCCTGGGTCAACTTTCTCTTCATAACTCACCGGAGGCTCAGTCCCATTCTGCACAGAAGCATCATCAGCAAAGACCGTTGTTGCCAAGGTAATTTGAGATATCGGTAAAAGAAATAGAACAAACAATTTAACCAGGTTCATCCGGTGTTCCCTAAATTCGTGTTTTTTCAGATACGCTTATTTATAAATAGCCAACTCTTCAGGTGTCATCTCGCTAACTTTCTTTGCTCCAAGTTCAATAAACTTCACTCTCATGTCTTGATAAAGCGTTACAACATTATCAGCACCTGCAGCGAACTTCATTCTTCGATCCAAAAGATCTAGAATTGTCTCTTTTCTCCGCCCTGATGTCGGCCTATTCAAAAGTCGGGCCCTTACTTCTGGCGGAAGCTTTGCTAGATCTCTAAACATTTGCGTGTAACCATCAACGGCCGGAGCAAAATCTACTCCATCATAGATAGGAGAAGGGGCATTAGTCGGACATTGTATTTGATGCATTTGAGAGTAGAAATTCTCAACACTTCCGTAAAACTTTATACCGTTATTTCTTGCTGAATCTAACTGACCAGCATTGAAGCCCGCACAAATAAGCAGCATAACTTCGGGGTCAACTTTCTTTTCAAAATTCACCGAAAGCTCCGTCCCACAGTTCACACAATCATCACCAGCAAAGACTGAGGTCGCCCACGCAAATGAAAAAACAATGAGCAATCGCAAAACAAATAATCTGGGTGGGTTCATTAGTATCTCCAGGTGTTTCACTTCATAAATCGTTCTAATCACACTCTTTCACTGCACCCGACAACTGCCCAAGATACCTAATGCGCCGTTGTAGCGGCCTGGGTGTTGCCAGTGCTTGCGCCGGTCTTCACAAAAGCTGTCCAGCTCGGCAAGAAATGCCTGCATGGTGGCGGCCTTGTTGTGTTCTACCCAAAACGCTACAGCACTCCTGCCCAAAATTGCCGTTGAGAGGATTAGCTGAATAAAAGCCTGAAATTTATAAGCGTTAGTTGTCATAAAAAACTGTCTAGCTTAAGTGAATTACTAGAGGTGAACCCAGCTTAATATTAGTGGCTATTACACTCCTCCAGCAGAGCAGAATTTTGTGTGGTACTCCAAGTCATGCCAGTTTCATCGTAGTAAAAGCTGAGGCCACCTACTTTGCTTGAAAGCATCTTGCAGGCGGCCATGTTCAGGCCGGTACCGTATTCTCCGCTAAGCTTGCAAATGCCATCACTGCAATGCCATGTCACTCCTTGGGTGGTCACTGTACCGATATAAGATGTACCCGCGTACCATGTGTTTATTAAAGTTTTAGCCGAGGTCAAGGTGCTAACCAACCGCACATGGGCATCACGCATAAAGTTACTGTGATAGGGGCCAACTAAGCCATGTCGGAAACTTATGGCCCAGCCGTTATGACCACCATTCTCATCAACATATTCCGAAGACGACCAAAAGAAATATTCTGGCGTTTTGGGA
>NZ_JAUSCC010000086.1 GCF_030651745.1 Methylophaga sp.
ATGCGGGGTTTTTTGTTTGTGGCAATTATTAAAAAATTATCTGGTCGGCAGTATGAAATTTGTTGATGAAGCGAAAATAAAAATCAGCGCGGGTGCCGGCGGTAATGGTTGCCTGAGCTTTCGTCGTGAAAAATATATCCCTTTCGGTGGTCCGGATGGTGGTGATGGTGGCGACGGTGGCGATGTGTATTTGCTGGCAGACACGCAAGTAAATACGCTGATTGATTTCCGCTATAAACGTAACTTTAAAGCGCAACGCGGTGAACATGGTCGCGGCAAACTATGCAGTGGCGCCCGCGGTGAAGATTTAATTATCAAAGTACCGGTTGGCACCGAAGCCTGGGATGAAGACACCAATGAGTTAATTGGTGATTTAGCTAAGCATGGCGATAAACTGATGGTGGCAAAAGGTGGCTGGCACGGTCTGGGCAATGCCCGTTATAAATCCAGTATCAATCGCGCTCCACGTCAAACATCAGATGGAACTCCAGGCGAAGAACGCACTTTGCGTTTGGAAATGAAATTACTGGCTGATGTTGGATTGCTGGGTTTACCCAACGCCGGAAAATCGACATTTATCAGTCAGGTTTCTGCCGCTCAGCCCAAAGTAGCTGATTATCCGTTTACTACATTGCATCCAAACCTTGGCGTGGTAACGCTGAAAGATGTGCGCAGCTTTGTTATTGCCGATATTCCCGGTCTGGTGGAAGGCGCAGCAGAAGGCGCCGGTTTAGGTATCCAGTTCCTGAAACATTTAACGCGCACTCGTTTGTTATTACATCTGGTTGATATGGCACCCGTTGATGTAAAACAGGATCCAGTAGAAAGCGTTAATATCATTAACCGTGAATTACTTCATTACAGTGATGCGCTGGGCAAGCAGCCGCAGTGGCTGATTCTGAATAAAATGGATTTGGTTCCGGATGATATCCGTGACGAACTTACACAGGAAGTCTTGACTCGACTCAATTGGCAAGGCCCAGTCTATAAAATCAGTGGACAGACTGGTGAAGGTTGCACAAAGTTGTGTGAAGATATCATGCAATATCTGGATGATTTACGTCAGAGTGAGCAGCCTCCCGCTAACCCCATTGAGGAATAATTGTGGAACATCCGCATCAGCAACTTTTATCAACCAAACGTTGGGTGATTAAAATTGGTAGTGCTTTATTGACCAAGCCTGGAGAAGGTTTGGATGTGGATCGCATTCACTGGTTAAGTGGTGAAATCGCCGAGTTAAGAAAGCAGGGCAAAGAAATTGTATTGGTCACCTCCGGATCCGTTGCTGCAGGTATGCAGAGACTGGGTTGGCGTCGGCGTCCACATGCTTTGCATCAATTACAAGCCGCAGCCAGTGTCGGTCAGATGGGTCTTATCCATGCTTACGCTACTGCTTGTGAGCAACATGGTATTCATACTGCCCAAATTCTACTGACCCATTCTGATTTAGCCGATCGTGGCCGTCATTTGAATGCCCGCAGCGCATTACATACTCTTTTAGAAATGGGCATTCTGCCAGTGGTTAATGAAAACGATACCATCGCGACCGATGAAATTCGTTTTGGTGACAATGACACGTTAGCGGCAATGACCGCCAATCTGGTTGAAGCCGATGTGTTGGTCATTCTCACCGATCAGGATGGCTTATTTGATAGTGATCCGCGTTTAAATCCCAATGCCAGAATGTTGGCAGCTTCCGCAGCCAACAATCCAAATCTCGACGGTATGGCCGGTGATAGCAAAGGTGAATTAGGCCGTGGCGGTATGGCAACCAAATTAGCAGCGGCCAGACGTGCAGCTCGCTCTGGTGCGACCACCGTGATTTTATCTGGCAAACATCCGTTGAATTTACGTCATCTGGCAGCAGGGCAGGGCGTTGGCACATTATTATGGCCGGATATCAAACCGATTAAAGCACGCCAGCAGTGGCTTGCCGGACATTTGATTCCCAAGGGCCGATTAATGTTGGATGATGGCGCCGTAGCAGTAATCAAACAGCATGGTCGTAGTATTTTACCGGTAGGTGTACGTCAGGTAGATGGTCAATTTACCCGTGGTGAGCTGGTTTTATGTACCGACTTACAGGGGCGTGAAGTGGCCCGTGGTCTGGTGAATTACAATGCCGATGAAGCCGTAAGAATTATGGGACAACCCAGCCAGGCGATTCAAAGTTTGCTGGGATATGTTGATGAGCCAGAGTTAATTCATCGTGATAACTTGGTTGTGACCGGATAAACCAGAAAATTACAGACATAAAAAAACCGGCAAGAGCCGGTTTTTTTTAGCTGATTCTATAGAACAGTCAATTACATTGCGCGGACAGCGTTATTTAAACGACTTTTGCCACGAGCAGCTGTATTTTTGTGGATGATGCCTTTGCGAGCCATACGATCCAGAACTGGTACAGCCGCTTTAAATGCAGCAACTGCTTGTTCTTTATCACCAGCGATAATCGCTTTTCTAATTGCTTTTACTTTAGTACGCATCGCAGAACGCTGACTAGCGTTTAACTGACGGCTAACTTCTGCCTGACGGGCGCGTTTCTTTGCTTGTGCTGAGTTTGCCAAAGTGTTTCTCCTAAGAATCAGCTATTTGTATATGAACCGGGCATTATCCTGATTTTGCTACCATTTGTAAATGGTATGATGCTTTCTTTTTTCAAGTACGAGTGAATGATGCGAATTATAACAGCGAATTTGAATGGGATCCGAGCCGCTGCACGAAAAGGATTCTTTGTCTGGTTAACCAAGCAAGACGCGGACGTAGTGTGTATTCAAGAGACTAAAGCGCAAATACATCAACTTGAAGACAATATTTTTACTCCGGAAGGCTACCATTGCTATTACCACGATGCAGTTAAAAAGGGTTACAGCGGTGTGGCCATTTACAGTCGACAAAAACCGGACGAAGTCATCACAGGTATGGGTAACGCTGAATTCGATATTGAAGGCCGTTATATCGAAGCCCGATTCGGTAAGCTCAGTGTTATCTCGTTGTATCTGCCGTCAGGTACCTCTGGTGATGAACGCCAACAAGCCAAATACCGTTGCATGGCTTTTTTTGAAAACAAAATGCAGGAAATGAAAGATTCGGGCCGGGATTACATCATTTGCGGCGATTGGAATATTGCCCATAAAAATGAAGATATCCGAAACTGGAGAGGCAACCAGAAAAACTCCGGCTTTTTACCAGAAGAACGTGCCTGGCTGGACAAGTTGTTTTACGAGATGAATTTTGTCGATGCGTTTCGTGAACTACCGCAAGCCGAACATGAGTACACCTGGTGGTCAAACCGCGGCCAGGCCTGGGCTAATAACACAGGGTGGCGTATTGATTACCATATCCTGAGCCCAAGCTTAAAAGGCAAAGTCAAAGCCAGTGACATATATCGAGATGAACGCTTCTCAGATCATGCACCGCTGACTATTGATTACGATTACGAACTCCCAAAATAATGAACTTTCCTGGTTTGTTTCTCTCTGATTAGCACCTATCACTGAGAAACAAATCATGTTTTCATTCTTTAAGTCAGACCCGGTCAAAAAACTGAAAAAGCAATTAGCTGAAAAACAGCATCAGGCAATGTTGGCGCAACGAAATGGTGATATGCGAAAGTTTGCTGTGCTTACTGAGGAATCTCAGGAGTTGGTGGATAAAATTAAGCGGCTTGAATCTTAATCCAGGGTAGGTTGGGTTGAGAAACGAAACCCAACAATCTGATTAATATTTTTGACCTTGTCGCTGCCGCTGGGCGTTCATTTATTTTGCTTGCCCATAAATTCATCAGGAATGAATTTGGATGCCGGAGGCACCCGAAGGGCGAGCGACATGTATGTCGCGAATCAAAATAAACGAACCAAACAAAAGGGCATATACGGTTCACATACATCGGTAACAGTTTAATTCAACTACATGGGTTACACCCGAATCGCCCCATAACTTGTATTGTGACTTCCAACTTAGCAATGTCGGACTAAAGCCCGAGTTCATTTCTTTTGTTTGCCCAAAATAAACGAACCAAACAAAAAGACAGCCCATGCTCGCCCTGCGGGTTCCCTGCGCTTCTCGATCTGGTCGGGCATGACGGAAACTCCCTTCGGTCAAACAACCGTCATGTTGATCCGACCAGCTCTGCGATGCTCGGCGTCGCATAAGGGCGTTAGGGAAAACCGTTGAGGTTGGCGACAAAATCCCCTTTTGTGTTGACGAGTAGCGGCTTTTTGTCAGGATTAGAGACTTACCTGTTTGAGCGAAGCGAGTTTGGTGAGTCTCCCTGACAAAAAACGCAACGCAGTGAAGCCGCAGGCCAACACAAGGGGTGCCCTTGGGTTGTTAGGGAATTGGGCACGCAATTCCCTGACTCGCATTCATGCGAAATCTGAGTGATGAAGTCCTTCGGACTGGTTGGGGATAGCAATAAGCTGGTTCACGGCATCCACGCCATTCCCTAGACAGCTTCTGCGTCAAACTTAGCTGCTGAAAATATTAATAAATCGAAGCCCTAACACAACGAATAACCCCATAATCATAGGCTTCATCCAACGCTTCAAAAACGTTTTTTAAGCTATCAGCTTCATCACCTAATGATTCAATGGTCGAGATGATTTCATTGAATTCGTTATCTTGCAGATCCAGCACATTTTTAACATCCAGCAGCCCGGCTTCAATGCCATCTGACAGATGACTGTATACCGTGCTGACTTTTAATTCGCGTTGTTTGGCAATCTGCTCGGGATTCAAGCCTTGTTCATGCAGCATCAACGTCTGATTCACCGTGTCACGTAAGCCGTTATTCAATAATTCCGATAACGGATATTGCTGGACCACGGCCAAAAACTGCTGACCATAACGCTCCAGCTTTTGGGTGCCAACCCCGGAAATACGTGACATAGCTTGCATATCGCCAGGGCGGGTCTGACACATTTCCTGCAGGGTGGTGTCATGAAAAATGACAAATGGCGGCACGCCATTTTGCTTGGCGATATCAGAACGTAACTGGCGTAACGCTTCCCAGAGCTCCTGATCCTGAGGTCGCACGGCGGATTGTTTTTTATCCTTTTTATTGAGCGTTTGTTTGGCTTGTTGTTTGCGTAGCAGTAATTTTTGCTCGCCGCGTAAAATTGCCCGGCATTTTTCAGTCAGACGCAGCGCTCCATAGCGATTGATATCAATATCAAGATAGCCGGTGGCAATCAGTTGGCGAAAAATACCGCGCCACTGCGTGGCTGTGAGATCTGCACCAATACCAAAAGTGGTGAGCTGATCATGCTGATTGGTTTTGATACGTTCATCATCGCTGCCAATCAACACATCGATTAAGTAATTCACCCCAAAACGCTGGTCAGTTCGATACACACATGACAAGGCTTTTTGAGCAACTTCGGTGGCATCAAAATGTTCTGGCGGATTCTGGCAGTTGTCACATTGGCCGCAGGTTTCTGGTGAGACTTCATCAAAATATGCCAACAAAGCATGTCGTCTGCAGTGAATGGATTCGCATAAACCCAGCATGGCATCCAGTTTGTGATGTTCGACCCGTTTGATAAGGTCCGGCGCATCGGAATTCTGCATAAACTGGCGCAAGGTGATCACATCCTGCAGGCCGTAGGCCATCCAGGCATTGGCTGGCAAACCATCACGGCCAGCGCGGCCGGTTTCCTGATAATAGGCTTCGATATTTTTTGGTAGATTCAAATGCGCTACAAAGCGCACATCGGGTTTATCAATGCCCATACCAAAGGCAATGGTGGCGACAATAATCACGCCTTCTTCGCGCAAAAATCGTTGCTGATGCTGCGCTCGCATTTGTGACGACAAACCGGCGTGATAAGGCAAAGCAACCCGACCTTGATCGGTCAGCCACTCGGCAATGGCTTCGACTTTTTTCCGCGACAGACAATAGACAATCCCGGCGTCATTGGCATGCTGACTTTCAATAAACTGCCAAAGCTGTTGTTTGGCCTGATTGGCTTCAGCAATTGCGTAAAAGATATTACTTCGGTCGAAACTGTTCAGATAGACATTGGCATCGTGCAGGTTGAGTTGTTCGATGATTTCAACACGAGTGCGTTTATCGGCTGTGGCGGTCAGGGCGATACGCGGGATAGTTGGAAAACGTTCATGCAGCATGCTCAGCTGCTGATATTCGGGCCGGAAATCATGACCCCATTGCGATACACAATGCGCTTCATCAATGGCAAATAGCGATACCGGAATACGTGACAGCATCGCCAGCGTACGTTCATTTAATAAACGTTCGGGTGCCATATACAGTAAATCGATCTGCCCGGCTTCGAGCTGCATTTCAACATCACGGGCTTCGGCTGCCGATAAACTGGAATTCAAAAAAGCCGCGTTTACTCCCAGTTGTTGCAGCGCCATCACTTGATCCTGCATTAAGGCAATCAGTGGTGACACAACGATTCCAGTGCCAGGACGGATTAATGCCGGAATCTGGTAACACAAGGACTTACCGCCACCGGTCGGCATCAGTACCAAGGCATCGCCTCCGGCAATCACATGATCAACGATTGTTTGCTGGTTATGACGAAAAGCACTGAAACCAAATACGTTTTGTAACACTTCCAGCGCGGGTTGCCCGACGGTTTGCATAAGCACTTCAAATGAAAAAGGAAAGGGGCATTATGGCAAATTGGCCTTGTTTTAACATGACAGACGGTCGATAAATTCGGTTTATCGTTAAAAGGCAGGCAAAATAGGCCCAGCAAAACACAATGAGTCATCCCAAATCATTCAAACTTTGGGAGTAAATCTAAATTTTAGGAAGATAAATGAAAGAAATTACAGTTGATAGCAACCCTAGTGCAGCACGTTTAAAAGAATTGGGCGTTGCTCACTGGCCTACATGGCAAAAAGAAGTCTCTGTCTTCCCTTGGGCATTTGTAACCACAGAAGTAGCGTTTATTGTTGAAGGTGAATGCGTCATGACACCTGCTGATGGTGGCCCCGCAACGACATTCAAGGCCGGTGATTTAGTAGTATTTCCGAATGGTTATAAAGGTACTTGGGAAGTTAAAAAAGCTTTGAAGAAGCAATTCAAGCACAAGGATGGCAATTTTGTGAAATGTGCTCTCAGCCGTTTTAAAATTTTGAAAAATCGCTTTAAATCAAAATCTTAAATTAATCCATGTTGCTTGTTAGATTTGGATAAATGCAATTAATCTCAACAGAAAGCTGTCATTCCCGCGCAGGCAGGATTTAAAACAGTGGGTGTTGGATTGAGGAACGAAACCCAACAATCTGATTGAGGTTTTCGACTTTGTCGCTGCCGCTGGGCGTTCATTTATTTTGCTTGCCCAAAAGAAACGAACCAAAGAAAAGGGCAGCCCATACTCGCCCTGCGGGTTCCCTGCGCTTCTCGATCTGGTCGGGCATGACGGAAACTCGCTGCGCTCAAACAGCCGTCATGCTGATCCGACCAGCTCTGCGATGCTCGGCTTCGCATAAGGGCGATCAGGGAATGAATGTTCAGTTAAGTCCCCGAAATCCCCTTTTGTGCTGCCGATAAAAATGGCTGTCTCAGGAGCAGAAATCGGAATGTTTGAGCGCAGCGAGTTTTTTCGATTTCCCTGAGATAGCCATTTTTATCGGGAAGCCGCAGGCCAGCACAAGGGGTGCCTTTTCTTTTGGTTCGTTTTCTTTGGGCAAACAAAGAAAATGAACTCGCCCCATAGGGCGAAACTTTGTGCCAAAAACATTTTGATTTTTTGGGTTTCGCAAGCTCAACCCAAACTACGGGCTTTTGGGAATGTTATGGTCTGTGACATGTGTATAATTTCATACACAAAATATTAAATGGAAATGCCAACTTTGAATACAAGGCTTGATAGTCCAACACATGAAACGTATCAATTAAGTAGTGAAGATGCTGTTCATTGGCTGAAAAGTCTTGAAGGAGGATCTGTTGATTTAGTCATAACGGATCCTCCATACGAGTCTTTGGAAAAACATCGAAAAATCGGTACAACCACTAGACTAAAAAATAGCAAATCATCTAGTAACCCATGGTTTGAAATTTTTCCAAACTCAAGATTTGAAGAGCTTCTTATTGAAATTTATCGAGTACTCAAAAATAACAGTCACTTTTATCTTTTTTGTGATCAAGAAACGGCTTTCTTTATTAAACCAATAGCGGAGTCTGTTGGCTTTAAATTTTGGAAACCAATTATATGGGACAAAATGGCGATTGGCATGGGATATCATTATCGAGCGAGATATGAATTTATTTTGTTTTTTGAAAAAGGCAAGAGGAAGCTCAATGATTTATCTATTCCAGACATATTGAGCGAAAAAAGGATTTGGAGAGGATACCCTACTGAGAAGCCGATAAATTTAGCTAAAACACTGATTCTTCAAAGCACTTCCGTCAGGCAAATGGTTATTGATCCATTTTGTGGCGTCGGTTTTGTGGGATGTGCTTCTGTAGAATTAAATAGAATATTTAAAGGAAACGACATCAACTCTGACGCGGTCGGCATAACTAAAAAAAGAATAGATACGATTAAACAAATTCTTTAAATTTTCTTACCCATGCTTTAAGCGTTTGTGCTCTTCTACTGCTTGTCGAATCACTAAGTCCATTGCAGTTATGAATAAGGAATTCGGTGGCAGTTTCTTCGTTGATATCGACAATATTATTCACATTCTGATTTCTCATCCAAAGGAACCCACATTCTGTTTCCTCGAACTGCCGTTGAATAACGTTAATGTATTCTTGCTCGGTTGGAGAGTGAAGAGCCTTGGCACCGATAGGAGTAAGTTTCGAGTAATCATGGATTAAACCTAATATTTCACATGCATCCCTGTAATAACTTACTTGTCGTGGAGCCATATTTAACAACTCAGATGTTACAAATCCGTTTTGCTCTAATATTTGTAGATACAATTTAAGCCTTTCTAAGCTATCAGCTTGAGGCACCATTGTACTGTCTAAATATGTTCCAAGCCTATCGCTCACTTCTTCAATTAACTCTTCAACATATTGATGAGTAAGGTCTACGACTGGTTCGGTAGACTCTTCATCTATGAGTTGAATATTTAATTTATTAGATAATATGAGTGAAAATAATCTGTGAACAGTTCTTAGGTCTATATCTTTATTGTCTAATGCCTCAATAAACTCTTCTTTACTACTAATCTTTATTAAAGCTTCATATCCCTTTGTTTTGAACTCTTCTAGGTTATCGGCTTTAACTCTATATACGAATGAGCCAGCCAAGGCATCTTTTGCAAAAAATTGGGATGACAAGTCGAAATTTTTTAAATAGTTTTTGCAAAAACGACTAAATGCTTCTGATACTTCATTTAATGTTTCGGAAACGATATCGTTGTTGTTATTTTTGGCTATGCGAATCCGATGAGTATGTTTGCGTTTCCCATCAACATTAATATTTTCACTAATGAAAATAGTATTATTGGGTAATAAAAAGGGTAGATTTTTTGATTTCTGCTCTTCTTGTAGTATCTGGCCGGTCTCAAGATCCTCTTTCAGAACTAATATTCGAGATTGGCCAGTTTGTTTTATAACATCAATTATAGGAATGCTTTTTTGTTCAAGTTTATTGGCTCTCTCTGCAGATACCGGAGTTATAAGCCATCTATCGTGTGTATCATCACAGCCCAGGCTATAACAAAAATAAATTTGATCATATTCGTTTAGTGCACTGAATATAATCGGTTGGTCATAGAAGCTATAAACATTGTGATAATACAATGTTCCGAAGCAACATCTCTTGAATTCAAGATCAGATTTTTTCATATTAATTCAAAACCATTTGGGAATTGGCCCTCATATAACCACACAGTAATATGCTTGCTTTTCCTCAAGGCTAGACCGTGATTTTCCAAGATATATCCAGCAGCAACTTCCTCATTTTTAAATCTCTCAGGACTTTCTTCTTTTTTTGCTCTGATTGCATTTTCTGAGTTAAAAAATGACGTGCCATAAAATTCCGGCTTATTTCGTATTTCATCTCTATTAATCAGATGTTTTTGTTTAGGATCTTTATAGCTTGGAAGAAAGTCATCAGCAACAGGGGGAGAGTTTTGAACAAATCTAAAAAGATATGCCTCAATTGGGGTTGCGTTTGAAGGGGGAATAGTTAAGTGTGTGGGATAATCTTCCGGCCACTTATTTTGTGTCATTCCATAACCTCCATCCTTATCAAAGCTAGGGAATAATAAGTGGATAAACCATTAATTTCAATATATTTTCAGTTGCAGTTTTTACAAGGTGAGCATTTGACTTACAACTATTAACTCAGGTTTTTGATTTCAATACTACAACCATCTCAGATTAATAGCTGATTATAGTTTTTGATAAATGGAGAATTATCAAAAATATCGTTTACTTCCAGGTTAACTTAAAATCCAACTGCGCCTGCCTCTTTTCAACAGTCACCGGCAAATCAAACCCACTCAAACTCAACC
This sequence comes from Methylophaga sp., assembly GCF_030651745.1. Next base: position 10,450 of record NZ_JAUSCC010000086.1, read on the forward strand.
CCACCAATCTAACCGGTTTATCACCAGCCTCCGTCCGTGCTAATAATTTCGGAATCCATTCCTGCAAATCAGCAAAGCCAATACTGTGTTCCAGCGTTTGTGCCCGAGTGACTTGTTGAAAGTCAGCGTATTTCACTTTAACGGTAACGGTTCTGCCTTGCATGTTGCGTTTGGATAAGCTTTCAATCACTTGTTCAGCGAGGCCCAACAGGATGTTGGTCAGCTCAGGAATGGAGAGAATATCTTCAGCGAAGGTGGTTTCTTTGCCTAGCGATTTTCGGATGCGTTGGCTGCGGACGGGGCGTTCGTCAATGGCACGGGCGATGTTGTAATAATACTGGCCTGATTTGCCGAATCGTTCGTTGAGTTCGGTTAAGGTTTTTTGTCTTAGGTCATTGCCGGTGTGGATGCCGAGATTTTTCATTTTGGCTTCGGTGGCGGGGCCGATGCCATGAAATTTGCCAATCGGTAGTTTGCTGACAAAGTCCTGGCCTTGTTCTGGGCGAATCAGATACAGGCCATTGGGTTTATCCATATCTGAGGCGATTTTGGCGAGGAATTTATTATAGGAAACACCCGCCGAGGCGGTGAGCTGGGTTTCGGCGAGGATTTCATTTTTGATGGCTTTGGCAATTAAGGTGGCGGAACCGTTAAAGGCTTCTGTGTAAGTGACATCCAGATAGGCTTCATCAAGTGATAGCGGTTCAACTTCTGAGGCATAGCGCCAGAAAATCTCACGGATTTTATCGGAGGCTTCCCGGTAGGCTTCAAAGCGGGGCCGCACAAAAATCGCTTGCGGACAAAGCCGATAAGCTCGCGCCGAAGACATCGCAGAATGAATACCGAATTTACGTGCCTCATAGCTGCATGCTGCCACCACCCCACGACTGTCAGGCTGACCGCCGACGATAAGTGGTTTGCCTTTGAGTTCGGGAAAATCGCGTTGTTCTACCGAAGCAAAAAAAGCGTCCATATCGACGTGTATGATTTTTCGTTGTTTGGCCATTGATATATGGTGTTAGTGAGTTCTCAGTATTTTCTCATAATCGCGGTGAAGATGTGGGGCAGATATTTCAATCTCGAACTGACGGACATTTCAGAGTGGATTGCAGGTGGCGTCAATGTTACTTTAGCGGATTAAACCTCATCAGTGAGCTTACGTTTGATTGCAAGTATCCGTTCCTGGCAGGAAAGTCTGCGGGCTTTTCTTACCCCACAAGTCGTGACTATGCTGTTTCTCGGTATTGCGGCGGGTCTGCCGTTATTACTGATTTTTTCTTCACTCAGTTTATGGTTACGTGAAGCCGGTGTTGACCGCAGCGCAGTAACCTATTTCAGCTGGGCGGCGTTGGGTTATTCATTCAAATTTGTCTGGGCGCCGCTGCTGGATATTCTGCCGCTGCCGATCCTGAATCGTTTGTTGGGTCGACGACGCAGTTGGTTATTTCTGTCGCAATTGATGATTATCACTTCGATTATCTTGATGGCGATGGTAGATCCGGCAACGCATTCCTTGACATTAATGGCTGTTGCTGCTGTTTTACTGGGTTTTTCTGCCGCGACACAGGATGTGGTGATTGATGCCTATCGTATCGAATCTGCTGATGTCCGTTTGCAGGCGTTAATGTCTGCCAGCTATATCGCCGGATATCGAATCGGTATGTTGATGGCCGGGGCCGGTGCGTTAATGCTGGCCAGTTATTTCGGTTCGGAAATGGGCGAATATGACTACCTGGCGTGGCGACAAAGCTATTTGATTATGGCGGCGCTGATGCTGATCGGGGTGGTTACCACCTTGTTAAGCCCTGAGCCTGAGGTGAATAAAAAGGTTCATGAAGATCGCAAGCGAGATTATCTGGGCTTGATGCTGACCTTTGCTTTATCCATCAGTGGTTTTATTGGCTGTTTTTACCTTACCGGTGATTGGGCGGTACAGGCGCGATTGCAATTACTTTCCTGGGTGAATAATGGCCCGTTGGCTGCTGTAGCAGTTGAGATGGTTCGTTTAGTGCTGGCCACCATTGTGGCGGTGATTATTGCCCGAATGTTGATATTAATGGGCTGGGTACAGAAGAGCATTGTGCATCGCAGCTATGTTGAGCCGGTGCAGGATTTCTTTAAACGCTATGGCATGTCGATGGCGTTGTTGTTGTTGTTGTTAATTGGTTTATATCGCATTTCCGATATCGTGCTGGGCGTGATTGCCAATGTGTTTTATCAGGATATGGGCTTTACCAAACCGGAAATTGCCACTGTGGTGAAAACCTTTGGTTTGTTTATGACCATTGTCGGAGGTTTCCTCGGTGGGATCCTGGCATTACGATTCGGGGTGATGCGAATTCTGTTTATCGGGGCTGTTTTATCTGCGCTGACCAATCTGTTGTTTATGCTGCTCGCGCAAATGGGCAACGATATCGTGATGTTGTATATCGTGATTTCTGCTGACAACCTGTCTGGCGGCTTGGCCAGTGCAGCATTTATTGCCTTTTTATCCAGTCTGACCAATATCTCGTTTACTGCGGTGCAATACGCCATTTTCAGTTCTCTGATGACCTTGCTGCCAAAAATTCTCGGTGGTTATTCCGGAACCATGGTTGAGAGCATGGGCTATGAGCAATTCTTTTTGCTCACGGCATTAATGGGCATTCCGGTGTTGCTGCTGATAGTTATGGCTGCCAGACGTTTTCGAATTGATGATTAGCTGAGCAATCGCATGTGGCGCTGGCTGTTAATTATCGTGGTGATTTTTTTCGGTTGGCGTCATTGTTCGACGGCTGAGATTCACTATGCCGCGCCAAACACTCTCATTGAGCAGGCACCGCTACAATCTGAGATTACCGGCATTTCACCCATTCTGGTGAAGAATTATGCCATTCAACCTGTTGCCGATTTCAGCCTTGAAGCCCGAGTATTAGCCAGAGAAGACTATCGTCTGGGCCGTGAAGCTGATTTATCTCCCACCGATTTGGTGTTGGGCTGGGGGAAGATGGCCGATCCCGACGTTGTAAAACAAATCAATATTCGCCAGTCCGGTCGCTGGTATTTTTGGCAAGTTCAGTCGTTTCCGATACCGCGTCGTCAGATCGAAATTCAAAGTGCCAATATGCATTTTATTCCGGCTGATGAAGAGGTCGGCAGAATACTCAAGCAGATAAGGCCCGGCCAATTAATCGCGCTGCAGGGTTATCTGGTTAATGTAAACGCTGAAGATGGATGGCGCTGGCGCAGTTCACTTAGCCGGGAAGATACCGGTGCCAATGCCTGTGAATTGATTTACGTAAAACAATTGAAAATCATTTCCTGACGGCGTTTTGAGCTGAGGGCTAACGGGAAATATCCCCGAAATGTTTATGGTATGTTGAGGTTTTGCATAAACCATCAGGAGATCCCCATGTCGAACACCGCTGTTTCAATCAGTGATTACCAAGCCATAGCCAGCGTGATCCAGCATTATATTGATGGCGCTATCTCAGGTAAGGGCGAACAAATGCGACCTGCTTTTCATCAGGATGCCACTATTTATGGTTATGTCGGTCCGGATTTATTTGCTGGGCCCATTCAGGGACTGTATGACTGGAATGATGAAAATGGTCCAGCCAAAGATATGAAATCAATCATTACCCATATCGATGTGGTTGGCACCGCGGCCAGCGTCAGGCTCGAATCAGATAACTGGACCGGTCATCGCTTTACCGATTTTTTCAATCTGCTGAAAATTGATGGCAAGTGGCAGGTGATGAATAAAGTGTTTCATCTGCACGACGAAAGTTAAACAGCCAGTCCCTAAGCTGCTGGATTAATCCAGCAGCTTGTAACACGGTTTGTAAGCATGTTCGTCCTGACCCAATTTCATCCGTTTTTCGCGGACAAATTTGTGTAACAGATCATCAATAGCGCGTAGCAGTTCGGGAGCACCGTTAATAACGTAAGGGCCATGTTTGGCCACTTCACGAATACCAAAGGCTTTGACGTTGCCGGCGACAATCCCGGAAAACGCCGAACGTAAGTTGCTGGCCAGTTCATGGCGTGGCATATCGGGAAACAAACGTAATGACGCCATGTTTTCATGAGTTGGAATAAATGGTTGTTGCAGCATCGGGTCGATATGCAGCTGCCAGTTAAAGTAATAGGCATCCTGTGATTCACGGCGAGCAGCATGGACGCTGTCTACTGACTCTCGGATGATATGACCAACGGTTGCCGGTTCACCAATCACTATTTGATACAGCTCAGCAATTTCATCACCCAGACAACGACGCAAGAATTTATCCAGCGTATCGAAATATTCACGACAGGATTCCGGGCCGGCAAATACCAGCGGAATACCTTGTTTGTTTTCCGGGTGCAGTAAAATGCTCAGCAAATAGAAGATTTCTTCGACGGTGCCGACGCCACCGGGGAACACAATAAAACTATGACCTAAGCGGACAAAGGCTTCGAGGCGTTTTTCAATATCCGGCATGATCACCAGTTCATTAACAATCGCATTCGGTGATTCAGAAGCAATAATGCCCGGTTCGCTGATACCAATATAACGACCGGTTTTAATTTGCTGTTTGGCGTGACCCACTGCCGCACCTTTCATCGGGCCTTTCATTGCACCGATACCGCAGCCGGTAATGATATCCAGATTACGCAGACCTAATTCGTATCCGACATGTTTGGCGTAATTATATTCATCACGAGGAATGGAGTGACCGCCCCAGCACACCACCAGATTGGGTGTTGTATTTGGTTTGATGGCATCGGCATTACGCAGGATCATAAATACGCTATCAGTGATCTGCTGAGATGTCGGCGAGGTTTGCTCTGCCAGAATTTTAAAATCGGTATAAACAATGTCACGTAGCGCTGATGACAAATGCTCCTGAATACCGCGAATAATCTTGTCGTCAACAAATGATTGTGCAGGCGCATTCTTGATTTCCAATACCACGCCACGCGATTGCGGCACCAGTTTGATATCAAAATCCGCATAGGTTTTAAAAATCTGTTCAGCATCATCCTGATGACTGTCGGTATTTAAGATTGCCAGCGCGCAATCGCGAAACAAACGATGCAGATCTGCACTGGTGTTACTGATGCGTTGGATCTCTTCCTGTGACAGCAGGTTTAATGTTCTTAACGGACGAATCGTGGTGTATTCAATTTTGTTCATAGACTTCTAGTGATGAAAAAGACAAACACACATACTCCCATTGTTGGCAGTGGGAATCAATGTAAGAGTCGATGAGGGCTAGAACAACTGTTGGTTTTTACTGGTACAAGAAAGCCGAGCCGGATTGATTCCGGCTTGGTCTCTTTTGAAAATGAAGGTGTTTTATCGCTGCTGAACGTAAGCGCGCCAGCTTTTGAGATGAGTGATATCCGTTGCCTCTTGAATCGCATATGGCTCACAGATAAAGCCTGTATACCATTGCTGATCAGCCAGTTGAATCTTGCCAATGCCTAATGGAGCAGGGATGCCTGCAACAAAAGAGCCGAAACTGGCGGTGGGCAATTCCCATAACTCGACTTCAATGGCTTCGCCATGCAGTTCATCGCGGATAAGTCCAGGACGCGCTGGCGGTCCGCCTGCCAGAGCATACAGACGATAACAGGGGGCAGTTTGGGTGGCACGGATAAGCTTGCCACCGCGTTCACTTAATTGCCAATTAAGTGGTTGTCCCTGTAGATGTGCGCCGCAGACGGCGACACGAATGCGATCCATTATTCCGGCATTTAAGCTGTGAGACTCTGGTAGTGGTGTACCGGTCGCACCTAATGGCAGTTTCAAATATTGCTGCAACCGATTGGCATAAGATAGCAGGCGAGTGTCACTGAAGGCTCTGGAAAACAGGGTCACGCCAAAGGGCATTCCGTTTGAGGTAAAGCCCGCTGGAGCAGCCACTGCGCTGCAGTCGAGCAGATTCATAAAGTTGGTGTAATAACCCAGCTGGCTGTTGAGCGTAATCGGATCAGCCAACACTTCGTCGATCTTGTAAATCGTCCCGGCAGTAGGCGTCAGAATAAAATCAACGTTTTCCAACATCGGTGAGACTTGCTGTTTGCAATGCTGCAGTTGGTATTCGGCGTTAAACAAATCCTCAGCTGAAGCTGTTTTATGGGTATCAAGAATTTGCTGTAAAACCGGCAACATGGCTTCGCGGTTGACAGAATCAGTCGCAATGCGTCGTTCGGCAACCCAAGGGCCTTCATATAACAATCTGGCCGCGGTCAGAAACGGTTCAAAATCAATTTTCTCACAGGTGCCGCCTAGCGATTTCAGTGTTTCAACGGTTTGGTAAAAGCCTGTTTCAATGTCTTTGTTACCAAAAAACTGCAATTGATCGGCTTGCGGGATGGCAAAAAGAAAGCTATCGGCTGCAATTTGGCCATAGTTGCGCCGATTGGTGTCCTTGTTCGGCCGGGAAAAGTCATCCTTGGCATCGTGGCTTGCGGTGACTTCGAATACACGATTTGCATCATCGGTGGTCAGACTGAAAATAGAAATACAATCCAGACTTTTACAAGCCGGTATCAGCCCATGATTACTCAATAGGCCGCGTGAAGGTTTCAAGCCGATAAGATTATTAAAGGCGGCCGGTACCCGACCCGAACCGGCGGTATCCGTACCCAAAGAAAAACTCACCAATCCCAATGCCACCGCTACTGCAGACCCCGAACTGGAACCGCCGGAAATATAGTCGGGATCAAAACTATTGTGGCAGACACCCCATTTGTCAGGAGAACGAACCCCGACCAGGCCGGTGGCAAACTGATCCATATTGGTTTTGCCAATCGGAATCGCTCCGGCAGCAATCAGTAATTCCACTACATGAGCGGATTGTTCGGCTTTGTAGCGAAAGGCTTCACAGCCAGCGGTGACATCGACACCGGCCAATTCAATATTGTCTTTGATCGCAAACGGAATGCCATACAACGGCAGATTGTCCGGCGAGTGGCCGATCAGTTTATCCAGATATGGCTGAATGGCTTCCCGCGATAACAGGCTTATCCAGATATTGCGATCGGCAAATGCGTTGGCACGGGCCAACACATCATCAATCAGTTTATGCGGCGATAGCCTGCCATCACGATAGGCTTTATGGATGGCATCAATGGTCATATCCATCATTGTGCCTCCCATTCGATGACTAATAGCCGATCACCCATGCTGACCTGTGCGCCTGGCTGGCGTTTTATTTCGGTGACCGTGCCCGATTGCGTAGCGGTTATCTGGATTTCCATTTTCATGGCTTCAAGGATCATCAGCACATCGCCTTCATTAACCGTTGTGCCGATTTCCACTTCCACCTTCCAGACACTGCAGTTAAGCGGGCTATCAACCGAAATGGCATTTTCCGGAAGCGGTGCGCTGGCTTCATCCACAATTTGCGGCTCACTGGCACTGTCAAAATGCAGCAGGCCATCACGTTTCCAGCGCTCAAGTTCCAGTTCAAAAGCCTGTTCCCGCTGGCGGGTAAAGCTGTCAATTGATTCACTGTGCTGCTCAATAAACTGGTTATAGCGCTTGAGATTGAATGTGGTTTGTTCAATCTTCAGTGGATAATTGCCTTGTGGAAAATCACGACGGATTTGCATCAATTCATCATGGCTGACTTCATAAAACTTGATTTGATCAAAAAAGCGTAACAGCCACGGCTGGGTAAACTCAGTGGTTTTCAGATAACGGTTCCACATCTGCAGCGTCCGGCCAATAAACTGATAGCCGCCCGGTCCTTCCATGCCATAAACACAAAGATACGAACCGCCAATGCCGACTGAGTTTTCAGCGGTCCAGGTACGGGCAGGATTATATTTGGTGGTGACCAGTCGGTGGCGTGGATCCATAGGTGTGGCAACTGGTGCGCCCAGATAAACATCACCCAGTCCCATCACCAGATAACTGGCTTCAAACACAATACGTTTGACTTCATCAACCGAGCTGAGCCCGTTAATGCGACGAATAAATTCGATATTATCCGGGCACCATGGTGCATTTGGGCGAACCGATTGCATGTATTTTTCGATGGCTTGCTGACAGGCTTCGTCATTCCAGGAAATTGGTAAATGTACGATACGTGCAGGCACATCCATATCTTCGATATTGCTGATTTCCTGTTCAGCTTTTTTGAGAATGCCGACCAGGGTTTCAAGCGAAATTTCCAGCCCATCATAGTGGATCTGCAATGAGCGGATCCCCGGCGTGAGTTCGCGTAAACCTTTGATATTTTGTTGCTGTAACCACAGCATTAACGCATGCACTTTAAAGCGCAGATTGATATCCAGAACCAGTTCGCCGTATTCGACCAGCAGATAATGATCACCTGCCAGCCGGTAGCAGACATCAATACCGGTTTCGGGGGAAATCAGCGTGTCATAGATGGGTGAGCCAATTGGTGTTGGGACAACCTCGACAACTTGAGGACTTAGCTGATCAATGGATGCCAGCTGTGCCCGCTCCATGGCTCTGGCGGTATCAATCGACACCGGAATAAAGCGAACGCTGTCACCAGCCTTTAATTGGCCTAGTTTCCATAGTTCTGCGGTAATCACCGTGGCCGGACAAACAAAACCGCCTAATGATGGACCATCGGGGCCAAGAATAATCGGCATATCGCCGGTGAAATCAATGGTGCCGACGGCATAGGCATTATCATGAATATTCGATGGGTGTAATCCGGCTTCACCGCCTGTGCTTCTGGCCCATTCGGGGCGTGGGCCAATCAGTCGGATGCCGGTGCGGCTGGAGTTATAGTGGATTTTCCAGTCAGTTTCAAAAAAGGTGTTGATATCGTGTTCGGTGAAAAAATCAGGCGCGCCATGCGGACCGTAAATCACTTTAATATCCCAGTGAGAAGTGATCTCTGGTTTCACATCAACTGCGAGTTTTTTAACCTCAACCTTGGGTGTTTCACTCAATAAATGGATGACATCGCCGGTTTTCAGGGTGCGTCCGACATGGCCGCCAAATTGACCCAGTGTGAATGTGGAACGTGAACCCAGATAATTCGGACATTGAATGCCACCAGCCACCAACAGATAAGACCGAGCACCGCTGCCTTTTATCTGGCCCAGCGTCAGTTTGTCGCCGCTATTCACTGCATGGATTTGCCAGCACTCAATCGGCTCATCATTGAGTTTGGCCTCGATGCTGGCACCGGTAATAATAATCTGGCTGCGACAGTTAAAAACCAGTTCCGGGCCGCTTAAGGTGATTTCCAGTCCGGCGCAGTCTTCTGTATTGCCCATTAAACTATTTCCCAAACGGAATGACCAGTTATCGTAAGGACCGGAAGGCGGAATGCCGATATCCCAGTAACCTTGTCTGCCCGGATAGTCCTGCACTGTGGTCATGGTACCCGGTGATAACACGCTGAAGGTGCTGGGTTGATAGACAAAACTATCCAGATAACGGGTGGTGATGCTGGCGGATAAAAAGGCTGCATCATTGAGAATATGGCTGAGGTAGTCGGTATTGGTTTCGATGCCATAAATACTGATTTGTTGCAGTGCTGATAGCAGTTTGGCATGTGCTGATTCGCGGGTTTCAGCATAGCTGATGACTTTGGCAAGCATCGGATCAAAAAACGGCGAGATTTCGATACCCGGTTTAATCCAGTGATCGATACGCAAATCTGGCAGTTGTGGAAAAATTACTTCGGTTAACAAACCGGCAGCAGGCTGAAATTTTTTGAACGGATCTTCAGCATATAAACGTACCTGTATTGCATGACCATGAGGCTCAGGTGCAACAGTGGGTAATGTATCAGCCTGCGCGCCGACTTCAATCATCCAGCGAACCAGATCAACCTGATAGATGGCTTCGGTGACACCATGTTCTACCTGTAAGCGGGTATTTACTTCCAGAAAGTAAAACTGATGCGACTGAGCGTCGTAGACAAATTCCACGGTGCCGGCACTGCGATAATTGACGGCGGCCATTAACCTGACAGCCACCTCATGCATCGCCTGTCTTACATTATCCGGAATATTTGGCGCAGGGGCTTCTTCAATAACTTTCTGATTACGTCGTTGGCTGGAACAGTCACGATCGCCCAAAGCCAAAACATGTCCCTGACCATCGCCGATAATCTGAACTTCGATATGCCGGGCCTGGGTAATGAATTTTTCGATAAACACGCCATCATTGGAAAAGTTATTGGCACCCAGCCGCTTCACCGAATTAAAGGCATTTTTCAGCTCATCTTCGTTATCACAACGGCTCATGCCGATACCGCCACCACCGGCAGTGGATTTCAACATCACCGGATAACCGATGGTTTCAGCCATCACCAGGGCCTGATCAATATCCTGCAACAATTCTGAACCGGGTAATAATGGAACCTCATTCTGCTGCGCCAAAGCTCTGGCACTGTGTTTCAGGCCAAAGGCTTCCATCTGCTCTGCTGTCGGCCCGAGGAAAACCACATCATTGCCCTCGCAAAGCCTTGCAAAGTCAGGATTTTCACTTAAAAAGCCATAACCGGGATGAATGGCTTCTGCACCGGTTGCTCTGGCGATCTCCAGAATGCGTTGCTGATTCAGATAGGTGTCTGTGGCGCGGCCTTCGCCAAGTGAAAAAGCTTCATCAGCCATGCTGACATGCAATGAATCACGATCCGCTTCGGCATAAATGGCAACGGCCTGAATACCCATTTGGTGAAGGGTGCGAATAATTCGGGTGGCAATGGCCCCGCGGTTGGCAATTAAAATCTTCTTGAACATGGTTTTATCATCTCAAGGCGTGGGTCGTCCCACATCAAACCGGCGCGTTTCAAGTCGTCTCAAAACACGTTATTGCTGTTGTTTGTTCAGTCCCAGATATAAAGGCCTATCGGTGTCGGGTTATAGGCGTTACAAGGGTTATTCAGTTGCGGACAATTGGAAATCAACACGATGACATCCATTTCAGCCTGTAATTCAACGTATTTACCGGCTTCGGAAATACCATCGGCAAAGGTTAAACCGCCCTGTTCGGTGACCGGTACATTCATGAAAAAGTTGATGTTATGGGTGATGTCGCGTTTGCTGATACCAAACTGTTCATTTTCAGCGACGGCCAGCATCCAGCTGTCACGACAGGCATGCATGGTTTTTTTCTCCAGTGCATAACGCACAGTGTTGGACTCGGTAGCACAGGCTCCCCCCAACGTATCGTGACGTCCACAAGTATCCGCAGCAATCGTTAGCATGGGATTGCCCATATTGGTGAGCAATGTGGTGCCAGCTGTCAGATAAATATTTTTCTGTTCACGGATGGTGTCCATAGCACTGTACCGCTCGGATGGATCGGCAAGGCTGTAAAACAGGATATCGGCTGCCTGATTACCATGCAGATCGACGATGCGCAGGGTCTGGTTTTTCAGCAGTGGTTTCATCCAGTAGTCGCCGGCCAATACTTCTTCGTATCGGGCTGCCTGGTCGATGTTCAAATGACTTTCTTTAATCACGATCTGTTTATCCTTTGAGCGTTTAATGATGTGCACACAGGTGATAGAGCCGGTTGTTTTCAAAACCGCGCCGGTTTTCAGCACAGGCATTCAGGCAAATATCATCTTCTGCTACCGCTGGTGAATTACGCAGTTGATAGGTAACCGGTTTTTTTGGGTAGCTTTCGGCGGTGCTCATCGGGTGAGGGCAGGTGTGCAGCATCACCAAAGTGTCCATTTCAAAGCGTAAATCCAGGTAATCGCCGGCTTTACTGTGATTTTCCACAAAGCTCAGATTGCCGAGATCATCGGCTTTGATGCAGCTGAAAAGATTCAGGTTGGCTGCCATATCGCGTTTATTCAGCCCGTATTTGGCTAATTCGACTAAAAAGGCATGCTCGCCACTAATGGTTCGCTCATTGCGAAACTGCTGATAGTCTTTGATTCCCCAGGTGGCTTCCATCAGCGCATTGGTCAGGTTACCGCCGACAGTGTCGTGCCAGCCCAGAGTATCTTCGGTGATGGAGCAAAAGATGCGGCCCATATCGGAATACAAGCAGTGACCTTTGGTGAGTTTGAAGGTGTGCTGACACTTCAGCGTATCGGGTGCGTTATAGCGTTCCAGCGTATTCTCCGGGTTGTAAAACAGCATGCCGACATTGGCGCCGCCTTCTTTATCTATCAGTCGAAGGGTAGTGCCTTTGCGCATCAGCATAGACCAGTGGGTCCCACCTGGAAGGGTGTCCTGATATAAAACGTCTTTGTCTTTAATTTGTTCAATCATTTCATTTTGCCTGTTGTGTTATCAACGTATCTTGCATGTCATACATGGTGTGTTTTCGTGAACGTCCAACGGGGATGTCATAGGTGATGGATGCGCCATAGCGGTTAGGCTGATCGGGATCATGGCGCTGCTTATCAAACACCAGCAGTTGGGTGCCCAAAGAGAAGCCCTCGGACAGATCATGGGTGATCATAAAAATGGTGATATTGGTTTCACGCCAGATCTCCAGAATCAGCTCATGCATATCGGAGCGAATACCGGGATCCAATGCCCCAAAGGGTTCGTCCAGTAATAGGATCTGAGGTTTTTTGATTAATGCCTGGGCGATTGCCAACCTTTGCTGCATGCCGCCGGACAGTTCGCTTGGGTATTTGGTTAAGGCATGACCCAGGCCGACTTTTTCCAGCAGGGCGATGGCGCGTTCACGAATGGCTTTACGTTTTTTGCCAAAGCAGCGACCAAATAATGGCGATTCTTTGAACTCTTCACCAAGCATCACGTTTTCTACGACATTGAGATGGGAAAACACCGAATACTTCTGGAACACAATACCGCGATCGGCACCCGGTTCATTGGCGATCGGCGAACCATTCAATAACAGTTCGCCGCGAGTCGGCTGCTCAGTGCCCAACAGCATTTTCAGAAAGGTGGTCTTGCCACAACCGGATGCGCCGACCAGCGTGACAAACTCGCCAGCTTTAACATCCAGATTGATGTTTTCCAGCACAATGTTGTCGCCGTACTCTTTCCACAGGTTTTTGATCTGGATATCGTTCATTTGCTTTCTCCCTGATCGGCCGAATGCCAGGGGAAGACGCTTTTTGATAAACGTCTTAACAGGAAGTCCATCAAGAATGCCAACAGCGTTATCCACACCACATAGGGCAAGATAATGTCCATCGACATATAACGCCTGACCAGGAAGATCCGATAGCCCAGGCCTTCGGTGGCCGAGATGGCTTCTGCTGCTATCAGAAATAACCACGCTGAGCCCAGACTCAAGCGAACCGCATCAATCAGTTTCGGTAATACCTGTGGTAATACCACACGTAGAATCAGTTGCCAGCTATTCGCTCCGAGGGTTTGGGCTTTAATGATGATTTCATGTGGTAATGCCATCACCCTGAGCTGCACATCACGGATCAGAAACGGTGTGATCCCAAGCACAATCAGCATCACTTTGGAGAGTTCGCCAAGACCAAAGATGATGAACAATATCGGCAGGATGGCTAACGGCGGTACCAGCGAAATAATGGTGATGACCGGCGCTATTCCCGCTCTGACGAGCGGGATAATGCCGATCAGAATGCCTATAATCAGACCGCTCAGCGCACTGATTCCCACTCCAAGCCCTAAACGTTGCAAGCTGGCAGTGGTATCAGCCCATAACAAATACTCACCAGTCCGTTTACTGGGTTCAAATGCCATCGTTGTAATCGCATTCACAAACGATTCAAACGACGGCATCAATTTATCATTTGGGTTGATTGCCAGCCGTTCATTTGAAAAGTAGCAATACACCATCGCAATCACAATGAATGGCAACAGGCCCAGAATGCACTTGCCGATCACCCCTGGTCGCTGGTTGATTATTCTCTTCACGAGAATCTCCCTGTATTACGAACCTTAGAGAGCGTTATCCGCGGCCATTTTCATAAAGCTGGAATCAAACCGGAGTTTGACGTTGCTCTCATTGCCTGCCACGCCACCATTGGGATAGGCAATACCGATAAAGTCAGCATCCATTGCGCCATCACCGAGCAGACCGTGATCAAAAGAGAATTCAGTAATATGTTTCATGGTGGCAGGGAGTTGTTCACTTTCTGCAAAACTAACCGCTTCAGCAGCGGTGTAGAACATGTTGGTGGCATTTAGCTGAGCTTGATATCCAGCGAGATCAGTACCTGAGGCCTGAGCCATCATGGTTAACGCCTCTTCATCACCAGCCTGCATTTTGGTCATAATTTCATACCAGGCGCCGGTTAAGGCTTTACCAAACGCCGGATTCGCTGCAAGGGTTTCAGTGTTGACCACTAATAAATCGATGATTTCGCCAGGGATATCAGATGAATCAAACACCATTGTAGTGTTTGGCAAAGCGGTGATTTCAGAGAGCAATGGATTCCAGGTTACTGTGGAGGTGACATCCGCAGCGTTAAACACACCTACCAGATCGGCATCAGAGGTGTTCACCACGGTGACATCACGTTCACTCAACTGCACGCTATCAAGCGCACGAGCCAACAGATAATGAGAAACCGATAATTCCACCAGATTGACGCGTTGACCTTTAATGTCGGTCAGTTTTTTGTCAGTTCCTTTCAGCACAACGCCATCGTTACCATTTGAAAAATCACCGATGATCAACGCTGTGCTATCCACGCCACCTGCCGCCGGAATGGTTAACGCATCCATATTTGTCATGGTGCAACCATCAAACTGGCCAGCGGTATATTGATTGATGGATTCGATATAGTCGTTTATCTGTACCACATCGATTTCGATGCCGTATTTATCTGCCCACTTTTTGACGATCCCAGCGTTATCGGCATAATCCCAAGGCATCCAACCAGCGTAGATGGTCCAGGCAATGCTGAATTTGGTTTTGGCTTCAGCATGTGCTGATAAAGGGGAAAAAAAAGCGGAAACAGAGAGCAGCAAAACGCTGCAAATGCGGAGAAAGGAATGCTTCATTTGGTGATACCTCACAGCTTAAGTTATGAACACGGTGAAAGAGATGTTTTATTCAAACAATCTCCCGGGCTTTTATCCCTCCGTGTAACCTTCGCTGTGAAGGTCGGTCACTCTCGGTCCAGACGTTATTTGCATAACCGGAACCCTAGAGACCTATTGCAGTTCTTTCGGTGTATTAAAACACCTCTGACACGCTGACTGACATTAAAGCATCATTCAGGCCAGTTTAGTCTTATATAAATATATTTAGTTAAATCAATTATTTAAAGCTTTTCCAGCTATTGCTAGGTATTTAGTTTTTGCACCTGAATTGTGCATGGTAGACCGATTATGCCCAATCATGGAGCGTTGTTTCAGTGATGAAACCAAGCATTGATCGTTGTCTGGTCATTTCCTTTCCAAAAAAAAGCCCCAAATATATGGGGCTTAGAAAGATTACTTTACACTTTTACTATTAGGTGACCTCTAGAACGGAATATCATCATCGTAATAATCGGCTTCACCACCTGAACCATAATCCGGGCCGGCAGAGGCTGACGCGGGTTGTGGGTTGTTGTAATTACTTTTCGCTGCTGGTTGAGAAGGGCGGCCTTGATTGTAATCCTGATTATCACTGCTTCCACCGCCGGCACCCTTGCTGTCCAGCATGGTCATTTCGTTGGCAATGATCTCGGTAGAGTATTGATCCTGACCTTGCTGGTTTTGCCATTTACGGGTCTGAATGCGGCCTTCAATATAGACTTGTGAACCTTTACGCAGATATTGCTGAGCGATTTCACCCAGTTTGTTGCGAAGCACAACGCGATGCCATTCAGTACGCTCCTGACGTTCACCGGTTTGTTTATCACGCCAGCTTTCTGAGGTGGCAATCCGCAAATTACAGATCGAGCCACCATTAGGAAAAGCTCGGCTTTCAGGATCGACCCCGAGTCTGCCAACCAGAATTACTTTGTTTACTGACATGGTGAATTCCTTTACTAATTCAAATTTTCGTTCATTTTACGCATAAATCAGACACGCTTCGAGTTCATGCAAATCGATATCATCGGCGAGAAACTTCACGTACGCAATCCTCTCTTCCAGCACAACCACGATCTCAACTACGCCCTTAATGGCATTCAGCCGTTCGACAAATTCATCAGCGGTCTCGGCGGTCACTTCATTTAACGGAATAATGCGGCTACTGTAATGTTTTGGTGCCTGCATCGGTAACATCATCATTAACCATCCGACACTGATCAGTCCAGCTGACCAGAATATCCAGCTGATATCACCAATACTGTAAATAATGCCGCCCAAAATACCACCGAGAAATGCACCGATAAATTGTGCACTGGAATAAATCCCCATCGCCGTGCCTTTGTTTTTAATCGGGCTGAGTTTGGACATCATCGACGGCAGACTGGCTTCGAGAATATTAAACGCGGTAAAAAACAACCATAAGCACACCATCAACATGGCTAATGAACCTGGCAATAACGCCCAGCCCAGTTGTGCAACAGCCAATACAGCAATGGCACCGGTAAATACCATTTTCATTTTGCGTTGTTTTTCGGCCAGCAGAATAAACGGCACCATGGTGATAAATGCCAGCAATAACACCGGTAAATAAGTCAGTGCTAAATCGGCTTTGGCCACACCGGCATAATCCTGTAAAGCAATCGGTAACGCAAAAAAGCTTAAGGTCAGCAATAAATGCAGTACCAAAATACTGATGACCAATCGCATGATGGAAGTATTTGCCAACACCTCGCTAATTTGTGCGCGGGCAGGTTTCATATCTTGATGTTGCTTGTGTCTATACGGAGTGGGCACCCACCAACGCAAAACAATCATGCCGAAAATAGCCATCAATGCGGTGGCCCAAAAGATACCATCCAGTCCAATCCAGCTTTCCAGGGCAGCGCCGCCTGCTAATGCCACTGAAAATGATAAACCGATACTGATCCCAATCGCGGCCATGGCTTTGGTGCGATGTTGGTCGCGAGTTAAATCCGCTGTTAACGCCATTACCACGGCAGCAATCGCACCACTGCCTTGTAACAATCGTCCAACAATGACCGTATAAATGGAATCAGCCATTGCTGCCATCAAACTGCCCAAGGCAAACAGGATCAAACCTATATAGATAACTTTTTTTCGCCCGATACGATCGGAGAGCATGCCAAACGGAATTTGCAACAAGGCCTGGGTTAAACCATAGGCACCAATGGCGAGACCGATTAACAACGGCGTGCTGTGGGAATACTGTTGAGCGGAGAGCGAAAATACCGGCAAAATCATAAACAACCCGAGCATTCGCAGGGCGAATATGAGTGATAAACCGGAAATAGTACGTTTCTCCAGCGCACTAAGTGCGTCAGATGTGGCTTGCTTTTGCGTCATGATAGGGTGACAGAGTATATTGATCCGTTGGATTTTACTACGGAACAGGCATGAAAAATATCAGTATTCGCGGCGCCCGTACGCACAACCTGAAAAACATTGATCTGGACCTGCCCAGAGATGCGCTGATTGTCATTACCGGCTTGTCGGGATCAGGCAAATCGTCGCTCGCATTTGACACTTTATATGCGGAAGGTCAGCGCCGTTATGTGGAATCGCTGTCTGCCTATGCCAGACAGTTTTTATCAATGATGGAAAAGCCCGATGTCGATCATATCGAAGGGCTTTCACCGGCTATTTCCATCGAGCAGAAATCAACTTCGCATAATCCGCGTTCCACTGTTGGCACCATCACCGAAATTTACGATTATTTAAGACTATTGCTGGCGCGTGCTGGCGAACCACGCTGCCCGACACATCATTTGCCTTTGGAAGCGCAGACTGTCAGTCAGATGGTCGATACCGTTTTAGCCATGCCGGAAGGCAAACGTCTGATGTTGCTGGCTCCGGTGATTCAGGATCGCAAGGGTGAACATTTATCTGTATTTGAAGGGCTGCGTGCCCAAGGCTTTGTGCGTGCCCGAGTCAACGGCGAAGTGGTTGAACTGGATGATCCACCTGAACTGGAATTACGCAAAAAACACACCATTGAAGCCGTTGTCGACCGCTTTAAAGTGCGTGACGATCTTCAGCAACGGTTAGCCGAATCATTTGAAACCGCTTTAAAACTCGCGGATGGCGTGGCCAAAGTGGTGTCAATGGACGATGACACTGATCAAACTCTGTTTTCTGCCCGTTTTGCCTGCTCTGAATGTGGTTATTCGATTGCCGAACTTGAACCACGCATGTTTTCCTTTAATAACCCTGCCGGTGCCTGCCCCACCTGCGATGGACTGGGCATTAAGCAGTTTGTTGACCCTGCTCGCGTTGTAGCACATCCTGAAATGAGCTTGGCAGCTGGTGCGATCCGTGGCTGGGATCGACGCAATGCTTATTATTACCAAATGATTTTATCGTTGGCCGAGCATTATCAGTTTGATATTGATGCGGCATTTGACTCGCTTCCGGAAAATGTCCGCCAAGTGATTTTGTATGGCAGTGGTCGTACCGAAATTGATTTCAGTTATATCAGCGATCGGGGCAAACGCGTCACCCGTAAACATGCTTTTGAAGGCATTATTCCGAATCTGCAACGCCGTTATCATGAGACAGAATCAGGCAGTGTGCGAGATGAACTGGCCAAATTCCATTCGATCCGGGCCTGCCCGGATTGCCATGGCACCCGTTTGACGGAAGCGGCGCGTAATGTATTTATTAATGAAACTAATTTGCCTGAAATCACTTCGATGCCGATTGGTGAAGCCACAAAATTTTTCCAGCAATTGGAATTGCCTGGTAAACGAGGCGAAATCGCCAGCAAGATCGTCAGTGAGATCAGTGCTCGGTTAAGTTTCCTGGTGAATGTCGGGCTGGATTATCTTTCGCTGGCTCGCAGTGCCGATACCTTGTCCGGTGGTGAAGCACAGCGAATTCGTTTGGCCAGCCAGATCGGTGCCGGTCTGGTGGGAGTAATGTACATCCTTGATGAACCGTCGATTGGTCTGCATCAGCGTGATAATGATCGTTTGCTGGCAACCTTGACCCGACTGCGTGATCTGGGCAATACGGTAATTGTGGTTGAACATGATGAAGATGCGATTCGCAGTGCGGATTATGTATTGGATATCGGACCAGGTGCTGGTGTACATGGCGGTGAAATTGTTGCTCGTGGCACGCCACAAGACATCATGGATAGCGAGCATTCACTTACCGGACAATACCTGTCAGGTCGACGTAAAATTGAAATTCCGGCGAAACGTGAAGCGGCACATGCTGGCAAATCAATTGGTCTGCGTGGTGCTTGCGGCAATAATCTGAAAAACGTCGATGTCGATATTCCGATAGGTCTGATGACTTGTGTGACGGGTGTTTCGGGATCTGGCAAATCCACGCTGATTAATGAAACGTTGTTGAAGCTGACCTCCAAAACCCTGAATGGCGCATCGGAAGAACCAGCTCCGCACACCGATATTCTTGGCTTGGAACAGTTAGATAAAGTGGTTGCGATTAACCAAAGCCCGATCGGAAGAACACCTCGTTCCAATCCGGCGACTTACACCGGTTTATTTACGCCGATTCGGGAATTATTTGCCGGAACTCAAGAAGCTAGAGCACGCGGCTATGGGCCGGGACGATTCAGTTTTAATGTTAAAGGCGGTCGTTGCGAAGCCTGCCAGGGCGATGGACTAATTAAAGTCGAAATGCACTTTTTGCCCGATATTTATGTGCCTTGTGATGTGTGTAAGGGCCAGCGCTATAACCGTGAAACCTTGGATATTCGCTACAAAGGTAAAACCATTACCGAAGTACTGGATATGACCATTGAAGATGCCAATGTATTTTTCGAAAATATTCCGGTGGTGGCGAAAAAACTGCAAACACTGATTGATGTTGGGCTGACCTATATCAAGCTCGGACAAAATGCTACAACGTTGTCAGGTGGTGAAGCGCAGCGGGTTAAATTAGCCAAAGAACTATCAAAACGTGATACCGGAAAAACGCTGTATATTCTGGATGAGCCGACTACCGGTCTGCATTTTTACGATATCGAGCAATTGCTGAAAGTGCTGCATCACCTGCGGGATCGCGGCAATACCATTGTGGTGATTGAGCATAATCTGGATGTAGTGAAAACAGCCGACTGGGTGATTGATATGGGTCCTGAAGGCGGTGCTGGCGGTGGAGAGATAATTGCCGTCGGTACCCCGGAACAGATTGCCGAACATCCACGTTCGCATACCGGACATTATTTGAAGCCATTACTGAAATGAGTCTTGAACAGGAAATGAAACTCGCCGTCAGCGGCGAGACTAAACTGAACCTTGCCGAGCTGGATTGGTTGCTGGCGATGACCTCTGAGCAACATCAGTTGCAACTGCGCACGGAATATTTCGATACACCGCGGCTGAAACTGAAGCAGCAGGGCATCGCCTTACGACTGCGACAAGTCGATGATCAGTGGGTACAGACTGTAAAGACCAGTGGCAAAGTTCAGGATGGGCTGCATCAGCGTGAAGAGTGGGAACATCCGGTGCTGAATGGGGAGTTTGATCTGCCATTGTTGCGTCAGACCCCATTGGCTCCGATAGTTGATGACAGTGGCAGCTGGAAGCAATTGCAACGCTTGTTTTATACCAAGTTCCAGCGTGATGTGTATTTGCTTGAAGCGCCGCAGGATACCGTGATTGAGCTGGCTTATGATTTTGGCGAAGCCGGATCAGGTGAACAACGCGCGATGATTCATGAAATTGAACTCGAATTACGCCACGGTTCACTGCAACAGCTGCAGCAAGTGGCGGAACGGCTGAAAACAGAGTTGAACCTGAGTTATAACAATCGCAGTAAGGCCGAAATCGGTTATCAGTTATATCAACAGACCCTAGCGCGCTGACATTCCTCTGGCACTTTCAAATTTCCAGGTACGGATAATGGTCAGCATATCGCTGCCTTGCAGAACGTCCTCGGGAATCGCAGCATACGGCGCACCCAGACGCACAATACGCACCGCCGCATCATCCAGTACTTTATGGCCTGATGAACGTGATACCACAATGCCATCCGGCGGCACACTGCCATCCGGTTTGATATCCACTGATAACATCAGGCTGCCATTAATACCTTGATCTTTGGCTTCCTGCGGGTAGTTCATATTGCCAATGCGTTCCACCTTCATTTCCCAGGCTCGCATATAAGCCGCAGCAGAATATTCTTTAGTTGATGCTGAAATACGCCGTTTTTTCGGTGTTTCACTCAATGATTTACTGTTGTTCTCCATAGCGCTTTGCAAAGAACCAATTTCATTACGCGCCCGGGCGATCAGTTCTGATCCTGACAACTGGGGTGTTTCCATTTCAATGGTTTCGATAGCATCGACAACGGATTCGGTAATGTTTTCCGTTGTCTCGACTTTACGGTCGGCATTTTCAGTAGTGACTTTTTTGCTGGCGGTTTCAGGTTCTGGCTTAGCTTCAACTGGCTGTGCAGGTGTTTCAACCACTGGTGGTTCTGGCTTTGGCGCAGCCTCAACCACGGCAGGCACCTCTTCTACTGGTGGTGTTTCATCCAGAACGGGTTCTGGAGTCGCCGTTTCAACCGGAACAGGTTCCAGTTCTGTGATTGGTGCAGGCAAGGGTTCTATTGCTGCTGGTGGTTCTTCGGCAATGGGCGCAGCCATATCGGGGGTTGGTTCTGGCGATTTTTCTTTGGTGTCACCGCCACCTTCGTTAGTAACTTGTGCCAGATAACTTGGCTCTTCTGGTGCCTGTTCAGTTTGTTGTTTCACCAGCGTGATATCAAGCTGATTGACTGGCGCGTTGGTCGGCGGAGAGGTTACGTTAAAACTGACAGCAAACACCACGATCGCATGCAGAATTACTGAGCCAATAATGGTCAGAATAAAGCGATCAGTGGCGCTTGAAGTGCGAATCATTTAACTACTCTTGCGGGATGTCACGAATAACAGGTTCACGATCATGTCCGGTTAGTCTGACACGTTGCTGCATCGCCGGACTCATTTCGACTTCGCCATCTTCGGTGACCAGCATGACCATATCAAGTCCCATCTCAGCCGCGACCGTTGGCCAGTCACTGCCAGCGACAAAAATAGCGGTGGCCGCCGCATCCGCCAGAGAAGCATTCTTATGAATCACGGTAGAAGACATTGCCTGATCGGCTGGATAGCCGGTTCGTGGATCCAGAATATGTGGATAGCGTTTGCCTTCGTAGATAAAAAATCGTTCGTAATCGCCAGAGCTGAACACACTTTCATCATCGCTGACTGCAACGGAAGCCAGAACTCTGTCATGACGCGGGTGGCGAATACCAATAATCCAAGGCCGCTCACCATGTTTACCGATAGCGCGTAAATCGCCACCGATATTAACCACCGCATGTTGAATACCCTGTTGTTGCAATATGGCGATTGCGTTATCAACAGCATAGCCTTTGGCAAAGCCGCCAAAACCTAATCTGACGTTGGTGTTGTTACTGGTTAATACACCATTTTCGATTTGGATATCGTCCATAGTCGGACTGTCAGCCAGCCAGACATCAATATCGTCTTGTGATGGCGGTGGGCGAGATTCAAACCAGTTGTCCTGTTCATAGCCCCATAACCTGAACAAATTGCCAGCTGCCGGATTGAATAATTGACCGCTTTCACGGGCCAATGTCTGAGCCAGTAAAATAACCGATGCGACGTTTTCATCGACTTCGATCGGCTCGCCCGCAGCGATGGCATCATTGATTTTGGTTAACACACTGGGTTGCCAGGCATGCCAGAGATCATTTACATCAGAAAATGATTGTTCCAGTGCGTCGATGGTTTTGGCCGCGGCCTCCTGATCAACACCATAAAGACTGACGTCAATTTCAGTACCAAATGCATAAAACTTGGCTTGCAATGCACGATCACTGTCTCCGCAAGCCGTTAATAAACTTAAACCAATAACCAGTAAAAGGCTGTGTACAACAGTCTTCATAAATGCGCCTCAATACAATTCATCAAATCTCCGGCAATATTCAGATTAAATTGCCGATCCAGCTCACGAATACAGGTCGGGCTGGTCACATTAATTTCGGTGAGATAATCACCAATGACATCCAGACCAACAAATAACAGACCTTTTTCACGCAATTTCGGTCCGACTTGCTGGCAAATCCAACGATCTCTCTCCGTTAATTCGCGGCCTTCACCACGGCCTCCTGCTGCCAGATTGCCACGGGTTTCACCTGCTGCAGGAATGCGCGCTAACGCATAGGGCACCGGTTCACCGTTGATCAGCAAAATGCGTTTATCACCGTCTTTGATTGCCGGTAAATATTGCTGCACCATTACCGATTTTTTGCCTTGATCGGTCAAGGTTTCGACAATCACGGAAAAATTGGGATCGCCTTGGCTGACTTTGAAAATCGAAGCGCCACCCATGCCATCCAGCGGTTTGATAATAATATCGCCATGTTGTTGCTGAAACTCACGCATCAGTGATTTCTTGCGAGTCACCAGGGTGGGCGGGCAACATTGGGGGAACCAGGCAGTAAACAGTTTTTCATTGGCATCGCGCAGGCTTTGCGGGTGATTGACCACCAATACACCTTCAGACTGCGCCTGTTCGAGCAGGTAGGTGCTGTAGATATATTCCATATCAAACGGCGGATCTTTGCGCATCAGAATCGCATCAAGTTCATTCAATCGGCGGGTGGTCGGCTCGCCCAATTGATACCAGTTGTCCGCATTATCAGTAACTTGCAAATCCCGCATGCTGGCCATCACTTTGCCCTGGTTCAGATACAGATCCTGCTGTTCCATATACTGAATAGTCCAGCCTTTGGCCTGAGCGGCCAGCAGCATCGCAAAACTGCTGTCTTTTTTGATATTGATGGCCGAAATCGGGTCCATCACGATGCCGATAAGTCGCGACATGATTCTGCTCTTTAACGTTTCAAGGGTCGCTGCATTGTACCGTATCTGTTTCCTCACGGTGGCAGTCACAAAATTGGATTACAACGAAAGCCTCCAATGATTGCTGAGTTGTCTCTACAAGCCACGGTGTTATTCGCTATAATCAGTGCATTTTTAGTCATGCGAAGACAATTTTCTCAATGAGTGATTCTGCGGCAACCGTGGCGGCCACGCCAAAAACCTTTCAAGAGCTGATTCTGCGCCTGCAACAATACTGGGCGGAGCAAGGCTGTGTGTTATTGCAACCCTACGATATGGAAGTAGGTGCGGGCACTTTCCATCCAGCAACCTTTTTACGCGCTATCGGCCCGGAGCCATGGAGTGCGGCCTATGTGCAGCCTTCGCGTCGTCCGACGGACGGCCGTTATGGCGATAACCCCAATCGGCTGCAGCACTATTATCAGTTTCAGGTGTTGATCAAACCATCGCCGTTGAATATTCAGGAACTGTATCTTGGCTCGCTGAGAATGCTGGGTATTGATACCAGCATTCACGATATTCGTTTTGTGGAAGATAACTGGGAATCACCAACGCTAGGTGCCTGGGGATTGGGTTGGGAAGTCTGGTTAAACGGTATGGAGGTGACACAGTTCACCTACTTCCAGCAGGTTGGCGGCCTCGAATGCAAGCCGGTCAGCGGTGAAATCACCTATGGTCTGGAACGTATCGCCATGTATCTGCAAGGTGTTGCCAGTGTTTATGATCTGGTGTGGGCTGATGGTCCATTAGGTAAGGTGACTTATGGCGACGTGTTTCACCAAAACGAAGTCGAAATGTCCACCTATAACTTTGAACACGCCAATACCGAACATTTGTTCCAGCAGTTCGATACCTGTGAAAAAGAGAGTGAAAGAATGATTGCAGCGGGCTTGCCGTTACCTGCTTATGAAATGGTTTTAAAAGCATCGCATACGTTTAACTTACTGGATGCACGTAAAGCAATTTCGGTTACCGAAAGACAACGTTTTATTTTGCGGGTCAGAACCTTGGCCAGAGCCGTGGCACAAGCCTATTACGATCGCCGCGAGTCATTAGGTTTTCCGATGTTAGCCAATCAGGATGAGGTGCAGTCATGAGTGATGTACGTGATTTCCTGTTGGAACTGGGTACTGAAGAATTACCGCCTAAAGCCTTATCGACATTGAGTGATGCGTTATTGAAAGGCATCGAAAAAGGGTTAACTGAGGCGGAACTGAGTTTTTCAGCTTCAAAAGCGTATGCCAGCCCTCGCCGTTTGGCAGTGGTCATCAACGGACTGCAGACACATCAGGCTGATCGCCAGGTTGAAAAACGTGGTCCTGCCGTCACTGCCGGGTTTGATGAGGATGGCAATCCAACCAAAGCGTTGCAAGGTTTTGCCCGTTCCTGTGGTGTGGATGTGGACGCACTGGAAACATTGGAAACGGATAAAGGTGCCTGGCTGGTGTATCGCGAACAACAGGCGGGTCAAGCAGCAGGCGAATTGTTACCAGAGATTGTGAAACAGGCATTAGCCGCTTTGCCAATCCCTAAACGTATGCGCTGGGGAAGCCTGTCGGAAGAATTTGTCAGACCGGTGCATTGGCTGATCTTGATGTTAGGTGATGAAGTTATTCCTGCCAGTCTGCTGGGGGTGCAATCCGATCAGCTGAGCTATGGGCACCGTTTTCATCATCCACATGCTATCCGTATCAGCACTGCTCAGACTTATGCGCCGCAATTACTCAGTGAAGGCCATGTCATGGTCGATTTTGCGCAGCGTCGTGAAGCGATCCGTGGACAGGTGAATGAGTTGGCAAGTCAGCTGGGTGGTCAGGCCATCATTGACGATGAACTGCTTGATGAAGTGACCGGTCTGGTGGAATGGCCAGTCGCCTTATCAGGCGAATTTGATAAACGTTTTCTGGAATTACCGTCGCAAGCGTTGATTTCCTCAATGCAAGGTCATCAAAAATATTTCCCGGTAGAAGATGCTGCAGGAAAGTTACTGCCATTTTTTATCACCGTTTGTAATATCGAAAGTCGCGATCCGGCACAGGTTATTGCCGGAAATGAGCGGGTAATTCTGCCGCGATTAAGTGATGCGGCATTTTTCTGGGATACCGATCGTAAACGGCCATTAGCGGATCGTCAGGAACAACTGAAAACCATCGTGTTCCAGAATCAACTGGGCACGGTTCACGACAAATCTCAGCGTGTTGCCAAACTGGCTGGATTTATTGCCGACAAAATCGGTGGTGATTCGACTTTGGCACAACGTGCTGCGATGTTGGCTAAATGTGATTTGGTGACTGAAATGG
This sequence comes from Methylophaga sp., assembly GCF_030651745.1. The sequence goes on from NZ_JAUSCC010000086.1 coordinate 36,565, forward strand.
TCGGTGAGTTTCCTGAATTGCAAGGCATTATGGGCAGTTTTTACGCCCGCCTGGATGGTGAGCCGGAAGAGCTTGCTTTGGCGATGGATGAACAATATTTACCGCGCTTCGCTGGCGATGCATTGCCACAAGGCAAAACCGGTCAGGCACTGAGTCTGGCTGAAAAAATCGATACCTTATGTGGTTTGTTTGGTATTGGTCAGCCACCATCAGGTGCCAAGGATCCGTTTGCGCTACGTCGCGCTGCGTTAGGTGTATTACGGATTATTATCGAAAACAATCTGGATCTGGATCTGGCGGAATTACTGCAGCAGTCAGTGCAAAGCTATGATCAACAACTTACTGAAACCGATATTGTTGCTCCGGTATTACAGTATCTGTTTGACCGCTTGCGCGGATATTCAGCAGATGCCGGACACCATGGTGATGTATTTGAAGCAGTACTGGCCTTGCAGCCGACACGTCCGTTGGACTTTATGCAACGCATGCAAGCAGTATCAGCTTTCCGTGCAATGGAGCAGGCTGAAGCTTTGGCGGCGGGCAATAAACGTATTGATAATATCCTGCGGAAAAATGATGCGTATGAAGCGGATCATCAATTAAATCCTGATTTGCTAGAAGAACCGGCCGAACAGCAATTGGCCGAAACCTTAAAACGCGTATCAGCGGATGTTGCACCGATGATGCAGCAGGCGGATTACACTGGCGTACTACGTCGTTTGGCCGATATGCGTGAAAGTATTGATGCGTTTTTTGACGAAGTCATGGTTATGGCAGAAGATGAAGCAATTCGCCATAATCGCCTGGCGCTGTTAAATCAGACTCGGGCATTGTTTCTGGGTGTGGCGGATATTTCCCGATTACAAAATTAGGATGCGTATATGTCGCTGATAATTCTCGATCGTGACGGTGTAATAAACCATGATTCCGATGATTTTATTAAATCTCCGGCAGAATGGGAGCCGATTGAAGGCAGTCTGGAAGCCATTGCGAGACTGAATTACGCCGGTTATCGGGTAGTGATAATCACCAACCAGTCCGGTATTGCCCGTGGCTTGCTGGATGTGGAAACCCTCAACCGCATTCATAGCAAAATGCGACGCATGTTGGCGCAGGTTGGCGGACGTATTGAAGCTATCTTTTTCTGTCCGCATGGCCCTGATGATAATTGCGATTGTCGCAAACCCAAAGATGCGGCATTTAAGGAGCTTGCACACCGCTTGCGAGTGAATCTGGATCGTGTTCCTGCTGTAGGTGATTCCCTGCGCGATATTCAGGCGGCACAATCTGCCGGTGCAAAACCCATATTGGTACGTACCGGTAAAGGCGAAAAAACGCTTAAAAAAGGTATCCCGAAAGGTGTGCCGGTGTATGACAATCTGGCTGCAGTTGCCGACGCATTATTGGAAGCCGCTATTTGATGCAGACTTTTCGTTCGTTCATTTTCCTGATTATTTATGCCGTAACCGCCATCCTGTTTTCTATTATTGGCGTGCTTATCTGGCCATTGCCTTTTAAACAGCGTTACTGGGTGGTGAGCCGTTGGGCGGTGATGAATATCTGGTTATTAAAAGTGATTTGCGGTCTAAAGCTGGAAGTTGAAGGACGAGAAAACATTCCTGATGAACCTTGTGTGGTGTTGTGTAAACATCAATCTGCCTGGGAAACTCTGGCGTTACAGGCGGTGTTTCCCCCCCAGGTCTGGGTATTGAAACGGGAACTGTTATGGATCCCGTTTTTTGGTTGGGGACTGGCTTCGTTACGCCCCATCGCTATTGATCGCAATGCAGGTCGTCAAGCGTTAAATCAGGTGATTGAGCAAGGCAAAGAAAGGTTACAATCAGGTGCGATGGTGGTGGTGTTTCCTGAAGGCACCCGTTTACCGCCCGGTACCATGGGACGATTTGGTATCGGTGGTGCTCGATTAGCTGTTGATGCCGGCGTATCGGTTGTCCCGGTCGCACATAATGCAGGTAGTTTTTGGGCCAAAAGAGGCTTTTTGAAACGACCGGGTGTGATCAAAATGGTGATTGGCGCTAAGATTAACACTCAGGATTTATCGGCTACTGCCGTTAACCAGCAAGCGTATGACTGGATGACATTATCCATGACCCAATTGGAAGGGAAGACACCGGTGCAATTTAATAAAGGTGAGCAGCGTGGCGAGAGCTGAAGGCATTTTACGGTTACTAATTGTTGATGATTCGCTGACGGAAGCTGATGCCGTTATCAATACCTTGCGCAGTGCCGGTCATGCTGTCAGAGCTGGACGAGAGCATGATTTTGATGCCGTCGAAAAGTGTCTGGCTAAACAAAGCTGGGATCTGCTTATTTGCCGTGACCATTTACCCGCATTAGCCCCAATCGAAATTGTTAATTTAATCAAACATCTTGGTAAGGATTTACCTTGTGTTGTGATTACCGACAATAAAAATGCCGAAAAAGAGCTGTTTCGCAGTGGCGTACAAGATGTCATTTTAAAAGGCGATGTGGAACGACTGAAGTTTGTCACCGAGCGTGAACTGGATAATTTATTTATGCGTCGTTTAGGACGGCGTAATGAACGTGCACTGCGTGAGAGCGAAAAACGATCACGGGCGTTGCTGGAAAGTTCTCGTGATGCGGTGGCGTATATGCATGAAGGTATGCATATCTATGTCAATCGCGCCTATCTTGCTCTTTTTGGCTATCAAGATCAGGAAGACATTGATGGTTTGCCGATTCTGGATTTGATTGATAGTGAAGATCATGCCAAGTTCAAAATGGTCTTTCGTCAGTTTACTGAACAAGCCGATGCCAAGCCGGCAACGGTGACAGCCCAATGCCTTAAAAGTGGTGGCTATGCCTTTGTTGCTGATATCGAATTCAGTCATGCACAGGTTGAAGGCGAAGATTGTACTCAGGTAGTGGTGCGTGACCGAAGTGTAGCTGCCAGTGATGATGATAATGAGCAGCTCAAAAGAGTACGTGATTTTGATTCTCTGACAGGTTTATATAGCCGCACACGATTTGTTGATGAACTGCAACTCGCGGTTAACCGGGCTGCTGAAAACCAGAGTGATTCTGCTTTGCTGTACATGGTGTTGGATGATTTTCAGCAAATAAAAGAAATGGTAGGGCTTGCTACCAGTGATACGGTCATCAAAAGTGTTGCCGATCTGTTATTGAGTACGGCACAGGAAGGGGAAATATTAGGTCGTTATGGCGACCAGATTTTTACCATGGTGATCCCCAGTGCCGATGAAAGTTTTGTTAATGACAGAGCCCAGGCTTACCTGAAAACGGTTGATGAGTTTGTCTCTCATGCCAACGGTAAGATTATGGATTTACATTGCAGCATTGGTATTGCTCGTATTGGTGAAAATGTGGCTTCTGCACAAACGGCTTTGGAAAACGCCGATAAGGCATGTACTCAGGCCCAGCATGCTGGTGGCAATCAGGCGGCCAGATTCCAGGAAAAACTGATTCAGCCAGAGGTTGATAATGTTTCCGTCTGGAAGTCGACTTTGCAAAACGCCTTAAATAAAGATTTATTCACACTCCATTTCCAGCCGATTGTCGGTTTACATGGTCCGCAGCAAGAATTGTATGACGTTTTATTAAGACTGCAGGAAAGCGATAAAACATTGCGCGCTGAAGAGTTTATCCAATACGCCATCAAATTGCAGATGATGACAGAAGTGGATAAATGGGTGATTCGTACAGCACTTAAAAAACTTTCAGAGCATCGGAAATCTCATCCCAAAACACGATTTTTTATCAAGCTTTCCGAGCAAACGTTACGTGAAAAAGACTATGTGGACTGGTTATCGGCCACTTTGTCCGCACACAATTTAACAGGACAGGCTTTGATTTTTGAAATCAGTGAGACGGCCGCTTTGGAAAATCTGGAAGATACTAAAAATATCATTGCCAAACTTAAGGCCATTGGCTGTGAGTTTGGCTTAGAGCATTTTGGCTCGGGCATCGACTTCTCACACAGCCTGAGTGTTCTGGATGTCGATTATCTGAAGATTAACGGCAATTTTGTCGAAAACATGGCAAACGACACTGAAAATCAGGCCGCGATTAAAGCCATTGTTGAAATAGCAAAGCAGGCTGGCAAACGCACCATTGCTGAGTTTGTTTCTGATGCCGTGAGCATGGCCCTGTTGTGGCGATTGGGTGCAGATTACGCCCAAGGCTTTTATATTCATCAACCGTCAGACAAGCTTGATTACAACTTTGAAGAAGAAGATTTCTAAACAAGTTACAGATATAAAAAAAGCCGGTTAAAAACCGGCTTTTTTTTGTAATAAGTTAGCGACGCCCTGTACGCAACGCTTCAATACGTTTTTCCAGAGGGGGGTGAGTCATAAACAAAGCACTGATACCACCACGCCCACCAGAAATACCCATAGCATGTAACTGATCCGGTAACGGCTCATCAGAGGTTCCGGCGAGGCGTTGCAATGCAGCAACCATCTTACCCGAACCGACTAATCGGGCTGCACCTGCATCAGCACGAAACTCACGTTGGCGACTAAACCACATCACAATAATACTGGCGAGAATACCCAGCACTAATTCTGCAATGATGGAGGTGATCCAGAATGCCGGTCCATGACCCCGCTCGGTTTTAAATACCACGCGATCTACCAGATGGCCAATGACACGCGCCAATACGATAACAAAGGTATTTACCACACCTTGGATCAACGCCATCGTCACCATATCACCGTTCGCAACGTGACTGACTTCATGAGCAAGTACGGCCTCAACTTCATCCTGTGTCATTGATTGCATTAAACCTGTACTGACTGCAACCAAGGCATTATTCCGGTTCATGCCGGTAGCAAAGGCATTCGGTTGGGGAGAGTTGTAAATAGCGACTTCAGGCATACCAATACCGGCTTGCTGTGCCTGACGAGCCACAGTATCAACCAGCCATTTTTCTGTCTGATTTTTCGGTGCGGTAATCACCTGCGCTCCTGTCAGACGTTTCGCTGTCCATTTGGAAATCGCCAATGAAATAAATGAACCGCTAAAACCAATTACCGCAGCAAAAATCAGCAACGAGGTCATATTCAATCCAGTGCCTTGCTCATCGAGCAGACTGTCAATGCCAAGTAATCGCATTGTCACGCTTAATACTGCTAACACCGCAATATTGGTGGCGAGATACAACATGATTCGTTTCATTCGAAATTCCTTAAGAGTAAGTTGACAGTAATATGGGTAGTGAGTGGTCTGTTTTCAAGCTGAGACAGATAAATTTTCAATCAGTTTGTTTGCAAAGTCATGACCATCAAAATGATCTGGATCCGTATGCTCTAGCAATAAATTGCACAGGATCTCACCTGGTTCGATAATGCTGTCTGTTGCCGGCCGATCAAAACAATAATCTGGCCAGGCAAAATCTGCCGGAATAGTGATCTTGTGTGGTGCAAAACAAAACCATAACAGTTGTTTTCTGCTGGCAAGTTGCATTGGTATCTCCGGCAGTTGACCGGCTGAAGTCATCAGTTGCCAACTGATGATCGGTAAATCTTCGGGGAGTAACTGGCAGGATGCGGTGGGGCGCGGATTTATCTCCAGCAGGAAAATCTCTCCTGATGAATTGATCATGAAGTCCAATGACATTAACCCCCCTAAATCAAGATGTCGGCTAAGCTTTTGCAAAGCATGATGAATAGTTTGTTGTTGTTTATCATCAAGCAGCAAATTGTTGCTAATGGCTTGCAAAGTGAAATCATTTAAAGCGGGATTTACAGTAAATTGTTGGTTGATAAGTAAGACGTGAAAAGCATTTCCGCTTGCCAGAAATAATACTGAAGCACTGATGCCATCTATTTGCTGTTGAAAGTAAACGTCAGAGTGCTTCGAGATCGAGTCTGCATCGGCGATGTGGGTTCCGCCCCAGGCGGCAGCAGATTTTGCTAACCAGTTTCCTGTGAATGGTTGGTCTTTGGTAAATCGGGTTGAGGGATACGGCAATGCTAACCTGTCCAGCAAGGCTATCCATTTTGTAGGTGTCGATAGCTGTTCAATACTGGTATAAGACGGACCAGCGTAACGGATATGGTTTGGTAGTTCCGACAGCAACGGATAGAGACGTTCGATCCCGGTCCCAAAGATTAAGCTGCATGGTTGAGCATCGCTTAGACGAATGATCGCCTGCAGCCATAAATGCTGGTTTGCTTTATTTGCTTCGGGGAGTTTGAGATAGCGATCAGCGACCTGAAGGGTATCAAGGTCACCATAGCAATCAGCAACACGGACAAGATAGCCTTCCCGTGCTGCTGATTGCGCCAGCATTCGTCCACTTTGAGCGACGACTAACAGGAGCTTGGGACGTTCAAACATGTCCGGCTCCTATGGGGTTTTAAACCAGTTTACGCGCACCTTCAAAAGCATTACGGAAATCCAGATAGACCGGTTTATCACTTTCCAATGTTTCTCTGAGTAAGGCCTGTTGCAGTTTGTACTTCACATTGCCGACAGCCAGTGCACCGATACCTACTGCTTTAGGGCATTGTGGAGCAAATTTAAGTGGTTCACCGTTATGCATCAGCTCGACGCCTTCGATTCCCAACGGTGCAACCGCGTTGACGTCACCAGCCACTTTTAATTGTTTGGCATCTTCAAGTACAGAAGCATTCAAAACTTGAACACCTGCTTTTGCAGTACAGAAAACCACATCGGCATCACTTAACAGACGAGCTTTATCAGCATCGGATGCTGCAGTCGTGGCACGTAAATTTACGCCATAACGTTTACGTGCTTCGTCAGAAAATTGCAGCGCAGTATCTAATGAAAAGTGATCAACAATGGTTGTCTGCGCGCCTTGCAGTGCGGCAATAACAGCTGTGGCTAAGCCCACAGGACCGGTTCCACCAAAAACGACGGCTTTGCAGCCTTTGTAATCCTGATTGAAATGTTTTTTGAGTTCACGCTCAACACAGGCTACCAGAGCTGCTGCCGTGGTAAATGCACCACTTGGGTCAGCAAATACCGGGATTTCAAAAGGAGGAACCATGGCCGATTTGGCGGCATCAAGCATATCCATCGCCAGACCAATATCTCGTCCACCGATAAAAAGACCGGTTTTTTTCACGCCAGCAGGACCGCGAGAGAAAATAGCATCTTGCGTTAATCCCGCTACTTCATTCAACTCAACATTGTTGTACGGCATGATGATGTCATAACCGGCATCCAGCGCCATGTTGATATCAAACGGACTGTTTTGCTTCATAGGATTGAGCATATGAATGATGGAACGCTTGGACATATTAATCCCTCACTGTGTTATTAAAATGTTTGGTCTGGCTGTCGATTGTAATGCTTGCACCCTGATTTACACCAGCTGCGTTAAGTAATTCAATATTCTGTAACTGCGGATCGGAGTTTATCTTGCCACGAAATTCAGCGATAAGCTGATCGGCTTTGGATTGACTGTCGGTAAATACACAACAGGTTGGTCCCCATGAACTCTGAGCCATACCATTAAAACCTAATGATTTAGCGTGTTCTAATAGCATAGCAATAGGTTTACTGGTGTATTGACCACCTTGCGCCGGGGCAAAATGCTGGCCGATCAATGTTTGAATTTCACTAACCGCACTACCGAACAAATCAATATCTTGCTCAATTAATGCCGGTAATAATTGCATCAGTGTTAAATGACAGATTCGTTGACTGTGTTGCAACGGAAATTCTGGCAGGGTTTGAAATGCTTGAATTTCAGTTTGGCCGTGAATACCTTGATGAGTTTTGTCCATCAACATCACCAATCGCCATTGGGATGGAAAGGCCTGCTGAAATAAGCGGACAGGTGTTGGAGAGTGAGCCCCTAAGCCTGCATCCACCACAAAACCGCCGTTATCAAATGTGCTGATTCCAATACCAGAACGTTTTCCCCGATCCAGTGCCTGAGCGATGTCTGGAGTTGACACATCAAGTTGATGGTAGGTAGCTAAAAGCCGGCCAATAACCAGAGCAAGCTGGGTACCAGAGCCCAGTCCGGCATGTTCTGGAATCAATGAATGAATATTGATTGTGGTTTTACGTGAAGCCGTGGGGATAGTCTTCCCCAAGGTGAGATAAAACTGATTGATCAGTTTGGTGATTTTGTGTTTCGTCGCATCGGTGATAGTGATATCAGATTGGTGCTGTTCAGCGGAATCAGCAAGGCTGAGTTTGGTATGGTGACTGTTTACCGCTAAACCAATACTGCCAAAATGGCGGCCTAAGCCGCCATTCAGATCCAGAAAACCAAGGTGAAGTCTTGCCGGAGCCTGTACAAAAATCGTTTGATGACTGACAGGTGATACCGGTTGTTGCATTGTTGTCACTAGGCGTTATCAATCTTGCAAGCGATGTCGTAGATAGTGGTTTCGTCCAAAAACAAATCATTGGTATCAAATAAAGAAGCAACAGCGCCACGGTGAACTTTCATTTTGAAATTACCAATCGCAATTGCACCGTAAAAGCGAACGCCCTGTTTTTCGGTACCGTTATCCATCACTTCCATGCCTTCAACACCGAGTGGCGGAACAGCATTTACGTCAGCAATAACTTCAAGGGTTTTGCTGGAAGTCCAGGTTGATTCAGGAACGATACAAACACCTGCTGGGCCAGCAGCTATCGCTACATGCGCATCCTTGAGTAATGCTTCAACGGCTTCATCACTTCGGGTTTCACCAGGAATAATCTCTACGCCGTACGCTTTTTTCATATGGTCTACAGTAGCTTTGCTTCGCGCCATGCTACGGCAGGTTAAAACAACCTTTGCTGCACCTTCTTTCAATAGATACAGTGCGGTGCGTTGACCTACGGGACCAGCACCCATGATCACCACATTTTTGCCGGTGATGTCATAGTCGGTCATAACCTTGCGAGCAATTGCTGCTGCTGTGGTATTAGAACCATTTGGATCCAGCATTACCGAAACACGTACCGGGCCAAAGAATGCTTTTTTAACTGCTTCACCGACTAATTCACTCGCCGCAACGTTTGAACCACCAATGAAAATTGCGCTGTTTTTTAGATTTTTTCCGCCACGTGTAAAGATCATGCCGTGAACATGAGCAGTGACATTGTCACGGGTCGCTCCACCATGGGCGATGATGTTATCGACACCTGAATCGTAAGCGACAGCTTGGTCAAATGTGCTCGCTACAATATCAGTATCGAGGTGAAGCAGTAATTTTTTCATCATGTTCTCCGGCATTAAGCATGGCTTGATGGGTGATAGGTTGACGCTGGATTTTACCCTATGTTGTTTGTGTGAGGAAATTAAACTGCGTCAGTGTTTCGCTTGAAAAGATTGATTGGCGGTCTGGTATAGTGTCAATATCCTGCTTTTCAGTAGGAACTTATCTTTTTGATTGCCAGTCACACCAGCACCATATAATAAAATCTTTAGGAGTAGAGAATGAAGAAAGCCAGTCTGACAGTTCTTTTGGCCAGTATGACAATGTTATCTGCTACAGCATTTGCTGATGGCAAAGCTGATTTCAACACTGTTGCAAAAGTTCAATTCGTCAACGATTGTATGCAAGCCAATACCAAACTAAACCTGTATGAAGGTGTTAATAAATGTTCATGTGTGGTTGATGAACTAGATAATGCTTTTACACAAACTGAATTTGAAGATATCAGTACAGCTTATATGTATCGTAATCTCCCGGCAGATCGCGGTGCTCAGTTCCGTGATCACGAAGAATTACGCAAAGAGATAAAAAAATACGAAGAAGTTTCTGCTGCAGCCTATAAAAACTGCCGTATTCAGCCGTAATACTTCACAAAGTTAAAATAAAAAAGGCCGTTGATACGGCCTTTTTTATGTCATAGAGAAATCTAAATTTGTTTATCCATGCTGTAAGTCATTTCTTTACTGTCACTGACGACAGCCTTTAATACACCATGTTTTTGTGGAGTAAAGTTAAACCGTACGCTGGGATCCTCACTGATAGAAATTCCGGCTTCTAAGGTAATCAGGTTTTCACCGGCAAATTCAATCACCATTTCTTTGACGTAGTGTGGTGGGATATAACCACGGGTTTTTTGATCAAACTGTAAACCGCTGTTATTCGGATGGCTCACTACCACCTGAGCTTGGGTCGTTTCACCGATATTGGCATCACGCATACGGATCTGCATTTTGCCAAGTCTAGCCATTGCGGCTTCCATATCTTTTCCTGCCGGTGCACTACAACCACCGGAAGCTTTTACAAAACGTGAAACCATATGCAGCGATCCATCATTCATTTCTGCAATAGCACGCATATCGGTGTATTGATCAATTCTGACGCGGGTGGCGATATCTATTTCACCCAGTGCCGGTGATAAATGGAAATTGGCTGAATATGGCATCGGATTTTTATCGATGATGATATGAATGTTTTTAATATATCTATCAGCTGTTTGTGGTTGCAGCGATTTGACGCTTATCGGAACAATCGCAGCATCTTCAGCTCGAGTGGGAGCTTCCAGCACCAGCAAATCGTCCGCATTTTCGCGAATTTCACGATCACCAAAATAGGTCTGTTTAAGTCCAGCCCATAACTCTTGTTCAGCAGTCGCTGCATGCGCGGTAAAGTTAACACTCATTAGCATGGCGACCATGCCGGTAAAAATACAAAAGCGCCCCATGATTTTCTCTCCCCTGGTTATTATTATTCCCACTCCAATTCAACGAATGCAGCGGTGACATTTCGACGATGATAATCTTCAAAAAGTTTCCATTTTTCAGCTTCTTGCTGGCCAACCGAGGCAATGGCTTCTTCAATGGTTCCCATGTCATTAATGATGAATCTTATTTCTTCTCGAATGGTTGTCAGATAGTTCAGTAAATTCTGCCAGCCAACCGATTCATCACTCGCAAAAGCCGTTCCATGTCCAGGAATGATCATCGCAGCATCAAGCTCTACCAATTTGTTAATCGCATCAATCCAACCGTTAATGCTGCCATCCAAGGCTGGAACACGTTCCACAAACAACAAATCTCCGGTCCACAGAGTACTGGTTTTGACATCATAAACGGTTAAATCATGATCTGTGTGTGCCGTGGTATAGGCAGTTAATATGAGAGGACGATTCCCCAAATCCAGTCGAAGCGGTGATTCAATGCTGACGAGAATATCTGCTTCGATAAACTCAGTACCTTGATAAGCCTTTCCCAATGTTTCCGAAAACTGCATGGCGTAATGTGATTTACGACTTGCCATGGCTGCCGGAGATTTCTCATGACCGATAAATTTGGGGTTGTCTGCTTTAAACGCTGCATTCCCTAATATATGGTCGGGATGAACATGGGTATTGATGACATAACAGATGGGAAGTTCGGTTTCCAAACGAACAGCGGCATGCAATAACTCACCTTCTCGAAAACTGCCACCGCTATCGATGACTGCAACACATTCATCGCCAATGATGAATCCAACGTTAGCAATTGCACCTAGGTTTTTATCGTCTGCTTCTTCATGACCGCCTTGGTGATAAAAGACGCTATCTGAAACTTGCTGTATGACATAACGCTCATCAAGAGCAGTCGAGGCCATAGCTGACCAGGGGATCAAGACGGATAACAATAAAAACAATAAAGGCATGTAGATGACTCACTAAACGACGTCGCTTGAGCTGATACAATAGCGCACTTTATCGCAATCCATCTATATCGCTAGCAGAGAACTTTTGACTATGACAATTCGCACGCGTTTTGCACCCAGCCCGACCGGATATTTACATGTGGGGGGCGCTCGTACCGCTCTTTTTTCCTGGTTGTATGCCAGAAAACATGGAGGCCGATTTGTTTTAAGGATTGAAGACACGGATTTGGAACGCTCCTCCGCAGAATCGGTTAACGCGATTCTTGAAGGCATGACCTGGATGGGCTTGGATTATGACGAAGGGCCTTTTTATCAAACTCAACGTTTTGATCGTTATAAAGAGATCATTCAGCAATTAATGGATCAGGGCGACGCGTATTACTGTTATTGCAGTAAAGACGAACTCGAAGCCATGCGTGAAGAGCAGCGGGCCAACAAGCAAAAACCTCGCTATAACGGTAAATGCCGTCATTTAACTACGCCGCGTGAAGGCGTTGAGCCGGTTATCCGCTTTAAAAACCCAACGGTAGGCCAAGTGGTGGTCGAAGATGCCATTCGTGGCAATGTGGTTTTTGAAAACAGTGAACTGGATGATTTGATTATTGCTCGTCCAGACGGCACGCCTACCTACAATCTCACTGTAGTGGTGGATGATGTGGATATGCAGATGACTCACGTGATTCGTGGTGATGATCATTTGAATAACTCTCCACGGCAAATCAATATTTTTAAAGCTTTAGGTGCCAAACCACCGGTATTTGCTCATGTGCCTATGATCTTAGGGGATGATGGAGCAAGGCTTTCCAAGCGTCATGGTGCCGTCAGTGTCATGAGCTATCGTGATGCGGGCTATCTTCCTGAGGCATTATTAAATTATCTGGTCAGATTAGGCTGGTCACATGGTGATCAAGAGATCTTTTCATTGGCTGAGATGACACAGTTATTTGATATTAAAGATGTGAATAAAGCTGCATCTAGTTTTAATACTGAGAAATTACTCTGGTTGAATCAGCACTATATTAAAACCAGCGCTCCCGAATATGTGGCTCAGCATTTAAGCTGGCATATGGGCGAATTGGGAATTGATCCTGCAGAAGGTCCGGCTTTGGTAGATATCGTGGTGTTGTTACAGGAACGTGCGAAAACGCTTAAAGAGATGGCTGAATCCAGTGTGTATTTTTATCGGGATGTAGATAGCTATGACGAAAAAGCGGCACAGAAAAACCTGAACGAAACCAGCTTGCCGTTGCTGGAAGCAGTACTGGAAGCGTTAAGTGAACTCACTGATTGGCTGGCTGAACCTATTCATGACGTCATCAAAAATTGTGCTGAAAAACATGAGGTTGGCATGGGTAAGGTGGCACAGCCTATTCGTGTTGCTATTACCGGAAACACGGTTTCACCTTCTTTGGATGCGACACTTCAGTTGTATGGTCGTGAGCGCGCACTCGCTGCAATTAAGCGAGCAATAGTATGGATCAAAGATCATGCCTGATTTTTAGCTAAAAAATAAAGTCCTTTATTTACAGTAGCTTATGTTGTCGGGAAATTATTCCCGAAAAATAGATGGAAATGCTCACAAAAAACTTGAGTAAAGTTCTTGACGAACTCGGGAAGTGGGATTAAGGTTCGTCATACGCATGAGGTTCATCCCGAACAAGTCGTGACGTAAATACTAAAAAGTAAATAGAGGACAACTTTATGAAGCTGAAAACA
>NZ_JAUSCC010000094.1 GCF_030651745.1 Methylophaga sp.
GTAACAATTTTGCCTGGTTGCATTGGGGTTGCGTTTAGACTCTCTTCAAAGAGATCAGCAAAGCTTTCGCTCATTATAAATATCCTTGATCCTGTATAGATAACAGAATCGCCCGTTAGACCTGCAAATGCAGGAAATTAACAAAAAACTTAACTGGAACACCCAGCTAAGTACCCTAATAAATCAGTCGATTAATGCACTGACTTTTTCTAATACAGCTTCAATACCGAGTTGTGTTGAATCCATAATAACGGCATCATCGGCAGGCCGCAGAGGCGCTACTTCACGTTGCGTATCTCGTTCATCACGTTCGGATATTTCGGCTACGAGATCGGAAAGGTTACTATCAATTCCTTTCTCTTTCAACTGCTTATATCTTCTCTCCGCCCGAACCTCGGCACTGGCTGTTAAAAAGACTTTAAATGCTGCGTCAGGAAACACAACTGTCCCCATATCGCGGCCATCTGTGACTAAACCAGGTGGCTGACAAAAATCACGTTGTCTTTGCAACAGAGCTGCACGTACCGCGGGAAATGCGGCAACTTTTGATGCAGCATTGCCTGCTTGTTCTGAACGAATCAACAATGAAACATCTTCACCTTGCAGTATCACCTGCAAGTGGCCTTTGGTTAATAAGAACTGTACATCCAAATGCTTAGCTAATTCAGCCAGCGCTGATTCATCAGTTAAATCAATGTGATCCTTGAGCGCCGCTTGTGCCAAAACACGGTAAATGGCACCACTATCCAGATAATGCCAGCCCAGTCTTTCCGCCATAAGCTGCGCTAACGTGCCCTTTCCGGACCCGCTTGGACCATCAATCGTCAAAACCGGTATTTCAGACATCGAAGGCATCAATTTGTAAGCCACTGTCAGTGGCTAATTCAACAAAATTGGGAAATGAGGTGGCGACATTGGCACAGTCATTAATCTGAATCGCACCACCAGCCTGTAATGCGGCCATGGCAAATGACATGGCAATTCGGTGATCACCATGACTATCTACTTCACCACTACCGATTACACCACCCTCGATAATCAAGCCATCGGGAGTGGGTTGCGCATCAATTCCAAGGGTTTGTAAGCCATCAGCCATAACCTGAATACGGTCGCTTTCTTTTACGCGTAATTCTTCTGCGCCGGTTAATACTGTGCGACCTTCAGCACATGCTGCAGCAATAAAAATGGCTGGAAATTCATCAATGGCCAATGGTACCTGGTCTTCAGGAATTTCAATTCCGGTCAATGGCGCATAGCGAACCCGAATATCAGCAACCGGCTCACCACCGGTCAATTTTTCATTACTCAAACTAATATCCGCGCCCATTTGACGCAAAATATTGATTACACCAATACGGGTCGGGTTTATACCAACATGTTGCAGAGTGATATCCGACCCCGGCGCAATTGCAGCTCCCACCATAAAAAACGTGGCCGAAGAAATATCTCCAGGCACATCAATGGTCGTGGCGGTTAATTTGCCACCGCCTTTAATACTGATTCGATTATCCTGAACCTGAACTGGATATCCCATGCCCTGCAGCATACGCTCAGTATGATCACGTGTCGGCGCAGGCTCAGTAACGCTAGTGGTTCCGTCGGCATACATCCCTGCCAGTAACAGACAGGATTTAACCTGGGCACTGGCCATTGGCAAGTCATAATCAATTGCCTTTAATGTATTGCCACCATGAATAGTCAAAGGTGGTTTGCCATCGGCACTGTCTATCTTTGCACCCATCAATGCCAGGGGATCAGTTACCCGGCGCATGGGTCGCACTGATAATGATTTATCTCCAGTCATGGTGACATCAAATGACTGACCAGAAAGCAAACCGCTTAATAAACGAATAGAGGTGCCGGAGTTACCGACATATACATCCTTTTCCGGCGCTTTCAAGCCATGCATACCCACACCATGCACAGTGACTTTGCCTTCGACCGGGCCTTCAATATTGACGCCCATTGCACGAAAAGCCGCTAATGTTGCCAGCGCATCTTCGCCTTCCAGAAAACCAGTGACCTCGGTTATGCCTTCAGCCAATGAACCCAGCATGATTGACCGGTGTGAGATGGATTTATCTCCAGGCACACGAAAACTACCTGTCAGATTGCCACCGGCCTGTACCACAAATTTACGATCTTGTTGCCCGCTCACGCTGTTGTTCACTCCCATTTACACTTCGCTGTTATCTTTCAGAGTTGGATCGGCAAAACGGCTATCTCTGGCCCGTTTTGCCCGGCCAAAGACATCAATAAGAAAATCACCATCATCTTGCCGAATCGCCTGTTCAATTTGATCGAGGCCGCTACGATATTGTTGTAATAATTCTAGAATCGCGTTGCGATTGCCAAGACATATGTCACGCCACATCACCGCATCACTCGAAGCAATACGGGAAAAGTCACGGAAGCCGCCAGCGGCATAACGTAATACTTCATCACAATCTTCACGTTTAGCTAACATGCCCACCAGATTAAAAGCTAAAACATGCGGTAAATGACTGGTGGCGGCCAACACCACATCGTGATGTTCAACCTCCATATCAAAAACATCTGCACCAGTTTGCTGCCACATTTGACGCACTTGTGCGAGCGCGTCTTTATCTGTTTCAGCTACCGGAGTTAATACCACGCGATGCTGCTGATATAGCTCTGCAAACGCAGCTGAAGGTCCGCTCTTTTCGGTACCGGCAATTGGATGCCCTGGCACAAATCGATCGAACTTATTGCCTAAAGCCTGACGGGCTGCATCTACAATTTGCTGTTTGGCACTGCCACCATCAGTGACAATCGCCTGTGGTTTGAGATGTGGAGCGATTTGTTCAAACACTGCCTGCATCGCACCCATCGGCACAGCTACAAACACCATGTCGGCATCGGTAACAGCCTCAGCCAATGATTCGGCGGCATTATCAATAATACCTAATGCCAAAGCTTCATCACGCGCAGCCTGCGAACGCGAAAAACCTGTGACCTGTTCAACCAGTCCAGCTTTTTTTAATGCCAGTGCCAGAGAGCCACCAATCAGGCCTACTCCAATAATAGATAAATGCTTAATCATTAAGACTCTGACAGACTGTTAGCTAGCGCTTCAAGGCAACGCTGATTTTCTTTTGCCAGACCAATACTGATACGTAAATGGTTTGGCAGACCATAACCTGCAACTGGTCTGACAATAACGCCTTGTTGCAACAACTTTTCATAAATTTCAGCTGCATTGGTTTTCACATCAACACAGATAAAATTGGCTTTTGAAGGAATGTAATTCAATCCCATTGCATTAAAGCCATCAATATATTGCTGCATGCCTTCGTTATTAACCTGCTTGGCACGTTGCAGATAATCTTCATCTCCCAGAGCAGCAATCGCTGCACACATTGCCAAGTGATTGACATTAAATGGCTGACGTAGACGATTTAACAAATCGGCAATTTCTGGACTGGATAAAGCAAAACCAACTCGCAAACCGGCCAGACCATAAGCTTTGGAAAAGGTGCGACAAATAATCAGATTGGGAAATTCAGCTAACCAGTCAATGCTGTTTATGTCCTGATCGCCATATTCAACATAGGCTTCATCGAGCACTACTATCACGTTATCCGGCACAGCCTGCAAAAATGCATGAACTTCCTGTGCCGGTATATAAGTACCGGTTGGGTTATTCGGGTTGGCAATAAAAATCAGCTTGGTATTTGCAGTAATCGCCTGCTGCATAGCCGGTAAATCATGGCCATAATCCTTAGCAGGCACCTCTACCAATTTGGCACCAATCGCTTGTGCAACCAATGAGTAAACTGCAAAGGCGTGTTGAGCAAACATGACTTCGTCAGCAGGTGAAGCAAAACAGCGGGCGATAAGCTCCAACACATCGTTAGATCCATTACCCAAGGTAATCTGCTTGGCATCAACCTGAAACTTTTCAGATAGGGCTAATTTTAATGAATATCCATTTCCGTCCGGGTAACGAGTCAGGTCTCGAGTTGCCAATGCAATTGCAGCTTGTGCAGCCTGAGAAGGTCCGATTGGACTCTCATTTGAAGCCAGCTTAATAACATCTCTTACGCCATATTGACGCTGCAATTCTTCTATCGGTTTTCCCGGCACATAAGGCTGCAAGCCAGCAATACTGTCTACCGCTAAATCACACAGATTCATTTTTGCTCCGCTGGTTTTTTGAAACTATCCAAGATCAACAATACGGCACCAATGCAGATAGCCGCATCAGCAATATTAAATGCGGGCCAATGATAACTACCGACATAGACATCAATAAAATCAACCACGTAGCCGTATAAAATTCGATCCAGTAAATTCCCGACTGCCCCGCCGATAATTAATGAGATCGCAATTGCTTCAAGCTTTGCCTGAGCTTTCAAGCGAGACAGCCAAATAATCAGCACAATCGAAACAGAGGCTGCCAGAGTTATAAAAAACCAGCGTTGCCAGCCTCCTGCACCCGCAAGGAAACTGAAGGCCGCACCACTATTATGGGCCAGTGTAAAATTGAAATACGGTATTACTGCCACGGTTTGATAGAGATCCAACCAATTGGACATAATCACTTTCGTGAGTTGATCTAAGGCTATCACCAACGCGCTTACCCATAACCACTTCAACATTATTTTTGCCTCAGGCAAAACGGCGGTTTTCGCCGTTGCCTTCAATATTTTCAATACAGCGACCACACAGCTCTGGATGATCGGCATGACTTCCAACATCTTCGGTCTGATGCCAGCAGCGTTCGCAACGCGCATTGCTCGAAGCATGAATATCCACAGCAAGACCACTTAAACCGGTCTCAATGGCTTTGGCTGATTTATCTGCCAGAGCAAAGCGCTTTGCTGAAGACGTGATCAGTACAAATTTCAGTTCATCACCGGCTTTATTCAAAATCGCCAGCAAAGGCTCATCTGCGTACAAAGTGACATCGGCCGTCAAACCACCTTTTACTTCACCTTGATTACGTTTATTTTCCAGTTCTTTGGCAACGGCATCACGCACGGCAAATAATTGTTGCCAATCTTTAGCGGATAACACGCTATCAGCTGATAACGGTGCCAGATGCGGATACCAGTCATTCAATAACGCCGAATCATTACGCTGGCCCGGAATAAATTCCCACAGCTCATCAGCAGTGAAACTCAGAATCGGCGCAATCCAGCGAGTCAAAGCTTCCAGAATGTGGAACATCGCCGTTTGTGATGATCGACGGCCCAGACTGTCCGTTGGCATCGTGTATTGACGATCCTTAGTGATATCCAGATAGGCACTGCCCAACTCATTAGCACAGAAGTTATGCACTTTCTGATAAATCAGATGAAACTGATAACTTTCATAGGCCGCAAGAATTTCCAGCTGTAAATGATAAGCGCGGTCCAGAACCCAGCGATCCAACGGCAATAATTTCTCAGTGGCCACCAGATTGGTCGCAGGATCAAAATCATTCAGATTCGATAATAAATAACGTGCGGTATTACGAATCCGGCGATAAGAATCTGCAGTCCGCTTAAGGATCTCATCCGACACACTCATTTCAGCACTGTAATCAGTGGCGGCCACCCAAAGACGGATGATATCGGCACCCAGATTATTAACAACTTTCTGCGGTGACACCGTATTGCCCTTGGATTTGGACATTTTCTTGCCTTCGGCATCCACGGTAAAGCCATGCGTCAAAACAGACTTGTATGGTGCTTTGCCGGTAGTGGCGACGGATGTCAGCAATGATGACTGAAACCAGCCACGGTGTTGATCACTGCCTTCCAGATAAAGATCGGCAGGACGTTGTAAACCATCACGGCGGGTTAACACACAAGCATGCGACACGCCGGAATCAAACCACACGTCCAGCGTATCGGTAACTTTGAAATAATTGTCTGCATCGGCACCAATCAGTTCGCTGGCATCCATATCAAACCAAGCATCAATGCCCTTTTGTTCAACGGCTAATGCCACTTTTTCGATCAATGCTTTCGAATCAGGATGCAATTCCCCGCTCTGCTGATGCACAAATAACGGTATCGGCACACCCCAGGTACGTTGACGGGAGATACACCAGTCCGGACGACCGGTCACCATATTTTCAATACGTTTTTGGCCCCAGTCAGGCATCCATTTGGTTGCGGCAATCGCCTGCATTGCCTGATCGCGTAAACCATTCTGCTCCATACTGACAAACCATTGAGGTGTCGCACGGAAAATGATCGGCGTTTTATGACGCCAGCAATGCGGATAGCTGTGACGGATATCCACATGACATAACAAGGCATTCTTTTCTTTTAATAATTCGATGACCAGCGGATTGGCTTTAAATACCGATTCGCCAGCAAACACTGGTGTGTCCGGCAAAAACACACCGTTACCACCGACCGGGTTATCCACTTCCAGTTTGTATTTCAGGCCCACGATATAGTCATCCTGACCATGACCCGGAGCGGTATGTACTGCGCCAGTACCGGCATCGGTGGTTACATGATCGCCTAAGATGACTGGCACCTTACGATCATAAAACGGATGTTGCAGCAGTAAACCTTCCAGCTCAGCACCTTTACAACGGGCGATGACTTCACCGGTTAATTGATAACGTTCCAGAGCTTTTTCATAAAGCGCTTCAGCCAACACTAAACGTTCATCAGCACATTGCACCACGACATACTCTAAATCTGGGTGCAGACAAACGGCCTGATTAGCGGGCAATGTCCAGGGTGTAGTGGTCCAGATAGCGATGCTGACCGGGCCATTGCCATTATTGGGGCAAGCCTTATCAAACGCAGCGACATCGACCAGTTGAAAGCGCACATCAATTGCCGGTGAGGTTTTATCCTCATATTCAACTTCAGCTTCCGCTAACGCAGATCCACAATCCACACACCAGTGAACCGGTTTGACACCTTTGTGTAAATGACCATTTTCAATGATTTCGCCCAGCGTGCGGATAATATCGGCTTCAAACTGAAAATCCATGGTCAGATAAGGATTATCCCAATCAGCCAATACACCCAGACGTTTGAAATCTTCCCGCTGTCCATCCACCTGTTTGGCGGCATATTCACGACAAGCCTGACGGAATTCAGCCGGACTGACTTTAACGCCTGGTTTGCCGACTTTCTTCTCAACATTTAATTCGATAGGCAAACCGTGGCAGTCCCAACCGGGCACATAAGGCGTATCAAAACCGCTCAGGGTTTTAGACTTGAGAATAATATCTTTAAGAATTTTATTGACGGCATGACCAATGTGAATATCGCCATTGGCATACGGAGGGCCATCATGCAGAATAAACTTGGGTTTACCCTGATTGTTTTCCCGTAGCTGCCGGTAAAGATCTTGCTCCTGCCAACGCTTTAAAATCACAGGTTCGCGAGTAGGCAGACCCGCTTTCATCGGGAACTCAGTCGCAGGAAGATTTAAAGTGTGCTTGTAGTCGGCCACAAAACGTCTCGTTGTCGTCAAATAATAAAGCGCCCGATTATACGGGTTTTTCGCGCTGACCTAAATCACTGAAACTGGTTTTGTTTTGGCTTTGCCTGATGTTAGGGTCTGATTTCCAGTAAAATGCACAACCATTGTCCATTTAGTTTATTCAAGAGCACCAGATTCGATGACTGCAACGCAAAAAGTGATCATTAAAGGTATCACTGAGGATGGCCATAAGTTCCGTCCCAGCGATTGGGCGGAAAGATTATGTGGTGCTGTAGCCAGTTATGGTCCGGGAAGAAGAATTATCTTTCACCCCAACGTCAAGTTGGCTTCATTTGAAGGCACGAAATGTGTGGTGATTGATGCAAAACTTGAAGATGACGATGTGATGCTTTTCGAATTCCTGCTCGAATTCGCCAAGGATAATCAACTACAGGTTGAAAGAATGGATAAGCTACCCGAGTCTTGAAATTAGTCTTCGTGGTCGGCATCCGGCCAATTCTGAATATAGTTTTTCAGAAGTTTATTTTCAAACTTGGCTTTTTTCAGCAATTCTTCCACAACGTCAGTAATAGATAACATGCCCTCCAAGCGCCCTTTGTAGACTACCGGTAAGTGCCGAATATTATGTTCTACCATCATATTCATCACTTCTTCCAGCGTATTATCCGGATCACATGTGTAAGGATTCGGCGTCATCGCATCCGCCGCGGTTTTGGGTTCCCACATTGCATGTTTTTTGTGCAACACACTGAGTAAATCACGTTCTGACAGAATACCGACCAAAGCACCGTTATCTGTCACTACCAATGATCCGATGCGATGCTCCATCATTAAGTGGACGGCTTTATCTAGGGAATCTGTTGGTGTCAGGCCGATAACTGGCTTACCTTTATTTTTGGTAATGAGTCTGACTTTCATCTCTCTCTCCGGCAACGACATGAAAATTCATTCTGCTTGAGAAGTCAGCTCCATGGCAAGACTTTTAAAGATGTTCGCGTGTGGAGCGAAAATCAATTTCAGGCCAGCGTTCCATGGTTAATTCCAGATTGACACGGGTTGGGGCGATATAGGTCAGATTGTCGGCCCCGTCCAATGCAAGATTCATCGAGGTTTTACGCTTGAATTCCTCCAGCATTTTCACATCATCGCAATACACCCAACGAGCGGTATTCACCTGAACCGGTTCATAGGCACATTCGACGCCATATTCACCTTTCAGACGATGTACCACCACATCAAACTGCAACACACCTACCGCACCAAGTATTAAGTCATTATTGTCTAATGGACGAAATAATTGCGTGGCCCCCTCTTCGCTTAATTGTTGCAGACCTTTCAATAACGCCTTGTTCTTCAGTGGATCTTTTAATCTGACACGGCGGAATAATTCGGGTGCAAAGTAGGGAATGCCGGTGAATTGCAAATCCTCACCCTGAGTAAAGGTATCGCCAATTTGAATGGTGCCATGATTGTGTAAACCTAAAATATCGCCCGGCCAGGCTTCTTCTGCCTGTTCCCGCTCTGCCGCCATAAAGGTAACCGCGTTAGCAATGGTCACATCTTTGCCAATACGAGTCTGGCGTAATTTCATGCCTTTGGTGTAATGGCCACTACAAACACGCATAAAGGCAATCCGGTCACGATGTTTGGGATCCATATTGGCCTGGATCTTAAACACAAACCCGCTGAAGTTTTCTTCATCCGCAGCCACGTCACGGGTTTTAGTTTCACGAGGTTGTGGTGCGGGAGCATATTCAACATAGGCATCCATCAATTCGGTAACACCAAAGTTATTCATTGCTGAACCAAAAAATACCGGGGTCATTTGTCCGCTGAGAAAGGCTTCTAAATCAAATTGATCACTGGCACCGCGGACCAAATCAATCTCTTCTCGCAACTCTTCTGCCATCGAACCAAATAATTCATCCAGCCGTGGATTATCCAAACCCTGAATCAGTTCACCGGCATCTGCGTCTTTGCCATGCGCCTCAAACAAGCGAACATTATCGTGATACAGATGGAAAATACCCTTAAAGCCTTTACCCATACCGATTGGCCAGGTAATGGGTGCACAGCGAATATTCAAAATATTCTCGACTTCACTAAGCAAATCCAGAGGATCCCGACCTTCACGATCCAGTTTATTAATAAAGGTCAGGATGGGGGTATCCCGCAAACGACACACTTCCATTAATTTGATGGTACGTTCTTCAACACCTTTGGCACTGTCAATAACCATCAACGCCGAGTCGACTGCGGTAAGTGTGCGATAGGTGTCTTCGGAAAAGTCGGCATGGCCTGGTGTGTCCAGCAGATTAACAATGCGATCTTTATAGGGAAACTGCATCACCGATGAGGTGACCGAGATGCCCCGCTCCTTTTCCATTTCCATCCAATCCGAAGTCGCGTGTTTATCTGTTTTACGAGATTTGACGCTACCGGCCATCTGAATGGCACCGCCGAATAACAGTAACTTTTCCGTCAACGTAGTTTTACCTGCGTCGGGATGCGAAATAATCGCAAAAGTACGGCGTTTGGAAACTTGTTTCTGTAACAGACTTTCGGACATAGTGACTCAGTTTAAAATTAGATAGGCCAATCAGACTTGGCAGCTCGTGCAACAAACCGCGTATTTTGGATGATAATCAGGAATCCGACAATTCAGTCGTGGCGGCTTTGGTTTGATTTCTGCCAGATTGTTTTGCTAAATACATAGCTTTATCAGCCCGTTCCAGCAGTTGTTTACGTGTTTCTTTTCCGGTGACGGCCTCCGCCACACCAATACTGATGGTGATATTTCCAGCTGTTTCAAAAACCACCGATTCAATATGTTTGCGCAATCGTTCGGCCAGTCCAAGTGCTTCTTGCAATGCGTTATGTGATGCCAAAACTACAAACTCTTCACCGCCCCAGCGGCCAAAAAAGTCACTGGCTCGCAGTTTTGACTGTACCTGCTCTGCTAATCCAGCTAACACTTGATCACCCACGTCATGCCCATAACTATCGTTGACCGACTTAAAGTGATCCACATCAAACAATAAAATTGAACAAGGGTGACCATAACGTTCTGCGGCGGCAAGTTCCGTATCGATTGCCAGTTCCATACGGTATCGATTCCAGATTTTAGTCAAGGCATCGGTGTGGGCGATCTCTTTGAGTTGTTTATTCGCGCGTTGTAATTCTGTATTGAGTCGATTGATCTGGTGCACTGTAATCGCAACTGCCAGATCTTCAGCCAAATCCTGAGCGGCATTTTGCTCAGCGGTAGTCCACTGTTCGGCTTCATGCTCAACCGTTTCAATCCAAATTTGATCACTGTTTTCTGCTGCTGCATGCAAAGGATTCTGGGTTATTGTTTCCAGGATTTGTTTGTTGGCGATCCACCGATTCTGCACCTGTTTAGCTTGCCGGAATAACAGCAGCCAGCCAGATTGGCTTTGTTCGATAGGTAATGGGATGGCAAGTAAACCAGCCTGGTTCCGTAAGTCGACTAAACTGTTCAATGGACTATTTGATAATTGGTTACAAATCCAACACGGTTTCTGTCCAGAATGGTCAGTAAGCCAATTTCCAACCATATCAATTTCATACGTATCCAGAGTTTCACCGATACATCTGACCTCGTCGCGATATAACAAAGCAATGCCACTGCAATGAAACAATTGCATCCAATCCCGACCGTATTTATCCAGTAATTTTGTCGGCTGAACCAGTTTGTCACGTTCTGCTGAAATCAATTCCCGGCTGTTTAACACATTTTCCAAGAACGATGCCTGTTGTCTGGCCTGCAATAAAAACATCCGTTGCGTTGCCATTTGTACCAGATTAAATGCCGCGTCACGTTCGGCTGGTGATATTTCAATCGCTGTAAAATGATGACAAGTGATTATTCCCCATAATTGCTGCTCACCGGCAATCGCAATGGAAAGTGATGCCTCGACTTTTATCTGTCGCAGATACTGCTGATGCACTGGAGATAAAGCCCTGAGCATGCTTGATGTTAAATCCAGTGGCGGCTGATTGATTTCTTCACAAAGCGGTGTCAACGGCACGAGTTTGGCATTCACATCAGGGACATTCCGTAGCGGATTAATCACATAACGGGCTCTGACGCTCAAAGGGATATCGCTGGCAGGAAACCGGTAATTCAATAAACTTCTGTCAGGATGACGACATGCTTCAGCGATAGCGGTACGATGCCAGTGTGCATCAAACTGGCATAACAAAACCCGATCATAGCCAGTGACCGCCTGCACGCTCTGCACCAACATTTGCTGTAATGATTTAATCTCCTGAACCTGTGCCAACCGACTCAACCAGTCATTCACTATAGGCATCAAACGTTGTTCAGCAGATCGGGAAAGTGGCTCAAGTTCAACGACAATCGAATCACTGCTGCGATAAGCCATCACATAGAATCGTTGATACGAGCCGGCAACCTGACGATTGATTATTAACGCTGCGGATAAGCGTGTTGTTGCTGTGAGAGATTGCAGTAAACGCTGCTGTAATTTACCGCCCAGAATATCTCTAGGCGAAGATGCCAAAGCAGTCGCTACGGAAACCCCCAGTTTTTGCTGCAAGTTACTGCTGACTTGTAAAGTTTTTTGTAAACGATCATCAAAACGAATCAGACAACCGAAGGACTGAATACCTTCAATTTGCTTTGCAGGGTTTTGTTGACCTTCTGAAGTCGTCGCCAACGCGTATTTCCAATTCGTGATAGGACAGTATTGTATGGATGAAATTGTAGTCTTAAAGCAGTAATAAAACTGAAAATCAATCGAAGGCCTTGTCTGCGCATTTTATACATCGTGTAACGGTTAGATCGAAGTTTAATTGTGCTTCACTGATGGCCTGATCGCACACATAACAAAAGCCAAAATCATCGTTATCAATACGGCGAAGTGCACCATCAATGGCCTGCAATTGAGCTTGTTTATGTTTAATGGCTTCTTGTTTTTTTATTTGCAAATGAAACGATAACGCATCGAGTTGGGCTGGCTGGATTTCCACCAGCCTGGAGCTATCCACTTCATTATCGGTTAACAATACCAATTTAAGTTGCAATAACTTCTGCCGGTAGTTTTCCAGCTGCACAATATTCATTTGATTCAAGCGTTGTTTCTCAACTAGCGAAGTAAGAGCAGCGGAATATCACTCATCCGCACCATTTTGGCTGTGTTACTGCCCACCAGAAACTGGCGGATACGTGAATGGCCGTATGCGCCCATCACCATCAAATCAATATTGTTGGCACGTTGATATTCATGAAGCGCCGGTTGAACAACGCCTTGTAACAAAGCAGTCGTAACTTCAAATCCCGCTGCAATAAGATGCTGTTTGGCTTTATCTAATTGAGACTGATGATTCGTATCATCCTCGGCCACCATCGTTATATGGCATTCCAAACCTTTCAACAGATCACTTACGGCAACTTTTTCCAACGCTTTGGTGGCGGTTGAGCTGCCGTCATAAGCAATCATAAAGCGCTGCGGAATATTAAATTCCGGCAAGGTAATCAGAATAGGTTTGGTTAATGCCCGAATCACATTCTCAAGATGACTGCCAAGACTATGCGTTTCATTTTCATGGGCTTGTCCCTGACGACCTAACACCAAAACCCGGGTGTCTTGCTGCAGATCTGACAAGGTTTCCATCAGGCCGCCATGACGTTGATGGGTTGTCACGTTAATAGCGTGATGTTGCTGAGCTAAGACTCTGGCATCCTGCAAAATATTCTTGCCATGTTCCAAAGCCAGGCGGCTGCGTTTTTCATCGAGTTCAACCAACTCTTGCAGCAGATTTTCCCGACTTCCCAAACCGATATTGCCTGACAGATTTTTACTGTTTTCCGGTTTGGGATATTCGTTCTTATCCAATACATGCAATAAATCCAGCGGTGCTTGTAACTTGTCACTCACCCAGGCAGCAGCTTTACAGACCGCAGGTGAGGTTATTGAGCCATCGATACAGGCTATTATTTTTGTCATTTCCCTTCTCTCTTCTGCTTAGTGGCCGGCGAGCATTTTTTCAACTTCTTCCGGCTTATCGTGCACACCAAATCTGTCGACAATAGTGGCGGTGGCGGCATTCATGCCAACCAGTTCAACCTCTGTACCTTCACGACGGAATTTGACCACGACCTTATCCAATACAGAGACCGAGGTAATATCCCAAAAGTGAGCATGGCTTAAATCAATTACAACTTTTTCCAGCGCTTCTTTGAAATCAAATGCGGCAGCAAATTTATCCGCTGAAGCAAAGAAGATCTGTCCTCTGACTTCATAACGGCGTTGATTATCCTGTTCACTAAAATCACTTTTCACCACCATAAAGTGAGCCACTTTATTGGCAAAGAACAAGGCTGCCAGCAATACACCGACAAATACCCCTAACGCCAGATTATGTGTAATCACCACAACCAGTACGGTCATCACCATCACGATGTTTGTCGACAATGGATGTTTCTTTAAATCGCGAATAGACGTCCACGAAAAAGTACCAATGGATACCATAATCATCACTGCGACCAGCGCTGCCATCGGGATCTGTACCAGTAAATCATCTAATACCAGCACCATAAACAACAGGAATAAACCGGCAGTCATTGTCGATAAACGGCCTCTACCACCGGATTTGATATTGATAATCGATTGACCAATCATCGCACAACCGGCCATACCACCTAATAAACCAGAACCAATATTGGCAACACCCTGGCCTTTACATTCACGATTTTTATCACTTGAGGTATCGGTTAAATCATCGACGATGGTCGCTGTCATCATTGATTCCAGCAAGCCGACCACCGCTAACGCCATGGCATAAGGAAAAATGATTGTCAGCGTTTCAAAATTTAACGGCACATCCGGCCATAAGAAAATAGGCAGCGTATCAGGCAAATCCCCCATATCACCCACGGTTCGAATATCGATATTGAACATCACCGCCACCACGGTCAGCACAATAATAGTCACTAACGGCGAGGGCAATAAACGGCCGACTTTTGGCACATATGGAAATAGATAGATGATAGCCAAGCCCGCAGCGGTCATAGCATAGACATGCCAAGTAACATTAGTCAGTTCTGGCAATTGCGCCATAAAAATCAAAATAGCCAATGCGTTTACAAAGCCAGTGACGACTGAGCGGGAAACAAACCGCATCAAATTTCCAAGCTTTAAATAGCCCATCACAATCTGAATCACACCGGTAAGCAATGTTGCTGCTAACAGGTACTCCAGACCATGCTCTTTGACCAGCGTCACCATCAATACTGCCATTGCTGCTGTCGCGGCTGAAATCATACCTGGCCGACCACCGACGATTGAGATAATCACAGCAATACAGAAGGAGGCATATAAACCGACTTTTGGATCGACACCGGCAATAATAGAAAAAGCAATGGCTTCGGGAATCAGTGCCAAGGCCACCACAATACCGGCAATCAAATCACCACGGATATTGGAAAACCAGTCTCGTTTAAGGTTTTGCAACATTAATTCGCTTCCTGTGTTCAAGGGAATTTTTAAAGAGTATTGCCAGGCTAAGTGACCATTTGATGTCGACTAGCTTCAAACTAACTATTGGTTATGACTTCGCACAACCGCATTGTTGGTGGCAAGTGATGTATAAAACATCCAGACCTGAGAAGGCCCATTTGAGGAGGTGTACTAGGGTGGACTAAGTATCACGATGCGGCAGGTTGCTTGTCTGAAAAATGGGCCAATATACAGTAATTTGCTTTGCCCTCAAAACTTTGGCGAAAAGTTCATCATTAAAATAGTGTTTTCATGTGCCAGATTTTATAACGGTTTGAATGCTACAATCAGCCCCCTAAATTCTGCTACGGAGGATTATGTGGAAAGCTATTACCTGTTAATCGATTGGTTAGAAAATTATCCTCATCTATATACTGTTGTTGGCCTTGTGTTGCTGCTCCATATTGCCTGGATAGCAAACTGGTTGGTCAAACGGATTTTAGTTCGTGGCGTCTATCGCATTCTCAAAAACAGTCACTTAGGCCGGTATTCCTCTTTAGCGGACTCGCCGTTTATCAGACGTATGGCCAATATCGTTCCGGCCATTATCCTGTCTGCTGGTATTGTCATTATTCCGAATATTTCCGATGCCGCGGTTACCGTGGTGCAGAATGTTTCCACGGCATTTATCATTTTGACCATCTCACTGGGATTAGGCAGTCTGCTGACCATTGTCAATGATGCCTATAGCAAACGTCCGGATGCACATCTGAAACCTATCAAAGGTTATATCCAGGTTCTCAAGATCGCCATATTTGCGATTGCCACCATATTGATAATTGCTTCACTGATTGACCGTTCTCCACTGATTTTATTATCAGGGCTGGGAGCAATGGCCGCGGTACTGTTATTGATATTTCAGGATACCTTGTTGTCACTGGTGGCCAGTGTGCAGATAAATTCCAATGACTTAATTCGTGTCGGCGACTGGATTGAAATGGCACCACTCAATGCAGACGGTGATGTTATTGATATCGCTTTGCACACCGTTAAGATACAAAACTGGGATAAAACCATCAGTGTCATTCCGACCAAACGTTTCCTGACCGATCCGTTTAAAAACTGGCGCGGTATGCAGGAATCCGGCGGCCGTCGTATTAAACGCAGTATTTTGATTGACCAGCAAAGTATTCACTTTTTGTCAGATGATGAACGGAAAAAACTGCACCGTTTCAGCCTGATGGATAATTATTTACAGCAAAAACAAAAAGATATTGATGAGTGGAATCAACAATTGGCTGATTGGGGCAAAGAGCCGGTCAACACCCGTCGAATCACCAATATCGGAAGCTTCCGGGCATATGTAAATAATTATCTGAAAAATCATCCGAGTATCCATCAGAGCTACACTTTGATGTCTCGGCAACTTGAGCCAACCGCCAACGGTCTGCCTTTAGAGATTTATTGTTTTACCAACACCACCAATTGGATTGAATACGAAGGCATTGCTTCGGATATTTTTGATCATCTGCTGGCCATTTTGCCGGAATTTGGTTTGCGGGTATTTCAGCAACCGAATGGTTTTGATATGCGTGAATTAAGACCGCAACCCTTGCCAAAACAAGATCCAGATATCAGTCCGGCATTAGGTGATACACCCAACAAATAATAATTGCAGCTTGATAATGTAACCCTCTCTTTGCTTAATCAAAGGAAGCTGATTGACCGTCAAAATGGATAAAGAACCCGCTATCAGTACCCACAATGTGGCACAACTTATTCTGCTTTTAGCGGGATTAACCGCTATCGCCCCACTGGCAATTGATGCCTATTTGCCTGCCATGCCATTAATGGCTTCCGAATTTGCAGTCAGTATTCATGCAATTGAATTATCCCTCAGCTTGTTTCTGGCCGGATTTGCTGTTGGCCAATTGGCGGGTGGCCCCTTGTCAGATCACTTTGGCCGCAGACGTATCATCTTTATTGGCCTGTTTTTATTTTGCATTGCCAGTATGGGCATCGTGCTCAGCCATACTCTGCATGGTTTATGGTTATGGCGAATCATTCAGGCCATTGGTGGTGGCATGGCGATCGTCAACTCCTCAGCAGTAATTCGCGATATCAGTAGTGGCCGGGACAGTGCACGTTATTTATCACATATGGCAATTATCATGATGATTGCGCCGCTGGTCGCCCCCTTAATCGGCATGATTTGTCTGCACTTAGCTGGCTGGCATTCTATTTTTATTGTGTTGTTTATCTATGCACTGGTAATCGGACTGCTGCTATATCGTTTATTGCCGGAAACGCGCGTTCAACCGGCCCAGGCAACCACTGCCCTGCGCCGCTATATCGAAGTACTGACGCATCGTAAAGCCTTGGCTTACCTGGCGGCGCAAAGTTTTACCTATGGTGGACTGTTTAGCTTTATTACCGCATCACCTTCAGTTTATATGGTGTATTTCGGTGTTTCGGCTTCTGTTTATCCACTGTTATTCGGCATCAATGTATTAATGATGATTGTGGTTAATCGTATTAATGTCCGGCTGTTACATTTCTACGACCCGCCATGTCTATTAAGACTGGGGCAAATCCTGCAAGTCATTACCGGGATAATCATGCTGCTGTATATCCTGATCATCCCCGCTCCCGCTTTGAGCCTGATTGTCATAGGCATCATGATATTTATTGGTTGTCAGGCGTTGATTGTGTCAAATGCCGTGGCCAGTACTGTGGAGTTTTTCCCGCGTAGCAGTGCCACCGCTACCGCAGTACTAGGTTCGTTTGGCTTTTTATCAGGTGCGGCCAGTGGATTACTGGTCAGTTCTTTGGGAGATGGCAGCCTGTGGCCGATGATTAGTGTAATGAGTGGTTGTGCCATCGCCGGATTAGTGATCAAAACCCTGATTTTACGCAGTTGCCGACCGAAACAAACGGAACAGAACGGCTGTTAACCTTGCATTAACCCCCGAGCCACTATATTGGCGCTCACATTGACACCCATTTCATATGGAGCGCGATATCAGGTGAATGTTATCAACCCGGATAAACATCTAAAAAAACTGTTTTTATTGCCATTGCTGCTGTTGACGGCATGCAGCATCACAGCAGAGCAACCTAATTACGACACGTTAATATCAACAGAACAGCAACAGGTAACGGAGTGGCACAATCTGCCGCAACAGACCGAAGTCGCCTATCTGAATGATTTGGTTGACAGTGATATGTTCGAAGAACTGTTGCAAATTGCCATGCAATCCAATCCTGGTTTGCAACAAACTTTATTGACACTGCAAATTCGCCAATCTCAATTGGTTCAGGCTTCCGGCGAAAAACGTCCTTTTGCCAGTGCTGGCTTTTCCGCTCTCAATAGCAGTGACAGTGATGCAAGTTTCACTGCCAATGTCAGTGTCAGCTGGCAAGCTGACTTATGGGGCAAACTGGCTGATAATGAACGTGCTGCAAATCTTGATCTCACCGAGCAAAACCTTTTGTATCAGTCGGCACGGGACACACTGGCCGCAGAAGTGATGAGTGTCTGGTTAACATTGATTGCCCAGCAACGGGCGATAGATATCGAACAACAGCGACTGAACAGTCTGCAACAGACAGAAAGCTTTATTCTGCAACGTTACCGTCAGGGTTTAGGCACGCTTGAAGATTTAGACAGCGCGCGGAGCTCGGCGGCCACATCAGCGGCCAATATTGAAGCGTTGACCGAAAATTACCGCCAACAAACTATTCAACTGAAAACCTTGGTCGGTCAGGTCAATAACCCGGCATTTTCACTGCCTACGGATTACCCCGATGTTGTTATTCCAGTGATTGATTTACCGGAACAGACATTGAATCGCCGTCCTGATCTGTTAGCCGCCTACGCTGCCATAGAAGCTGCCAGTGCAAGAACCGATGTTGCTTATAAAGATTTGTTACCCAGCCTCAATTTGCAGGCTGTGTTAGAAGATGTCGGCAGCTCTCCCCGGGCCAGTTTATTTACGGCGCCTGTATGGAGCTTATTAGGCCAATTAACCGCACCGCTGTATCAAGGCGGGCAATTACGTGCAGAAGCTGAAATCCGTGAACTGGAAACTGCATTCAGTTATCAGCAATATCGCGATACTTTATTAAACGCTGTAACCGAAATCGAACAGGCTCTCAGTCAGGAACAGGCTTTGATCAAACGCCAACAACATATCGAAACAGCACTAGCCAGTGCTGAAAACAATCTACGCCAATATCAGGCAAATTATCGCAGCGGCCTGCGGACCATTCTGGATCTGTTGACAGTGCAACAGCAAACCTTTGATTTGCAGGCACAACTTGATGACCTTATTTATCAACGA
The DNA here is from genome assembly GCF_030651745.1 of Methylophaga sp. Next base: position 19,253 of record NZ_JAUSCC010000094.1, read on the forward strand.
CTGTTAAATCGAATTTCATTGGGATTGGCATTGGGGCTGGAGGCTAGAGTATGACAAAACGAGTTCAATGGTTGGTGTTTCTGGGAGCGTTATTGACCTTCATCGCCGTTTATTTATTTACCCAGAATCAGATTGAACGCTATGCCAATCGTCCGTTACCAGTACGTGAAGCCCCCCAAATACGGCCTGAAGTTTCAGTCAGAACCGTTATGCCTGGGACGTATCAGTCACGTGTCAGCGCTTATGGTGCCACTCAACCGCATTACCACATAACTCTGGCAGCCCAAGTTGCAGGGCAAGTCGAACAATTATCTCCTCGCTTTGAAACCGGTTTCCGGTTGAAAAAAGGTGACGAAATACTGCGTCTGGAAAACAGTGACTATCGTGCTGCTGTGGCCGCAGCCAAACAACAGTTAGCCGAAGCGAAATTGCTTTATCTGGAAGAAGAACGTCAGGGGTTACAAGCCAAAGTGGAATGGACTGCTTCAGGACTAGATGGTGACCCCGATTCGGATCTGGTATTACGTGTTCCCCAATTAGCCAGTGCTGCAGCCAGTGTGACTAATGCTGAAGCGCTGTTAGCCAGTGCTGAAAAAGATTTACAACAAAGCACTATCCGCTCACCTTTTGATGCTTTGGTTATCACCCGTGATGTCTCTCCTGGCAGCTATGTGCAAACCGGAACTCAGGTAGCCTCGCTATACAGTACTGATTGGGTTGAAGTAAAAGTCTCACTGTCGGATCGCGAATGGCAGAGTTTGCCGGAAGCTGAGATGTTGGTAAGCGGTGCGTGGCCAGTCGATTTACATGCTGTAGAAGGTGAAGCCAGCTGGCAAGGTAAGGTATTGCGAGTTGAGCAACACCTTGATGGCACCACCAGACAACGTTCTTTGATTGTCGGGGTAGAAAAACCATTGGATCAACAGCCAGCACTCTATCCAGGGGTATTTGTCGAGATCAGTCTGGGTGGACGGCAAATGGATAATCTATGGCAAGTACCATTAACCAGCTTAAGCCAACGTGGGGAGATCTGGTATGTGACCACTGAACGTAATCTGGCCAAATTCGCTAGTTCGCCAGTATTTAGCGATGAACGCTTTATCTACATAGAACCACCATCATCATTAATTGACGCACCGCAACAAATATTATTGCAACCAATTACCAGCTACATTGATGGAATGGCTGTTGCCCCGATTGAGGCGCCAGAACATGAGTAAGATTATCGGTCGCAGTGGCATTATCGGCTGGTTTGCTACCAATCCGGTCGCAGCCAACCTGTTGATGTTTTTGGTCATCATCCTGGGCTTGATGACTGTCGGTGATTTACGCAAAGAAGCATTTCCCAGTAGTGAGCCTGACAGCCTGACGATTTCAGTATCCTATGACAGTGGCTCGGCAAAACTGTCTGAAGAAGGTCTTGCAATCAAAATTGAAGAGCAGCTGGAAGGCATCATTGGCATTAAAACCATTACCAGTGAATCTACTCGCAGCGGTGTCACCGTCACGGTGGAAATGCAACGCGGTTACGATCTCGACACCTTAATGCGTGATGTTAAAGCGCAGGTGGATGCGATATCCACCTTCCCTGCTGAAGCCAAAAATCCGGTGATTAAAAAAGCCGAACGCGAAGAACATGCTATCTGGTTACAACTGTATGGTGATACTGATCGGCATACATTGCAGCAACTTGCTGAAACCCTCAAAGCGGACCTGTTAACTAAATCCACCATTAACCGGGTCACCATATCCGGCTGGCTGGATCCGATGATGATGATTGAAATCGACGATGGCCGTCTGCAATCCTTTGGTCTGTCGTTAACTGATGTCGAAAATGCCATTAATACTAATTCGTCGACACCATTAACCGCTGTATTGCGTAATGAAAATGTCTACCTGCAGCTGAATGCATCTGAACAAGCCTATCTAAAAGAAGACTTTGCCAAAATTCCACTGGTCACTGGTGATAATGGCCAGCAGATCTTGCTGGGTGATGTGGCTTATATTCTGGATAGCTTTGACGATGACACTTCATCCCTATCACGATTTCAGGCTAAGGAAAGTATCGGCGTTCAGGTTGTAACCACCGGGCTGGATGATATAGCCGATTCGGTTGCTGATGCTTACGATGTAGTTGAAACCTGGCATAGCAGTCACAAATTACCCGCCCAGGTTGAGTTAGCCACCTGGTATGACCGCAGTACCAGCATTATGGATCGGTTAAATTTATTAATTAAAAATGCACTGACCGGTATTGTGCTGGTATTCATATTACTTGCTGTGTTTTTAAACCTGACTGTGGCTTTCTGGGTAGCCATGGGATTACCCTTTGTTTTTCTCGGCACGTTATTTTTTATGGGCGACTCCTACGTAGGTTTATCGCTTAATGAATTTACAACGTTCGGCTTTATTATGGCATTGGGCATTATTGTTGATGATGCCGTGGTGGTCGGCGAAAGTATCTACAGCGTACGCTCCAAGGAAGGTGATACATTGCGTAACACCATTAAAGGCACTATGCGGGTAGCCGTGCCTACCTTATTCGGTGTGTTTACCACGGTGATAGCCTTTTTTGCCCTTTCACAGATTGAAGGCCGACTGGGTGAACTTTATGCCCAGTTTGCTGCAGTGGTCTCTATTGCTTTAATCATGTCCATTATTGAGTCCAAGCTGATTCTTCCGTCACACCTTGCTTATCTGAATACCCATAAAAAACCGTCACAAAATATACTGGCCACCGGCTGGCGCAAAATTCAGCAAGGAGCTGATTACGGCCTACAGTGGTTTGCCGAACATATTTATCAGCCAGCAATCGAGTTCGCTTTGCGTTTTCGTTATGGATTGCTGATCGTGTTTCTGATGATATTTGTCGTGGTATTTTCCATGCCCTTTAACGGCACCATCCGCATGAGTTTTTTCCCAAGCATTCCTGGTGACACCATCAGGGCCAACGTGACGATGCATAAAGATGTCAGTTTTGGCCGCACCCACGATACGTTGTTGATGATGGAACGCACCGCTTATGAGGCGGATAAAGCTTTGCGGGATAAGTCTGACTCAGGGATAAGTGGTATAGCCAATATCCAATTGCTTTCAGAAGCTGATCATAGTGGTGGTGTAACAGTAGAACTGACCAATGACTCACCCTATGATTTATTTGAATTTCGCAATGAATGGGAAAAGCGTGTCGGAATGCCAGAAGCGGTTCGCAGTATGCGGATCCAGAGTGGTCGTCGGGCTGATGATGCCTTAAGAGTAGAATTGCGTTCCAACGATGATGATGTACTGAGGCTGGCAGGTGCAGAGTTTTATACCTTGCTGGAACCTATGCCGGGCATCATTGGATTGCAGGATAATCTGCAACCCGGTCAGCCTCAATTACAACTCAAACTGAATCAACAGGGTCGTGCATTAGGGCTGAGCACCGATGAGTTAGCCAAACAGATCCTGCAGGGCTTTGGCGGCCAGGTGGTACAACGTTATCAACGTAACAGTGATGAAATTGAAGTCAAGGTTCGCTACCCTGAAGCAGATCGGCAAAATCCGGCAGACGTATTGAAATCAAGAGTCCGGCTGGAGGATGGCACTGTTATACCCTTATCCAGTGTGGCAGATGTCAGTTATGGTTTTACTCGTGACAGTATCACCCGTATCGATGCCAAACGAGCCATTTATCTGTCGGCCGATGTGGATAAGGATCAACTATCTGTTACTGAATTTGTTGCCCAACTCAAACGTGATGTGGTGCCACAGCTGGAAGCCAAATATCCCGGATTAACCATTTACTTTGCCGGTGAAGCTGCCCAGCAGGAAGAAACACAATCATCGATGCTAAACCTGTTTTTACTGGCTATGCTGGGCATCTACATGTTGCTGGCGATTCCGTTGAAATCCTATGTTCAACCCATATTAATCATGACAGCCATTCCGTTTGGCATTGTGGGTGCGTTGCTGGGACATTGGATGAATGATCTGTCAGTAGGGATCCTGTCACTCAACGGCATCATTGCTTTAAGTGGTGTGGTGGTCAATGACAGCCTGCTGCTGGTCTCGCGGTTTAATGATTTAAAAGAAGAATATGCCGATGTGAAGCAGGCTATATTATTATCTGCCAGAGATCGTTTACGGGCTGTTTTACTCACCTCTTTCACGACTTTTGCTGGTTTGATGCCTTTATTAGGTGAAACCTCCAGACAAGCGCAGTTTCTGATTCCTGCTGCGGTTTCAGTAGCATACGGCATCATGTTTGCAACTGTGATTACGCTGATATTGATTCCACTGTTATTGATGATTCAACACGATGTGGCACAGTATTTTCATCGTGGCAGCAAAGTCGTATTGCCAGCAACAGAACAAGGACCTGCCTGATGATTAGTGTGTTACTCATTGAAGATGATCTGGATCTGGCACAAACCGTGATGGACTATCTGCAATTGGAGGCCATCAGTTGTGATCATGCAAGTAATGGTGCCGCAGGTCTGAATTTATTAGAGCAGAATTATTATGATGTTCTGCTGCTGGATTTGAATCTGCCGCGTATTGATGGTCTGACAGTATGTGAACGTTTACGAAATGAAGGTTCAAGCATTCCGGTATTAATGCTGACAGCACGTGATCAACTGACCGACAAACAGGCTGGTTTTGCTGCCGGTACTGATGATTATCTGGTGAAACCCTTTGAGTTGAAAGAACTGGTCATGCGGATCCACGCCTTATCACGCAGACGCAGCGGACAAACACAACTACTACGCTGTGGCGATTTGCAGATGAATTTACAGCAACGTCAATTAAGCAGAGCCGATATTAATCTGCATCTATCACCAACGGGCTGGCGGATCCTGGAATTGTTATTACGCGAATCACCTAACGTGGTCAGCCGTCAGCGACTTGAAGTTGCCGTTTGGGGTGAAGAAGTACCGGACAGCGACAGTTTAAAAGTGCATCTGCACCATTTACGTAAAACCATTGATGGTGGTTTTGAAACGCCACTGCTCCACACCATTCCCGGTGTCGGCATTGCCATCAGGGATGATAATGAAACGTAAAATCAGTCTAAAGCGCCTGGTAACACTCAGTATTCTGTTGTTTGGCGGTACGATTGTGCTCGGCTACTCGATGCTCAGCGCCCACTTTTTTTTCCGTGGTATGGATAATATTGTTGCTGGTGGAATGGAAAATGCGGTGCTGACTTATCTCGCCAGTAACCAACCACTTGCGGAAGATGAACTGGTAGATTTTCGGGGGGCTCAGCTTTCCAGGAAATGGGAGGTTCAGCCGGAAGAAATTCGCAGATTTTTTGCCACCTCCCCACCTCGTAGTGGAGAACTCGTAAAACGGGATGACTCGCGTTGGTTCACTCGGCCCGACAATGTGTATTTTGCACTGAAAGTTGATGTGGAAAATGAAGCTGTCTATATCAGCCGGACTCTTTCACGTGAAAATGTATCCAGTTTGATGGGCCGTAATATGGCCGACAGCATGCGAATATTATTAGGTGTCAGCGCATTGATCGCAGTGACGCTAATACTCATTACCTGGCTGCTGATGCGCAGTATTTCGGCACCGGTAGCAAGACTGAATAACTGGACACAATCATTAACGCCAGAAAATCTGTCCCAGCCCGCCCCTGACTTCCTCTATCCAGAATTGAATCAGATGGCAAAACTGATCCAGAACAGTTTGTCATCGGTGCAACGCAGCCTGGATCGCGAACACCGTTTTCTGCGTTATACCAGCCATGAATTACGTACGCCTATCAGTGTTATCCGCAACAATATCGAATTGCAGTACAAAGTATTGCAACAGACTTCTTCCAGCTTGAACCCGATGCAGCGGGATATAGCCGATCGGATTGATCGTGCCAGTATTACCATGCAACATCTTACTGAAACATTGCTCTGGTTAAGTCGTGAAGACAACGAGAAACTGCCTGAATCCATTGTTGATATAGATACTCTGCTGCTGGAAATCACCGAGGAAATGCGTTATTTACTGCGAGATAAAACGGTTGATCTGAGCATTAATACTCAGCCCTATCAAATTTCGATCAGTGCTGTCGCGGCACGAATTGTGATAGGCAATCTGATTCGTAATGCCTTTCAGCATACCTGGGAAGGTGAAGTCATCATCAACCAGCAGGGCCCACAAATCAGTATCATCAACCGGCAGTTTAATGTGGATATTGATGCTATTCCAACCGAACTGGGTTTTGGTCTGGGCTTACAACTCACCGCACAATTGACTGAAAAGCTTGGCTGGTTTTATCAGAATCTGGCTGATGAAAATGGCCATAATGTGATTCTGGATATCACCTCTCGCCAAACCAGCTAGGTACTATCGATTTTTCATACCACTGCTAGAAGCTATTTTTGGTGCAACAAAGTTGAAATAATACGGTTAAGTATTATTCAAAAACTGTCGGTAAAACTGTACTGCAGTGCGGCCACTGTGACTGGCTCGACGCATAGCAAATTGTTTGGCTTGTTCGTGTAACAGTGCTTGATCGACTGCAACATGTTCGAACAAGGTGTCCACCATAGCGAGGTACGTATCCCAGCTGGGTGGATAAAACGATAACCACAGACCAAAGCGATCAGATAAAGCCAGTTTGTCTTCCAGACTGTCACTGTAATGCACTTCCCCACCCACCACACGACTGGCCTGATTTTCGGCTTGCTGTTCCGGCATCAGATGACGTCGGTTTGACGTGGCGTAGATCCTGACATGTTCTGGTGGTAATTCCAGTCCACCTTCGAGCAGACTTTTCAACGGTTTGAAACCCTCTTCGCCTTGCTCAAATGACAAATCATCACAGAAGATCACAAAGCGAAAGGGGCGATCTTCAAGATCATCCAGAATTTCCGGTAGCCAGCCCAGTTCTGCCTTATCAATTTGCAGCATACGTAAACCCTGATCGGCAAACTCATTTAACAAAGCTTTAATCAGCGAAGATTTACCCGTACCTCTTGAGCCCCATAACAAAGCATGATTACTGGTTTCACCATTCACAAAGTGACGGGTATTTTCAACCAGTTGCTGCTTTTGTTCTTCAATACCGATAAGTTGATCCAACCGAATTGGGTCAAGCCGAGTAATCGCTTTGAGTTTTTGGGTATGGGCCCGCCATACCGCAGCGCGGATTTGATGCCAATCCAGATTATTCATCTAGTAATTCCTGAGTACAAAACTAATCGCTATGATGGTGTCTGAGTTTGCTTATCGTCAACTGCTTAATTCAAATGCAATCGGCACTCTCACTTCCAGCTGTTGTTGTGACATTTCATCCGGGAAAGCCGGTAATGGTTGGGCCTTTTTCAACATTTCCATCACCGCTTGATCCAGACGCTGAAACCCGGAACTGGAAACAATTCTTGATTCTCTGATGTGTCCATCACGGGTGACGATAAAGAATAACTGCACCACACCTTGTTCACCTCGACGCCTGGAAATCCCGGGATACTGTTTTTTTTCCGCCAGTGTTCTGGCCAGTAAACTGAAATAGGTTTGTTGTGCTGCCTGTTGTAGAGCTGACGTGGCGTGACTGGAAATCGAACTGCTTTCTGCAGCTTTGCCCTGCTCGGCAATTTGTGTCTTTTCCAACTGTTTTTCAGAATTTGCAGCCTCATGATCTGCTGGTTCTGCAGTCGCAGCAAGGTTTTCTGAAGCTGTAAGGTTAGGTTCATGCCTCTCTGCAAGAGGAGCGGTATTGACTGCCTTTTTAATCTCTGTTTGCTGTAATGGCTTTATGGCTTCGGTTTTAGCGGGCTTTTGTTCGATAGGAACAAGTTCATTGCTACGTTCCTGAACTTCGGTGATAGTCGTTTGCTCTTCAATATTTGTCATTGGCCCAGCGGCAGCGGCGGCCTGTTGTTTTTCCATGGTGGTGGCATCAAGCATGCTGATATCGATTGTTATACCCGCTTCAATCACCGGAGAAACCGGTTTAAGCAAATCCGGATGTTTAATGGTATACATGCCAAACGCAAACACATGAATCGACATAGCGCTGAAAATGGCCAATAACCAGTAGCGAAACTTAATCATTTCGAGTTTTCTGAGTTTGTGTGGCCAGTGAAACCTTCAGTATTCCTGCAGCTCGAACCTGTTTAAGTAAATCCGTTAACTCTGTCGCCGGTACATTTGCATCGGTTTTAACCAGCAGCCTGAACGATTGTGCATTATTATTCTCTGAAATGTTCTGCTGCAAACTCTCAATTAATGTCTCGGCTTTAATGAAAACATCATTCAAAGCCAATTGTCCTGTAGCTGATATCAGCAAAACTGCATCATGTTCTGCTATCGCCGACTGTTGTTGTGATGTTGGAGGTTTGATAGCGATAAGTTCGCTGGCAGTCAATTGGCCTGCAATCATAAAAAATATCAGCATCAAAAAAACAATATTGATTAACGGGATCATATTGTCATCAAGCTGATTTGATCGCGCTGCAGTTTTTGGAAGCAGAATCATATCGCCAGCCCTGCCAGACTGACTTTTTCAATGCCGATGGATTTTAATTGATCGATAAAATCGATCATCTGTTGAGTCGTAACACCCTCGCCAACCGAAACAACAAATACGGAAGGCTGGTCTTCTGCAAGCAACTGTTTAATCGGTGCTAGCCTCGATACTGGGTAGCGTTTTTTCTCAAATTCATATTCACCAGCGGCCCGCAACTGCAAATAATGTTGAGCCCGGATTTCATCAGTATTATAGGATTCACTGGCCGCAGTAATATCCATTTGCCGCCAGTGCGTAAATCCGGACGACAACATGAAAAACAATAACAGGATAAATACCACGTCAATTAACGGGGTCAGGCTAATCATTCGCCGTTTTGTTGCCAAGGGTTGTTCAAGCAGCATATTCGAACGGTTCGTCAGCAATTAACCTTGCTGTTTTTTGTTGTGGTGCATGAGTAAAAACCTGCGTCACTCCATCATTTATCAGGGCGGCTACTCTTTCTGTTTTACGTTCCAACCAGTTATGTGCCAGAACTGCCGGTATGGCGACAGCGAGACCAACTGCTGTCGTTAATAATGCCTGCCAAATCCCCCCAGAGAGCACAGATGGATCCACCTGACTGCCGGCCAGTTCCATCTGTTGAAAGGCCAGGATCATGCCCAGAACCGTTCCAAACAATCCTAATAATGGACTTAAACTGGCAATCACTTCCAAGGGACGCAGATAACTGCGTAATTGATTAATGCGTAAATTGGCGACCCGTTGCAGTTCTTCCTTAAGCATCGAGACAGGGATCTCCCTCTGTCTTAAACCTTCCATGGCTAATGCTAATAATTCGTCCAGCGGTTTGGAGATTTTCAATACTGCAATGGCTCGTTCCGGTTCATTCTGTTTCCACAACGTAATAGCTTTATTTGCCGTGGTCGTAGATTCAGGTGATAACAACAGCAGTTGCCAGATTTTGATCAGCACAATGCTCACAGCAATAACCGAGAAACCCAACAAAATCCACACGACCGGACCACCAATGTCGAGTAACGTTTTTAATAATGATAAAAAGGAGGATGTCTCAACGATGTCCATCACCGTTCATATCCCGAGCTGATTGCCACGACAAAGCGTTTTATCACAGTCTGTAATTCCTTGGTTTAAACTTTGTTAATGATAATCGTTATCATTAAGCTTTGTAAAGAAACTTAACTATATGATTTTTATATTCACTGTTTTTGTTTCACATAACAAATCGATTGGCGTGATCGATTGTATAAAAACAAATGTCGTTATTTTTCCCAAAAAAAAGCCCCGCTGAGCGGGGCTTTCAAATCAAGCTTAAACAGCTGATTTATTCTGCGGCAGCGACTTCGTGAACCGCTTTCATGCTCAAACGAATACGGCCCTGGCGATCTACTTCCAGTACCTTCACTTCGATCATGTCACCTTCAGACAGTTTGTCACTGACATTTTCCACACGCTCATCAGAGATTTGTGAAATATGTACCAGACCATCTTTACCAGGCAGGATGGTGACAAATGCGCCAAAATCCATCAGCTTGGCAACACGGCCCTGATAGACCTTGCCGACTTCAACTTCTGCAGTGATTTGCTCAATACGGTGTAATGCATCCTGACCCGCATTGAAGTCAGAAGAGAAAATCATTACTGTGCCATCATCCTGAATATCGATAGTCGCACCAGTTTCTTCAGTAATTGCACGAATTGTTGCACCACCTTTACCGATAACATCACGGATTTTATCTGCGTGAATTTTCACAGTGATAATACGTGGGGCAAACTCGGACATTTCCTGACGGTGTGTTGAAATCACTGCATTCATTTTTTCCAGAATGTGCAGACGACCATCACGGGCTTGCGCCAATGCAGTACGCATGATTTCTTCGTTGATACCTTCGATCTTGATATCCATTTGCAGTGCGGTAACACCTTTTTCGGTACCGGCAACTTTAAAGTCCATATCACCCAGGTGATCTTCATCACCCAAAATATCGGTCAAAACAGCATAACCATCGGGCTCTTTAATTAGACCCATTGCAATACCAGCGACTGGTGCTTTAATCGGCACACCAGCATCCATTAACGCTAATGATGTACCGCATACCGAAGCCATTGAGCTTGAACCATTAGATTCAGTGATTTCTGAAACCACACGAACCACATATGGGAATTCTTCAGCTGTTGGCATAACCGCTTGAATACCGCGTTTAGCTAAATTGCCATGACCAATTTCACGACGTTTTGGTGAACCTACAAAGCCGGTTTCACCAACACAGAATGGAGGGAAGTTGTAGTGCAGCATAAAACGATCACGGTATTCACCTTCAACCGCATCAATCATCTGTGCATCACGTTCAGCACCCAATGTTGCAACAACAATCGCCTGAGTTTCACCACGGGTAAACAAGGCAGAACCATGAACACGTGGCAGTACTGTAGTTTCAACAAATACTGGGCGAACAGTTTTGGTATCACGGCCATCGATACGTGGTTCACCGGCAATAATACGGCCACGAACCAGTTCTTTTTCCAGTTTGCCAAACAAACCTTTAACATCATCAGCAGACCATTCACCATCTTCGGTCACTAATGTATCTACAGCTGTTTGACGAATTTCGGCCAGTTGATCCTGACGCTGCATTTTGTCGCTGATCGCATAAGCGTTTTTAATGCCTTCAAATGCTTGTTCTTTAACTGCATTGTATAAACGATCATCTTTTTCCGGAGCAGTCCATTCCCAAGCCGGTTTGCCAGCTTCTGCTTTCAGCTCTTCGATCAATTTGATCGCTGTCTGCATTTGCTGATGGCCATACATGACTGAACCTAACATTACTTCTTCAGGCAGTTCAGACGCTTCAGATTCCACCATCAATACTGCGCTAACAGTACCGGCAACCACTAAATCCAGTGAGCTGTTGGCTAATTGTTTCTTCGAAGGATTCAGAATGAAGTTACCATCAACATAACCGACACGGGCTGCGCCTAATGGACCATTAAACGGTAAACCAGAGATAGCTAACGCTGCAGAAGCACCAATCATCGCCGGAATATCTGGATCAATTTCAGGATCCAAAGCCATTACGGTGGCAATAACCTGAACTTCGTTGATGAAGCCTTTAGGAAACAATGGACGCAGTGGACGATCGATCAGACGGGATGTCAGAGTTTCTTTCTCGGAAGGACGTCCTTCACGTTTGAAGAAACCGCCAGGAATTTTACCGGCCGCGTAGGTGCGTTCTTGATAGTTAACGGTTAATGGAAAGAAATCCTGTCCTGGATTAACATTTTTCTTACCGACGACAGTGACGAGCACTGCAGTTTCACCCAGACTGGCGATAATTGAACCACCTGCCTGACGCGCGATTTTTCCGGTTTCCAGGCTAAGC
>NZ_JAUSCC010000095.1 GCF_030651745.1 Methylophaga sp.
AAAAGCAAGCAGCCAGTTATGCCTGGCGGCCATAGCGAGTTGGCACCACCTGTTCCCATCCCGAACACAGAAGTGAAACAGCTCAGCGCCGATGATAGTGTGGGAGTTCCCATGTGAAAGTAGGTCACTGCCAGGCTTTAATATAAAACAAGCCCGACGCGAAAGCGCCGGGCTTTTTTTATATTTAAAACGGGTGGTGTTCTTGCCTGAGCATGGCAACACCCCATGTGACATTTTTGCCAGGAGCAAAACTGGACAGCGCTAGCTGCCCGCAGGGTGAAGTGCATGGATGCACTTCATCTAAGTAGGTCACCGATAACCGCTCCTGCGTTATCGGCATACGATGTGTAAGGGTGCACAAGTGTCGCGTTAGCACGATAGCGATAGCGACTTATACATCCATGACAATAACTGCCAGCTTTAATACAAAAAAATACCCGGACCTCATAGAGAACCGGGTATTTTTTTGTCTGGTGTTTTTGAGCTTAATGTTTCTTGTTTTTATTATGCCCAGGAGCATTTTCACTATTCCCGGGACCAGCAGGATCATGGCCAGGCGGAACATGACCATGTTTATTGTGGTGACTGCATCCAGTAAGTATTAAAAATGCGAAGACAAGAAATATTGAAACAATTTTTGATAACAAAATACTTTCCTTAACGTTAACTGCAAAAAAAACTAGGTTGGGCTCGGTACATCATTTTGTTTTACATTTTCAGAAGCCATTTTTTGTCTAGCAAGATTTACATCTTCTTTTGTGGCTTCAAGTTCTGATCCTGAATTTTCAACTGAGCTAGTTGTATATATCAATTGTGTTAGCAAAGCAAAATGATCAGAACCAAAATGAGACAAACGACGAATATCATATAGCTTGAAATGCCGGCTATGGAAAAGATGATCCAGAGGCCACCTCATAAACCAGTAATCAGCATGAAATGTATTAAACATTCCTCTGCCAATACGTGGATCTGATAACTGACTTATTTTACGAAATAAGCGGGTCGTCGTAGACCAGGCGACATCATTAAGATCTCCTGTCACAATAACAGGAATATCTGCCTTGGCGACGCTTTTGGCGATCATAATGAGTTCAGCATCGCGTTCAGAAGATTCGTCATTTTCAGTTGGACTTGGCGGAGCTGGATGAAGGAAATGCACACGTATATTTTGTCCGGATGGCAGAGTCAGCAATGTGTGCATAGATGGAATGGTGTCTTCCACCAAAAACTCGGTTATAGATTCTGATAATACATATCTAGAATAAACATGCATGCCATACAAATTTTCCTGTGGGCAACTTATTCGATACGGATAATCACTTTCGATGACTTTAAGTTGGTTTTGCCACCATTGATTGGTTTCCAGAGTAACTAAAATATCGGGATCATTTTCATTTACCAAAGCTATAAGTTTTTCAACATTTTTGTTGTGCATCAGAACATTGGCGGTCATGATTTTTATGCTGTTTTCAGCATCCAAATGATCGGCTTGTGATACTTCTCGCGAGTGAAGTCTTGTGTATGGCAATATCCACCACGAGTGATATGCAATTACAAACAATGTTGGAATAAACAATAGCCAAAAGCTGAGCTTGGAATAATCCAGCAACAACGCCTCAGCGATCAGCAATAAAGTAGCCAGAACAACATATTGTATCCGTGGAAAGTCATGCACCCGAATCCACCATTTTTCATTAGTAGATAAGCTGAGAAATGAAGCGCCAAGTAATAAAATGACTAATGGTGCGAACAGATAGATTAGGTTCAAAAGGATTCCACAATGGTAAGCTTGGTTTGTATGACGTTATCATAAAATAGTGACAAAACAGCCAACTATTGTTCTGTAATTTTGCTAAAACTGGGGGGGACTTACGACAGGAGTCAAACAATATCAACATCATAGCTTTGCAGTGAAAATATTTGATGTATACCCGCTAAAGTAATTTATAAATGGTTTTTCTATAACGTGAGTTCAGGGCACTGTTTAAAATCACTGCAATCATTGTTTTGCGAGTTAGTCTGGGGCGATTCAACATCGCATGATTAGATTGTTGTTTGAGTGCTGACAAAGTGGTTATTCCAGCCAAAGTCATTGCCCTGATTTCCCAGCCCAAGCGACCAGGAATTGTTGAACCAAGCTCGATCCCCTCGGTTATTATCTTTTCGGTACGAAGATAAAGACTGCGGAGTACGGGAGCTAATTTACTGGTGTCAGTCTGAATCAAACTTGCTGCATCAATCCCTATCGCTGCAAGTTCGTCTTCAGGAATATATACACGGTTCTGTTCAGTAAAGTCCTGCTCCAAATCTTGATAGAAATTGATTAGTTGCAGTGCAGTACAGATAGCATCGGATTGCTGAAGCTGTTGCTGGCTTGGGTTACCTTCTAAATGTAAAAGAAGTCGCCCCACCGGATTTGCAGAAAACCGGCAATAGTCGAGAACTTCATTAAATGTCGCATAACGAGACTTGACCACATCCTGCCTGAATGCAATCAGTAGATCTTCCAGTAATTGAATGGGCAGATTAAAACGAATGACAGTGTCTGCTAAAGCAAGGAAGATAGGATCGTTGCCCTGATATTTATGTTCAGCGATGTCGGATATGTGCTGACTGTAACCATTAAGTTGACGCAAACGTTCTTCCGCGGCAATCGTATCCTCGTCGGCAAAATCATCGGCAGTACGGGCAAAAGCATAAATGGCCGCGATAGGGCGGCGTAATTTCTGGGGTAATAGAATGGATGCTACCGGAAAATTCTCGTAATGCGATTTCGCCAAGTTTTGACAAAATGCATACGCTTTTTCAAGCTCAGTTTTATTCCTCATCACTAAGGTTTTGCACTGGCCGTGGTAGTTGTTCTATGGGGGGTAATTCAGTGATCTCGTTTTTACTGCTAATGCCCATTTCAGTAAATTTACGAGCGCCAGGCAAGACCTGACGTTCTAATGAGCCCACGGCGCTATTGAAATGATTAACGCTGCTGCCAAGACTATTTCCAAGCTTGCTCAGGTGATTACCGAAGGTGGAAAGCCGTTTGTAGAGAGTTTCACCCAGCTCCCGAATGACTTCAGCATTTTCGGCCAATGCCTGTTGTTTCCAACCATAGGAAACAGCACGTAATAAAGCGATGAAATTGGTCGGGGTCGCTAAAATAATGTTCTGACTCATGCTGTCTTCCAGCAGGGCAGGATCCACTTCCAGTGCAGCGGAAAGAAACTGTTCGCCGGGAATAAATAACACGACAAATTCAGGTGATTGAGAATATTCTGCCCAGTAATTTTTGCGGGAAAGTTCTTTAATACGACCACGAATGATTTGCGCGTGACGCTTTAATTCCAGTTTGCGTGTAGCATCGTCTTTGGCTTGAATAGCAGACAAATAAGCATCCAGCGGTGTTTTGGCATCGACGATGATTTCGCGCTTTTCAGGTAATCGAACAATCATATCGGGCCGAATGCTGCCGGTTTCAGTGGCGGTATGGGTTTGTTCGTAAAAATCACAATGCGCCACCATGCCACTGAGTTCAGCTAAACGACGTAAAGTCATTTCACCCCATTGCCCTCGAACTTCCGGACGACGCAATGCCTGAACCAGATTCTGCGTTTCCTGCTGCAACTGCTGCTGGCTTAGATTCATTTGCGCAATAGTGGTGTTCAGACTGCCGTAGGCTTCTTTGCGGTCCTTTTCAATTTCCTGAATTTGCTTGCTAGTTTGCTGCAAGGCTTCATTTATCGGTTTGAGCATTTGTTCGATGGCTTTTTCTTTGGTGCTTAAATCTGCTTTAGCTTCACTTTGAAAGCGTTTGAGATTTTCTTCAGCCAGTCGCAAAAAATTGGTGTTATTCTGCGTTAATGCTTCATTGGAAAGTTGATTAAACGTGTTGGCTAATTGCTCACGGGTTTGGGACAGGATGTCATCCATCTGCCGTTTGTTCTTTTGTTCCAATTGTAATATCAGGTCTAATTCAGCATTGTTTTTTTCCAGCTCACGAATTTTGCCACTGCGAATAAACATACCGATAGCAATGCCGAGCAAAATGCCAAGCAGTAGAACAATCAATAAGTCCTGGTGCTGCTGAAAAAACTCGGGACTTAAATCCATTGCAAAATCTCATAAGGATGATTAATCATACAATCTGCCTGCCAAGCTTCAGGGTTATCGGTTTCGGAAATATAGCCGTATAAAGCTACGACAGAACGCATATGAGCATTATGTGCCGCTTGAATATCCCGCTCTGCATCACCGATATAAATACAATCCACCGGCTTGGCATCCAGCAATTCACAGGCATGTAACATCGGTGCCGGGTGAGGTTTGCTAAATGGCGTGGTATCGGCGCTGACAATACAAGCTGCAGTTTCGGTTAATTGCAATGCGTTCATTAGCGGGATGGTGAGAAATGACGGTTTGTTAGTGACTACTCCCCAGCGAATGCCTTGAGCCGTCAGTCCATCAAGCACTTGCTGCATGCCGATAAACAAAGCCGATTCACGGGCAATATTTTCGGCATAAAGACTTAAAAAGCGTTGCTGCAATGCCGGATAAATTGGATCTTCTTTTTCAATACCAAAACCCAGTTTTAACAATCCAGCACTTCCATGACTTGCTACCGGGCGGATCCGGGCATGATCTAATGGGTGATGACCTTCTTGTTCTAATAAGGTATTTAACGCAAAGCCCAGATCAGGCGCGGTATCGACC
This sequence comes from Methylophaga sp., assembly GCF_030651745.1. The sequence goes on from NZ_JAUSCC010000095.1 coordinate 4,705, forward strand.
AAAGTGCCATCCAAATCAAATAGTACGACATTAAAAGGAGAAATAAACATCAGATCCGTCGGCAATGAACAAGATAATTAACATCGACATCTCTGCTGAGCTTGTAACGTCGGGTCAGCGGGTTATAACTGATGCCAGTGATGTCATAAACATGCAGACCTGCTTCACGGCAGCAACGCGCTAGTTCCGCCGGACGAATAAACCGTGCGTAATCATGAGTGCCTTTCGGAAGCATTTTGGCGATATATTCGGCACCAAGGATGGCTAACAGATAGGCTTTGGGATTACGGTTTAACGTTGAAAAAAATACATCGCCATCCGGTTTAGCCATCGCCGCACAGGCGTTAACAATCGCTTGCGGATCGGGCACATGTTCCAACATTTCCATGCAGGTTACTACATCAAATTCTTCTGGATGTTTTTCTGCCATGGCTTCTGCAGTGGTCAGCTCATATTTGATTTTCAACCCAGCTTCCAAAGCGTGCAATTTGGCAACATTCAAGGGCATTTCACCCATATCAATACCAATGGTTTCTGCGCCACTTTTCACTAATGCTTCGGTAAGAATGCCACCACCACAACCAACATCGACAGCTTTGGCATTTTTTAAACGTGTTCTTTCAGTAATGAATGCCAGTCTTAAAGGATTAATTTCATGTAATGGTTTGGATTGACCTTCGGGATCCCACCAACTTGATGCCAACGCATCGAATTTAGCGACCTCGACCGGATCAACATTTTGTTTTGTCATGAGGTAGACCTTATTTTTGTTGCCCATTGCTGAGCCTGGGCAGATATATGTTGTGTATTCATAGTGGTCAGTTGGCGTTGTTTCAGCAATTGCTTGCCCGCTACCCAGACATCAGAAACCTTATCGCGACCCGTTGCATAAACCAATTGTGACGGTAAATCATAAAAGGGTAGGGTTTCTATATCACTGAGATCGATAGCGATAATATCGGCAGCTTTACCGATTTCCAGCGTACCGGTGATGGCATCAATACCCAGTGATTTAGCTGCATTAATAGTCGCCATTTGTAAGGCTTGGTAAGCTGGTACCACGCTGGGATCACCTGCCACACCTTTTGCTAATATCGCGGCCTGGCGCATTTCAGCAAACATATCCAGATTATTATTGGATGCTGCGCCATCGGTTCCGATGCTGACATTAACACCGCGCTTAATGAGTTCGGCGACTGGACAAAATCCACTGGCGAGTTTCAAGTTAGATTCAGGGCAGTGAGCGATGTGAACACCCGCTTCGGCGCACCAGTCCATTTCTTCTTCGGTCAGCTGTGTCATATGTACAGCAATCAAACGTGGTGACAGCAGACCTAAATCCTTCAGCCTTGCTAATGGCCGTTTGCCAAACTGAGCAAGACTGTCATTGATTTCTGCAGCTGTCTCATGAATATGCATCTGAATAGGCAAATCCAGTTCTTCAGCATTAATAATGATGGCTTGCAATGTTTCGTCAGAAACAGTGTAGGGGGCATGTGGTGCGTAGTTTGTGGTGATGAGCGGATGATGTCGGTACTTGTCATGTAAGGCTTGTCCTTTATGTAAGTACTCATTTACATCTTTGGCCCAATTGGTCGGAAATTCGATCACCACCATGCCAAGGCTGGCACGTATACCGCTGCTATCAACTACTCGCGCAGTAGCTTCAGGGAAAAAATACATATCACTGAAACAGGTAGTGCCACCACGGATCATTTCGGCGATGGCCAAAGCCGATCCTGCTTCTACAAATGCATCACCGACAAATTGTTGTTCAGCTGGCCAGATATGGTTATTGAGCCAGGTCATCAAAGGCAGATCATCGGCTAAACCACGGAATAATGTCATGGCGGAATGGCCATGATTATTAATTAATCCAGGCATCACGCAATGTTCATCAAGATCCTGTGTCTGAGTAGCTTTATACAGCTGTTCCGCTTGGCTTTGCGGTAATAGCGCTACAATATTGCCCTCTTGGACAACAATAGAATGATTTTCAAGAACGAGATGTTCAGCCGTCATCGGCAGACACCAGCGGGCATTAATGATCAGATCGACGTTTTTCATAGCGTTCGATTATAACCGCCATCAGCAGGAGAACACAGTGCAAAGCATCAGTGAAATGATTCGGCCTATCAAATGGCATGATCAACAACTGCATTTACTGGATCAACGATTGCTTCCTTTACAACAGGTTTGGCTCAGTTTTGAGCATACCGATGATGTGACCAGGGCGATTCGGGATATGGTGGTAAGAGGTGCGCCGGCAATTGGTGTGACAGCGGCATTTGCAGTGGTATTGGCTGCACGTGAAGCCTGGAATAAGGCTGGTGTGAACTGGAAACAAGCTATGTATGAGCCCTTGGCAAAACTGGCCGCATCTCGTCCTACCGCGGTTAATCTGACCTGGGCAATCGAACAAATGACAGCGATTTACGTCAATTTACCGGAAACTTATTCTCCGGAAGCGGCTTTATTGGATGCGGCTATGCAAATTCATCAGCAGGATATTGCGGCCAATCAGACCATGGGGAAACTGGGGTCAGCTTTGATGAATGCTGACAGCATGGTGTTAACGCATTGTAATGCAGGTGCATTGGCGACTGGCGGCTTTGGCACTGCGTTAGGGGTGATTCGGCAGGGATATACCGATGGCAAAATAAAACATGTCTATGTCGATGAAACACGGCCCTGGTTACAAGGTGCGCGACTAACTGCCTGGGAATTAATGCAGGATAAGATCCCCTGTACTTTACAAGCCGATGTCGCTGCTGCAGCGTTAATGGCCTCAGGCAAGATTGACTGGATTATTGTCGGTGCTGATCGTATTGCTGCTAATGGCGATGTGGCCAATAAAATTGGTACTTATTCATTAGCTGTATTAGCCAAATATCATCAGGTAAAAGTTATGGTGGTGGCACCATTATCCACGATTGACTGGCAGACGGAATCGGGTAAACAAATCCCAATTGAACAACGCCCGTCTATTGAAGTGACCCAGATAAGCAACCAGCAAATTGCGCCAGATGGCGTGCAGGTATCCAATCCAGCATTTGATGTCACACCGGCAGAGCTGATAAACGCTATTGTTACTGAAGCAGGCGTTGTTTTGTCACCATCAACGGCTACAATGAAAACCCTTCGTAAGCAGATGTAAGGAGCAGGATATGTCACAAACCGCACTGGTAACAGGCAGCAATCGGGGTATTGGTCTCGAATTGTGCCGGCAATTAAAAGCCCGTGGATTTGATGTTATTGCGACATGTCGTCATCGATCTCCGGCATTGGCTGAGCTTGATGTCGAAATTATCGAAGATGTTGAAGTCAGCGACCCCATCAGTCTTAAAGCGCTTGCAGAGAAACTTGGCGATCGTAAAATTGACTGGCTGATTAATAATGCCGGTATTGCAGCAGGTCTGGGGCTTAATGATATTGACTCTAATGCTATTGATAGTTTTAAGAGCATGTTTGAAGTGAATAGTCTGGGACCATTATTAACCACACAGGCATTAATGAACCATCTGAAGCAGGGCAGTAAGGTCGGTATTATTACCAGCCGTATGGGCTCTATCGCCGATAATGATTCCGGTGGCAGTTATGCCTACCGTATGTCCAAAGCCGCAGTAAATGCTGCAGGTAAATCGCTGTCGATTGATTTGAAACCCAAAGGCATTGCTGTGGCCATTTTGCATCCGGGTTGGGTCAGAACAGATATGACCGGCCATGGCGGCTTGATTGATGCTGACGAATCAGCAGCAGGTTTGCTCGATCGAATGGCAGAATTGAATCTCGATAACACCGGCACTTTCTGGCATATGAATGGTGAAGTGTTGCCTTGGTAAAATACCCATCGCTCTCTGAGCAACAGCAACAAAACTTGCCGGCACTGCTAAAACCGGCAAGCAGAATTCCCGCCCAGTTTAGCGACAGCAGCCATCAACTGTGGTTTTGTGACACAGTTGATGGGCCGATGGTGTTGAAATTATGTGATCATGCCAATATTCAACAATCGAATTTCTGGCGGGGCATGAATAGTCTTTTTGTCATCGATTTTCCAGCATCTCTGGCAAATATCACCACTGTTTATCAACAAATTTCAACGCTGAGTTCTTTGGATATTCCTCCATTGGTTGCCACCGAAAAATCAGCTTTTCTATTGACCAAATGGTTATCCGGCGACGAGGTTAACGCCTCAATGTTAAATCTGGAAACGATTAAATCGCTCGCCAGCCACCTTGGCCGCTTGCATCAGCAACAGCTTCCACAATGGGGTAGTTTGCAACAGCCGGAATTCACAGCAAAAGACTGGCCGTTTCGCCTGAAAACCACCTTGCAGCAATTAGCTCATCAACAAGCCGATTTGATTGATCAAGCTGTTTTACAACAGGCATTGAGTCAAACCGAACAAATTGCAGAAAACCTGTTTGTGCCGATAATGCCCGATTTGCGCTGGGATCAGTTTTTGATGCAGCAAGGCAAACTCTCTGCGTTGGTGGATTTGGATGCAATTGTATATGGGCCAAAAACATTAGAGTTTGTCTTACTCGAATATTTATTGGATTCTGAACAAGCAGAAGTTTTTGCTGCGGAATATCAGAGCTATCAATCTATTCCAGATCTGACGGCTGTCCGGCTGCCATATCGACTATTACTGTTTTTGATGAATGTCTTAGGTGAGACAGATTTGAGTTCCTGGCTCAATCATCCACAACGCTTTCATTAGGCCGTTTGAATATGCTGCTGTGCTGCTAATAACTTGCGCCATTTGAAGTACCCGGCCATGGCGAGAAACAGATAAATACTGAACATCACGATAGTGGCGTAAAACCCGGTCAGGGCATAAAGCACAATTGCAGAACTGTTGATGACTTGCCAATACAACCAGTTCTGCAGAACTTTACGTGCCATTAATACGGTATTCATCACTGAAAACACCATCACAAAGGCATCGAGATAAGGATATTGAGTGGCATGGGCTGACAGGTAATAGCCAAAGATAAGGCTGAGAAAACCACCCGTGGCAATAAAGATCAAATGATATTGCCAAGGCCAGCTGTGAATATAAAGTTCGGCCGTCTGGTTCTCATGTCGATGCCAGAGAATAAAGCCATAGACTGCCATGCCGATGTAATACAGATTAAGCAGCGCCTGCATTGGCAACTGGTTTTCCCAGAACAGGATGGTGTAGATAATGGTGCTGATAAACGCTAAAGGCCAACACCATTGTGACTCCCGGGCGGCAAACAGGATATAACCAATACCCAGTAGAGCGGCAAACACTTCCCAGCCACTCATACTCGCCAATCCCGTTAGCGTAATATCCCACCAGCCTGTTTCAGACATTAGTCTTTGACTTGATGACGATCGTTACCGATCAGTTTCAACACAAAAACGCTATGCGGCATTTGAGCAAATACGGCTTCAATTTCACTGTCCATTGCATCCATCACATCCCGGTATTCACCAAAAATCTGCGTGCTTAAGGTATTACGATGCACGATCAATTTTGGGTTATTTTCCAACTTGGCAATAAACGCCAGAATCGGCTCAACAAATTGTTCAGTCAGCGGATAAAGGCTGATATCTACAGAAATTCGCATACTGGTTTCCTGAGGAAAAGGGGGCACTTGTGCCCCTGGTAAATTAGTAGTCGTAAGAGACGGTCATGCCAAATGTCCGTGGATCGGCATATTGGGTATAAACACGATCTTCATATCCGGCAGAAGGATCGATACCAAAGAAGAAGCCGCGGGTGTAATAATCTTTATCAAGCAAATTACGACCCCACAAGGTAAAGGTCCAGTTTTGTTGCTGATATTGCAGACTGGCATTGGTAATGGCATAGGAGCTGGATTTTGCATTATGGCTGTTGGAGTAATAAAACTCATCCTTGCCCTCAACATTGGCACGCAAGGTCCATTGTGGAGTCAGATACACTTCGCTGCCAACACTGAACGTATAGGCGGGAGCATGGGCTTGTCTTCTGCCCTGGATTTTTACACCAGCTTCATCAAGCTCCGGATTGTCGTATTCATCAAAAGTTGCATGTAACAGGCCCAATGCTGCAAAGGTTCTGAAGCGTTCATTTACAAGCCAGTCCACACTGGCTTCGAGGCCCATATTGCGGCCTTTCGCGGCATTATCCTGATAATCAATAAAACGGGTGCCACCACTATCACGCGGAACACTGACCGAGGTTTTTACCTGGGCGTCTTTTCGTAAACCATAAAAAGCGGTGATATCGGTCCTCAGGCTGCCATCCAGCCACAATGACTTCATGCCTGCTTCCAGATTCCATAAATATTCATTATTGAATTTACGTAAACCGGGTGCCAGATCTGCTTCGGTATTAACACCACCAGCCTTATAACCACGGGATAAAGATGTGTATAAAAGATGTTGTGGGCGGAATTGATAATTCAGGCCGACTTTGCCGCCGAATAACACGTCGCTGTCATCCAGATCCAAGCCTTGCGAATCTTCATAATCTGCATCCCAATGCTCCACACGCAATCCGGTAATCAATGTGAGTTTATCGGTTAAGGCGGTATCCAGTTGGCCATAAAGGGCGCTGTTAAAGGTTTTATAGATATTGTTCAGAGGATATACATCAGGGGTATCATTATCGAAGTATTTACGCTTCAGATCCTGGCGTTGATCGGCCAGATAAATACCCACTGACCAGTCTGTTGTATTAGCAAAAATACGGCCATCTTCATTTGATAAAGCCCTGAACTCAAATGAATAATTTTCCCGTTCACGTTTGTACTGATCAAAACCACTATAAGGAAATAAACTTGGATCGAACTGGCCTTTATACGACCAGTCATCATCATAGCTATATTCCAAATCAGATTTGGAATAGGTCAAAGTTGATTGCAACTGCACTTTACTGTTGGCGCGCCAGTCAGTTTTCAATGCAAACGCATTGGTGTGCTGTTTGTCTTTACCCGGCTGATCTGACAGGCTATTCCGGCTGTTATCCAGCGTGAAAGCGTCATACCCATTGTCGATATTTAAATGCAGCAAATTGAGATCAATGGTCAGCTCATCGTTGACCAGCCATTTCAAATGTCCCCGCGCAGTCAGTTCATCCTGATTTTGCGTGTTATCGCGGCCTAGAAAATCATTATCCATATAACCGTCTGAACGATGGGTATGTACAGCTATCCGACCGAGTAATGTGTCTTTGATTAATGGGCCGCCAACAGCAACACCGACACTACGGGTATTGTAATTGCCAACTGTGGACTGAAAATTCATATCCAGATCGTTGGTCGCCTGCTTGCTTTGCATATTGATGACACCAGCTAATGCATTGGCACCATATAAAGTACCTTGCGGTCCGCGTAATACTTCAACTTTTTCGATATCGAATAAGGTCGCCGCTCCACCACTGCGACTAAAGTCTATGCCGTCAATATAAAGTCCTACCGATGGATTGAGAGGTGCTAGAAATTCACTGCGTTCGCCAATACCGCGGATCTGAAAAAACTGGCCACGTGAAGCACCACTGGAAAGATTCACATTGGGGGCCAGATTCAACACATCTTCAATATGTTGAGCGCCGCGACTCTCGATAATGTCTTCATCAAACGTTGTCAGACTGATCGGAATATCCTGGGCTTCGGCAGGACGAAAGTCTGCACTGACCAACATCGACGGTAAATCATTATTGGTGTTTTGAGCAACTGCACAGGGGGAAAAAAGTGCACTGGTAACTGCGATGGAGAGCAGTGTTGGTTTCATGTCTATCCTTTTTAATTTCATAAAAAGGACAGGGGATCACGCCATTTGCATTGATCTAGCAAGAAGGTGTTGCCGCCTGTCCCTACGCCAGTATTACCTGGATCAGGTTCATCGGGTCTCCACCAACTGGTGAATCTCAGGCCTTTCGACCACCCCGAGGCTTGTATTAGCAAGTAGGTAAAATATACAGAAAAATATGGTTTTTTCCCATCATTAATATTTTCTGCCACATACAAAAAAGGCATCCGAAGATGCCTTAAATGTTCAAGTTAGTGATAACTTAATTTTCGATTTTGGCTTTTAATGAATCCAGACCGGTACGGAAAATACCTTGAATCGCATTTGTTGCAGTTTCATCATTTAACTCTTTAGGTTCATGATGATTGCCAGTGTAGCCACGGAAAAATTTAGCTAACCAGATAACTTTGGTTTGATCGCCTTCAGCTTCAACTGTTAGCCATGCTTTATAACGACTGACTGGAACAGCAGGGATATCATGCATTTCACCTTCAATATCTACTTGACCCACAGAGCTCATGGAATCGATATCATATTGATAGCTCATTTTTTCAGCATCGAAACGCTTCAAGGTTTCCGTGATAGTGGCATCATTTTCAAGCGTTAATGTACGAGTAGCGCCTACTTCATTTCCACCTTGCGCTTCTGTTGAAGCAATGGTTGGATGCCATGTATGCAGACTGTCAAAATCTTTAACCATGTTCCATACAGTTTCAGCATCAGCATTAATCAACACAGTTTCTTCGACTTGCAGACGTGAAGCACCATGAGCGAATACCAATGCTGGTAACAGGAACAAGCCTGTAATCAGGCCTTTTAATACAGCTTTCATTATATTTCCTTCTTATATTTCATTTGGAATGCCAAAAATCAGCCCAAATAAACTACCATCACATTCCGAAATGCTAAAGGGAAAAATTCACAACGCAATAGCGTTTTGAATCGTTGAACGTTGTAAGTGCGGTGCAAAAAACTCAATAAAAGCATAGCTATACCCACGCAGATAGCTGCCTTTACGAATTCCCATATGCGTTATACTTGGTTTAAATAAACCACTGGCATCCATTGCCTGCAAAGGAGCATCTTTAACTGGATCAAATGCCATGCTAGCGATAATGCCGATTCCAAGACCAAGTTCCACATAGGTTTTAATGACATCGGCATCGGTCGCTGTGAAAATTACATTAGGTTTCAAACCCTGTTCAATAAAGGATTGATCTTGTTGAGCGCGACCAGTAAACCCCATGACATAAGTAAGAATGGGATATTTTGAAATTGCTTCAAGAGTTAGCTTCTTTTCATTTAACAGCGGGTGTCCTGGCGGCGTAATCACCGTACGATTCCACTCATAGCAAGGCAAAATCGCCAAATTATCGAACTTAGATAATCCTTCGGTGGCTATAGCCAAATCCACTTTTCCGGTAGCGGCCATTTCAGCTACTTCGGGTGGTGTTCCTTGCACCATATTTAAATGCACATCCGGATATTGTTCTGAAAATGCTTTTATAGCTTTGGGTAAAGCATAACGAGCTTGAGTATGTGTGGTGCCAATTGAAAGTGTACCTTTCTTTTCATGGCGGCTATCAGCAGCTTGTTCACGTAAATTGTCTACTTCCTGCAATACACGCTCAGCCATAGCAATCACGGATTCTCCAAGCGGAGTGATTGCTGACAAACGTTTGCCATGACGTTCAAAAATCAATAAACCCAATTCATCTTCTAACAACTGGATCTGGTTGCTGACACCCGGTTGGGAAGCATGTAATGCTTGAGCTGCAGCCGAGATGCTAAGACCACGACGAGCGACTTCACGTACATACTTAAGTTGTTGCAACTTCATGCGCTATATCCGTTTCTGTTTCGAAAGTAAGTTAAATGTATATCGTTTTTGATATAAATGGGATGAGAAAAATTTACCCTAAATTACATCTCAATTACCGGTACACCACGTTGTGGAAGTTGTAATGGGACTGTGATTTGATATTCATCACTTTGCGAAGTTGATTCATTTTCCGTTGACAACAGATTTTGTGCTTCGGTTTGACTCAACGCGATGTATTCGCAACTATTTGCGGTACAAATTCTTATCGCCATGGTTAATGGTTCCGCAACATTCTGTGATTCATTAACTATAGAATTATCCATTTGCATCCAAACCGGGGGAGCCGGATTTTGGACTGGATTAGTTAATCCATCCGAGTTAGCGGGATTTATTATTAAAGCCGTAATAAGAGCAGAACACGCTGCTGTTATAACTAACAAAATTCGGTAAGTTATCATCTTCAGCCTCTCATCCTGGAGTTGATTTGGAAATAGAGCATCGGTTAAACACCGTGAAAGAAATGTGAACACTTGAGAGTCTTTATCAGTACAGGTTAAGGCTTTGTTAACAACAATGAATAACCTGATTAGTTTAAGAGTTTCTTTATATATTTAAAATCTATATAGATAGAAAATAATATTCATTGATTGAATATTGCCAGCTGTTAAACTTGCTGCCCATAACAACATTTTCAAGATTAGTTGTAAAAACCAGATGAATAACAAAGTAATTTGATATGACTGAAATAAATGAAAAACTTCAACTGAAAATTGATGCAGCAAAAAATCTGCTTGAACAGATTGCGGCTGATTATAGTCCTGCTGTTTTAGCGACCAGTTATGGCGCTGAAGATATGGTGCTGATGGATCTGATCGCTAAATTTGCACCGCAAATCGGTATTTTCACGCTAGATACTGGTCGACTGCCCAAGGAAACCTATGATTTAATGCAACAGGCCAAAAATCATTATCAGCTTGAGGTTGAAGTTTATTACCCCGATGCTTTAACTCTTGAGCAGTTTGTTACCCATAATGGACCCAATGCGTTTTATGACAGTGTAGAACTGCGTAAACAGTGCTGTGGTATCCGTAAAGTTGCTCCATTAAATCGTGCCTTAGCGGGTAAAAAGGCTTGGCTGACCGGCATGCGTCGCTCACAGTCGGTTACCCGTAATGAGTTACCGGTATCGGAATGGGATGCCGATCATGAGTTGCAAAAATTCAGTCCATTGACGGACTGGTCCAATGGCGAAGTATGGAAATATATCCGCGCTTTTGATGTTCCTTTTAATGAATTGCATAACCAGGGCTATGCCAGTATCGGTTGTGCGCCCTGCACCAGAGCGATTACTCCTGGCGAAGATATCCGTGCTGGTCGCTGGTGGTGGGAAAATCCTGAAACAAAAGAATGTGGCTTACACGTAAAGGCTAAGTAACAGAGAATTTTATGACTGAAAAACAACTTACACACTTAAAACAACTCGAAGCAGAAAGTATTCATATCATGCGTGAGGTGGCTGCCGAGTTTGAAAATCCGGTCATGCTATATTCGATTGGTAAGGATTCTGCGGTCATGCTGCATCTGGCGATGAAAGCATTTTATCCGGGCAAGCCGCCATTTCCATTAATGCATATTGATACCACCTGGAAGTTTCAGGAAATGGTCAGATTCCGCGATCAACGAGCCAAAGAGTTGGGACTTGAACTCATTGTGCATACTAATCAGGAAGGCGTTGAAGCGGGTATCAATCCTTTTGATCATCCTCGTTACACCGACATCATGAAGACTGACGCACTAAAACAGGCGTTGAGTAAATATGGATTTGATGCGGCATTTGGTGGTGCCCGCCGTGATGAGGAAAAGTCTCGTGCTAAGGAAAGGGTATATTCGTTCCGTGATAAAAATCATCGCTGGGATCCTAAAGCTCAACGTCCTGAATTATGGAATATCTATAACAGCCGGGTGAATAAAGGCGAAAGCATTCGTGTTTTCCCGCTTTCAAACTGGACAGAACTGGATATCTGGCAATACATCTATTTGGAGCAGATCCCGATTGTGCCCTTGTATTACGCTGCTGAACGCCCAGTCGTTGATTACAACGGTCTGACCATTATGGTGGATGACGACCGTATGCGTATTCCGGAAGGGCAGCAGATCCGCATGGAAAAAGTTCGTTTCCGTACCTTGGGCTGCTATCCATTAACCGGTGCCGTGAAATCCGATGCTGATACCTTGCCTGAAATCATTCAGGAAATGTTGCTGACAACAACCTCTGAGCGCCAGGGGCGAGCCATTGATCACGATGAAGCCGGCTCGATGGAGAAAAAGAAACAGGAAGGTTATTTCTAATGCTCATAATGAGAGGAGCATTGACTCTCTCATCAAGCAGCAAACCGAATTGAATATGATGCTCAAATTGATGAGTATCTTGACCCGTTAAAGATAATTAAACCAGGCACTCAACATGACATACGAAACTGATGCGCTGATTGCGACCGATATCGAAGCCTATCTCAAGCAACACGAAAACAAGGAACTGCTGCGTTTTCTGACCTGCGGTAATGTGGATGATGGAAAAAGTACGCTGATTGGACGGTTGTTACACGATTCCAAAATGATCTATGAAGATCAGCTGGAAGCGGTGACACGTGACAGTGTGAAATCTGGAACTACTGGCAATCAAGTCGACCTGGCTTTGCTAGTTGATGGACTGCAAGCTGAACGTGAGCAGGGCATTACCATTGATGTGGCCTATCGTTATTTTTCCACCACAAAACGTAAATTTATCATTGCTGATACACCGGGACATGAACAATACACTCGTAACATGGCGACCGGTGCTTCAACCTGTCAGTTGGCAATTATTCTGATTGATGCCCGTTACGGAATGCAGACTCAGACCCGTCGCCATAGTTTTATTGCTTCATTATTGGGCATCAAACACATTATCGTTGCCATCAATAAAATGGATTTGATGGATTTCAGCGAACAGGTATTTAACGATATTCGTAAAGCGTATAGCGAATTTGCCCGTGAGCTGGAAATTGAAGATATTCACTTTGTACCGATGTCGGCATTAAACGGCGACAATGTGGTGAACAAAAGCGAAAACATGCCTTGGTATCAGGGCAACACAATGATGGAGCTACTGGAAAATATTGAGATTGGCAAGGATGCCAATATCCAGGATGCGCGTTTCCCGGTGCAATTTGTCAGCCGGCCGAATCTGAACTTCCGCGGTTATTGTGGCACCCTGTCTGCCGGTATTCTGAAACCCGGTGATGAAATCACCGTGTTGCCATCCGGTAAGGAAAGCAAAGTGAAAGCGCTGGTGACCTATGATGGTGAATTGGATTATGCGGTTCCGGGTGAGTCGATAACCGTTACCCTGCAGGATGAAGTCGATGTCAGTCGTGGCGATATGATTGTACATCGTGATCATCAGCCGCATGTTTCCAGTCGTTTTAAAGCCATGGTGGTATGGATGACAGAACAACCGCTGGTGGCAAACAAACAATACAATATCAAGGTTGGCGTATCTGACAGCACCGGGGTGATGACACAGGTTGATCATCAGGTGGATGTAAATACTCTGGCTCATAATCATGTGACTGAGCTCAAACTTAATGAAATCGGCTTATGTGAATTTTCATTGAACAAACCGGTCGTGTTTGATGCCTACAAACGCAATCGTACCACCGGTGCCTTTATCATTATTGATAGGCTGACCAATGTTACGATTGGTGCGGGAATGATTACTGAAGCAATTACCGGCATTACGAATGAAGCAGCGGTTACGGATATTTCAGCATTTGAGCTTGAACTAAATGCCTTAATACGTAAACACTTCCCGCATTGGGATGCCAAAGATATCAGCCAACTGCTGAACTAAAAAATGCAAAAACAAATCAGGCCGCGTACGCGGCCTGATTTGTTTTAATGGCAAGCAATAGTTTTTTTATCACTCAATTAGTACCAAGCATGTTGCTAAACCTTTTGAATAATCAAATGTTGGAACTTAGCGCGTTTGAAATGCAAAATCTCTACGGAGCCTTAGTTAGTTTGCTATTTAGTTAGCTGCGATAAATGCGAGTGAAAAAATATCAGAATTATGTGAACCGGTTTTAGTAGAAATTTATGAATTGCGTTAAATTCTGCTGAAATTGTGATGGTGAATTAAATGAAAGAACAGGCGGATTTTCGAAAAATTGGTTGTGGTGAGTGCTTGAAAAGCAGTTTACTCGGCTTTGATTTTTCGATGGCCTTCCAACCCATCGTCAACACTGCCACTCAAACGGTTTATGCTCAGGAAGCTCTAGTAAGAGGTGTGGAAGGACAGGGTTCTGCATTTGTTTTTGCCAATGTGAATGACAGTAACCGCTATCGCTTTGATCAGGCATGTCGAGTCAAAGCAATTAAACTTGCCGCAGAGCTCAACATCGATTCTAAACTCAGCATCAACTTTATGCCCAATGCAGTGTACAAACCCGAGTTATGTATCCGAACGACACTTGAAGCTGCAGAGATCTATAACTTCCCGATTGAACGTATTATTTTCGAAGTGACGGAAGGTGAACAGATTAACGACCATGAACACCTGCAGGATATTATTCAGTCTTATCAGCAGCATGGATTTTCAACTGCCATAGATGATTTTGGGGCTGGCTATGCGGGGTTGAATCTGCTGGCAAATATGCAGACCGATTTAGTGAAATTGGATATGGCTTTAATACGCAACATACATAACGATAAAGTCAGGCAGTCCATTACGCGAGGCATCATCGCTTTCTGTAATGATTTGGATATTACCGTGATAGCGGAAGGTATCGAATCTGCAGATGAGCTTTATGTTTTACAAGAGATGGGGATTGAGTTATTTCAGGGCTATTATTTTGCTAAGCCAAGCTTTGAATCCCTGGCCACGGTTACATCAGATTGGTGGCGCTGATAATGCTTGATGCCAAAGCTTTTGTTTCATTTCATATGACATAGCTGCATGTGCCGGGCTGGTTGAAGGTAGTCTTTGGTAATCTAGTAAAATGCCAGCGGATTCCAGCTGTTTCATCACATAACGTTTGAATAGCTGTTCTGCTTTACCACCATTAAAAAAGATTTGCCCTATTGTCGGATGACGCTGCAGCAAAGCCACAAAATCATTGGTAATTATCGACTCCGTTTCAATATGCTGATCCAGACTTCCCGGGCGACGGCAACTTTTCAATACATCCCATACGGCAATCTGCTGTTGTTTCAATATGTCACAACGTTGTTCATAACCTAACAAGTCTGATTGACCAAAAAAAGACGTCATAACAGGCCAGAATGCATTACGAGGATGAGCGTAATAACGTTGCTGTTTTAATGATTCCATTCCTGGCATCGAGCCGAGAATAAGGATTCGCGGAGTTAAACCGACAATAGCTGGAAAGCTGGTGGCGTGTTCTAGGGTCACTGATAGAGACTATCCTGATGTCTTATCCAACCATGTGGATGGCGGTTGGCTGGATCATGATGGGTCCAATGAATCAAGCCGCCTTTATCATTCCAGATATATTCGCCGTAAACGCGGACTTCGTCGCCTTCTCTAATATCATCAATTCTTGGTGCCAAATCAATATTGTGAACAATTAACAGAGTTTGCCCGCTGGGTAATTCAATAATAAACCGTTGATGTCGACTGCCTTCATGATCATCTGATAATAGCCGTGTTACCGTGCCGGACACCTCAATCTGAACATCACTTTGCCGCTGTTCAAACAGTTGTTCAACACTGCCAGCAGGTGAAGAGACATTATTTTGCGGTTCGGGCTCATAAAAGCTTCCCATAAAGATCAAAATGGCAAAGCCAAACAGGATCCAGATGCGTTGCTGCATACGGGTAAATTTCGACATTATTGATTGCTCCACCAATAACTCAATCGAATGATTTACTGGTTGTTTTTCAAATTACCTGAGATTTTCAAATGATAAACTGTTTACCTGCTTGACCATAGCAAAGGTTTTAATCATCAGAAGATTAGTTTTCAGATAGCTCAAAAAGCGAATGAGTTTTGTCGATGAAAATTAAAATAGCTCAATGAAATGGCTTTAGTGGATTCTTTAAGTAACAATTAATATCGATATAGCCATTTATAATTTCCTGTTATAAGCCAGCATCGTTATAATGTGCGGTTCCATTGAAACCGTTTAGAGACCATAAATGTATCAATACGACAAGTATGATCAGACGATGATAGATCAGCGAGTTGCACAATTTCGCGATCAAACCCGTCGCTTCCTTGCCGGCGAATTGACTGAAGAGCAATTCCGTCCGCTGCGCCTTATGAATGGTTTATACATTCAGATCCATGCGCCTATGCTGCGAGTCGCCATCCCATACGGCATGATGTCATCGCGTCAGGTACGGAAAATTGCTGAAGTTGCCCGCCGCTATGACAAGGGTTTTGTGCATTTCACCACCCGCCAGAACTTTCAGATGAACTGGCCAAAACTTGAAGATGTGCCGGATATTCTGGCAGAACTGGCCAGTGTGCAAATGCATGCCATTCAAAGTAGTGGTAACTGTATCCGTAACACTACTTCCGATCATCTGGCCGGTGTTAATGCCAACGAGATTGAAGATCCGCGGCCATGGGCTGAAATCATTCGTCAATGGTCAACGTTTCATCCAGAATTTGCCTACTTACCTCGAAAATTCAAAATTGCTGTTATCGGTTCCAATGAAGATCGTGCAGCGACCAAATTACATGATATCGGTTTGCATCTGGTTAAAAACCATGAAGGTGAAGTCGGTTTTGAAGTGCTGGTGGGTGGTGGTTTAGGCCGTACGCCAATTATTGGTGAACAGATCCGACCTTTTCTGGAAAAACAGGACTTGCTGTCTTATCTTGAAGCCATTCTGCGTGTTTACAACCGTCTTGGTCGTCGTGATAACAAATACAAAGCACGTATCAAAATTACTGTCCGGGAACATGGTATCAATCATATCCGCGAATTGGTCGAAGCAGAGTGGGTGCATATTCGCGATCAGCTGAAACTGGATGCGAAAGAAATCGACCGGGTAAAACAGTATTTCACTGAACCAGCTTATGAGTTGGATGCGGTTGATTCCGATAGCAGCTATGCCGATCTGTTGGCACAAGACAAAGAGTTTGCGCTTTGGGTCAAACAAAACACTGCCGATCATAAAGTTCCAGGTTACCGGGCGGTCTATGTTTCATTGAAAAAACCGGGACAAGCGCCTGGCGACATTACTTCCGAGCAACTGGAAGTGGTTGCTGACTTGGCAGATGAATTCAGCTTTGGCGAAGTACGTTCAACCCATACGCAAAATCTGGTTTACACCGATGTAAAACAAGCTGATTTATATGCCTTGTGGTTACGTTTGAATGCCGAAGATTTGGCAACACCAAATATTAATACTCTGACCGATATCATTTGCTGTCCGGGGCTGGATTATTGCGGTCTGGCTAATGCGACTTCTATTCCATTATCCAAAGGCATTGCTCAACGCTTTGATGATTTGGATTACCTGCATGATCTGGGCGATATCAAAATTAAGTTTTCCGGTTGTATGAACGGTTGTGCACATCAAAGCGTCGGTCATATCGGTATATTGGGTGTCGATAAAAAAGGTGAAGAGTGGTACCAGTTCACCTTGGGTGGCAGCTCAGAAGCTGATGCTTCATTGGGTGAGCGTCTGGGACGGGCGATTCCAAAAGACGAAGTTGTCGATACCGTAGCGCATTTGCTAGATGCTTATATCGACCTGCGCCATGAAGATGAGAGTTTCCTCGCGACTGTGCGCCGGGTTGGCGTTGATCCATTCAAGGAGCGTGTTTATGCAGAAGATCATTAAAGATCGCGAGATCGTTGACGACAACTGGCAGCATCTTGATGATGAGGCGGCTCTAGTTGCCGGCAATATCACGGTTTCGATCACTCGTTGGCAGGAACAGCACGAAACATTAAGTCGTCATGAGGGTGGCTTGGGTATTCGACTTTCAGGTGATGATCCCTTGGAAGAAATTGTTCCTGATTTGGGACGTTTTCAACTCGTTGTCTTGCTGTTCCCTGCATTCACCGATGGGCGTTGTTATTCTTATGCACGTTTACTGCGGGATCGGTATCACTTTAAAGGTGAAATTCGTGCCCAGGGTGATGTGTTATACGATCAATTGTTTTACATGTCGCAATGCGGCATTAACAGTTTTGAACTGGCAAATCCAAACCGTTTGGTCCAGGCGCTGGCGGCATTCGATGCTTTCAGCGAAAGCTATCAGGCCACCGTTTTAAGGCCTGAACCTTTGTATCGCCGTCGTTAATTTCTCGAAGATGGCTGTTTATGCAATCGGTGATGTTCAGGGATGTTTTGATGAACTGATTAAATTACTTGAAGCAGTCAGATTTGATCCTCAGCAGGATCAAATCTGGTTGGCTGGTGATTTGGTTAACCGAGGCCCAAAATCGTTAGACACTTTGCGTTTCGTGCGACATCTGGGTGGGCAGACAGCAAAAGTCGTGTTGGGCAATCATGATTTGCACATGTTGGCGCATGCTGCAGGGAATAACGAGTTCAGTCATCGCCTGGATACCATTGAGCCGGTTTTAACGGCGGAAGACAGCGATGAATTGATTGACTGGTTGCGTCATCAACCGCTGTTTTATCATGACAAACAATTGCAATTCTCCATGGTACATGCCGGTTTGCCACCAGAATGGAGTATCGATGAAGCACTGTTGCGTGCTGCTGAAGTGGAGTCTGTTTTACAATCCGATAACTGGCGTGATTTTTTCAAACATATGTACGGCAATAAACCCAAACGTTGGTCTGCCGATTTAACAGGTTGGGATCGGTTACGTTTTATTACCAACTGTTTTACTCGTTTACGTTATTGCCATGAAGATGGCAGTCTGGCGCTGAAATTCAAAGGTGCGCCCAAAGATAAACCTGCAGAACAGAAACCCTGGTTTATGATGCCGAATCGTGCCAGTGCTAATGACAGGATTGTGTTTGGCCACTGGTCGCAATTAGGCACGGGACAGTATGACAATGTTTTTTCGTTGGATAGTGGTGCGGTGTGGGGCGAACAGTTAACGGCAGTAAGGATTGATCAATCGCCTTATCAATGGACCGTGGTAGATGCTGATGCAGATGCTTTGCCGCATGCACGAAATAAAACGGCTGCTGAAAAGCAGCGCTGGCTGTAACTGACTGTTAGGCATTCATTTTTAAACACAGTACAATATCTTTTTTTCTCTTTTGGACATTTCTGAAATATGAGCAATATCAAAACCTTTTCAGGTGACTTTTCCGCAAAAGGCATGCGAGTGGGTATCGTTGCTGGCCGTTTCAATGATTTTATCGTTGATAATCTGATTGCCGGTGCAGTGGATACATTGTTACGTCATGGTGTTGCGGAAAAAGATATTGAAATCGCCCGTGTTCCTGGCGCAGTGGAAATTCCCTTGGCTGTACAACGGATGGGTAAAACCGGCAAATACGATGCGATCATCGCATTAGGCGCAGTTATTCGCGGTGGCACTCCTCATTTTGAATATGTTGCGGGAGAGTGCTCTAAGGGACTTGGTCAACTGACGCTACAACTTGATATACCAATTGCTTTTGGTGTACTGACCGTCGATACCATTGAACAGGCCATTGAACGTGCTGGCACCAAAGCCGGTAATAAAGGAGCTGAAGCCGCGATGGGCACTATTGAAATGGTCAATGTATTACGTCAAATCGGAGCTGCCAAATAAATGGCTGGTGGACTGCCCCGGACTCAAGCTCGACGTGCCGCTGTGCAAGCGCTTTATCAATCATTGGTTAATAATCAGGCTCCTGAAAAAGACACCATGGATTTTGTTATTGCTGAATACGCCAACAAAATCGACAAAAACTATTTTCAACTGCTGGTCGAAGGTGTCACCAAAGAAATCGATACCATTGATGCTGAACTGACCCATGCGGTAGATAGAAGTTTATCCACCATTGATCCGGTTGAGGTTTCAGTATTACGACTGGCAGTTTTTGAATATATGCATCGTCCTGATATCCCATATCGCGTTGTGTTAAATGAAGCTGTTGAACTCGCCAAGTCATTTGGTGGTGAACAAGGCCATAAATACGTCAATGGCGTGTTAGATAAGATGGGCGCACGTTTGCGCCAGGTCGAATATCAGGCGGCCAAAGCAGCACGCGCCCAGAAAAAAACGAATTGATTATCAGCCCCGAAAAGATGCAACCATCCAGACGGGGCTTTTTTTGAATGAAGCAATCTCCTGAGTTTTCACTGATACAGCAGTATTTCCATGCTTTAACGGCTAGCCGTGAAGATGTGATTGTGGGAATTGGTGATGACTGCGCCGTTTTAAACAATCCGCAAGATACCTATACCGCGATTTCCATTGATACCTTAGTGCAAGGCATACATTTTTTTGCCGATGTTGATCCGTATCGTTTAGGCATCAAAGCGCTGGCGGTTAATCTCAGTGATCTTGCTGCAATGGGAGCGGAGCCGGCTTGGTTTACATTGGCGCTAACATTGCCAGAAATAAATGATGACTGGTTGAAACAGTTTTCAGCCGGTTTAGCTGAAATTGCTCAACAACATCGGGTTCAACTGGTCGGCGGGGATACGACTCGCGGCCCGTTAACCATTACCATTCAGGTTCATGGGCATTTAGCCAAAGAAAATATTTTGCAGCGCAATGCTGCTCAAGGCGCTGATTTGATCTGTGTGACCGGTTGTTTGGGAGATGCTGCCGCAGGCCTTCAATACAGATTGGGGCAACTCGATAGCGCATTATTAACTGATACGGATATTGAATACTTGCTTCAACGTCTGGAAATGCCCACACCACGTAATCAAATTGGTCAGCAACTGGTTGGCCACGCACATGCGGTGATTGATGTGTCGGATGGTTTACTAGCCGATTTGAATCATATTCTTAAAGCCAGTAATAAAGGTGCAAAACTGGATTTATCAGCTTTGCCATTCTCTACCGTGCTGCAAAAATTGCCGACTGAACTGGCCAGACAACTGGCGTTGACTGGCGGCGATGATTACGAATTATGCTTTACCGCGACGGCTGACAATGTAGCGAAACTCAAACAACAGTTTCCGGACATGATTCATGTGATCGGTGAAATCACTGAAGACAAAGGTATTAACTATCAGAATGCCCAGGGTGAGTGGCAAGCATTCTCAGAGATAAAGGCTGGCTATGACCACTTCGCTAGATAAGGTCACATTTCAAGACTTACTTAAAAGACCTGCCTGTTTGCTGGCCTATGGTTTTGGCTCAGGTTTATCGCCCAAAGCACCAGGCACCATGGGCACGATTGTGGCGTTGCCTCTTTATTGGCTGATCCACGATCTCGACTTGTTGAGTTATTTACTGATCACGTTGATAGCATTTATCGCCGGGATTTGGATTTGTCAGCAAGCCGTGAACTGGTTGAAACAGGACGATCCCTCTGCAGTGGTATGGGATGAAATTGTTGGTTATCTGGTGACAATGATTGCGGCTCCAGCGGGATGGCAATGGATGTTGCTGGGGTTTGTATTGTTCAGATTGTTTGATATCTGGAAGCCGTGGCCGATATCACTTGCCGACCGCAAGCTACATGGCGGCTTTGGCATTATGGTCGATGATGTGATCGCAGGGGTATTTGCTGCGGTGATTTTGCAGCTTTGCCATTATTTGCTCTGAAACTGCCATACAGCAGTCTCAGAGCCAGATGGTGTTAACTTAAACGCATTCCAAAGTTTTGCTCAAACCGTTCAGCAAAACTTTCGCTGGTAAATTGATGATTCTGCGTTCCAGGCTGTTCAATTTTAATGGCACCTAATAACGATGCGATTCGACCAGTGATTTCCCAGTCCTTGCCATGCAGAATGCCGTGTAACAATCCCGCTCGATAGGCATCACCACAGCCTGTTGGATCGGAGACTTTTGCCGCTTTGGCGCAAGGAATATCAATGCGTTTGCCTTCAGTATAGATAGATGAGCCTTCAGCACCACGCGTAATGATTAGTGCCTCAACCAGCTTGGCAATTTCATCGGGTGGCAAACCGGTTCTATCTTCAAACAGCTGGGCTTCATAATCATTAAGCGCAATATAGGTTGCCTGCCGGGCAAACTGCAATAAATCCTCACCATTAAACATCGGTAGACCCTGGCCCGGGTCAAAGATAAACGGAATACCGGCATCAGCAAATTGCCGAGCATGTTGAATCATGCCATCACGCCCATCTGGAGCAATAATCCCCAGCTTGATACCCTGAGCTTCACTGATCGAAGTTTCATGGGCCAGGTTCATCGCTCCGGGATGAAAAGCAGTGATCTGATTATCATCAATGTCAGTAGTGATATAAGCCTGAGCAGTGAAGTAATTATTTTTGACGTGTACATGACGACGGTTAATCGCAAACTTATCCATCCACGCGGCGTAGGTACCGAAATCACTACCAACCGTGCCCATTGGAATCGGTTCATCACCCAGCATTTTCATATTAAAAGCGATATTACCTGCACAACCACCAAATTCACGACGCAGCTCCGGCACCAGAAACGACACATTCAACATGTGTACTTTGTCAGGCAAAATGTGATTTTTGAATTGATCCGGAAACACCATAATATTGTCGTAGGCGAATGAGCCACAGATTAGTACCGACATATTTATACCTCTTTTGTATGAATCTGTTGTGTATCAGCAGTAACCGACAGATGACCTTCAATAAATGCAGTTAGATGATGCCCAACAATTTGATTACGCCAACCTTGTAATAATGGCAAATCGGTTTCACCACGAACCAGTCTCTCAATATCCTTGCGGCTGGCCACTGCGATGGGGGTAATCGATTGGTCATCACAGAATTTGCGCAGTAATGCCATCAATGCATCGATCAGCGCTTCCTGCTGGTTACTCAGTGGTTCAGGTTTAAGCAATATCGGCCATTGTTCCGGAGGAGTTTGTTTTGCTTTGCTGATGACTTCAATTATCGCGCGACCGCTACGTTCAATATCTCGAGCTTCAAGACCTCGGATCTGACTGAGTTTTTCAATTTTTTCCGGTGCAAAACGAGCGAGATCCAACATCACTTCATCTTTGATGATCCAGCGTCTCGGCCGATCTCTATCAATAGCCCGTTGCTCACGCCAGGCTGCCAGTTGCTGTAATACGGCAAGTTGCACACCTTTTAGTTTGCCGGCACCGCGAATCTTACGCCAGATAGTCTCCGGATCAGCGATGTAATTATTAGCATTGGCAAGGTCAGCAAAATCTTCTTTAAGCCATTCAGTACGACCTTGTTTTTCAAGATCGGCTGACATTTGATGGTATAACTCACGCAGATATCGAACATCATCAGCAGCGTATTCCAGCTGTTCGGCACTTAACGGACGTTGGGTCCAGTCTGCTCTGGAATGAGCTTTATCCAGATTCACATCCAGTCGTAATTTAACCAGATTGCCATAACCAATCTGATCACCATCGCCCAGAATGGTGGCGGCTAATTGTGTATCAAACAGATTCTGTGGCAGGGAGTTTTTTAATAAATACAGTAATTCGAGATCTTGTCTTGCAGCGTGGAAAACCAACGTTATTTGCGGTTGATACATAAGATCAAGCAAAGGCGATAGATCTTTGATGGCGATAGGATCAACGCAGGCAATGACATCATCATTGGCAATCTGGATCAGGCAAAGTTGGGGGTAATAGGTCTTCTCGCGCAGGAATTCTGTATCAATAGCCAGCCATTTACTGTGCTGAATATCCTGGCAAAATTGCGTTAACGCCTCATCCGAATCAATGTAAAGAACAGTCATGTTATCCAGCTAAAAAAGCAGGCAGTATAACTGTTTTTAGAGGACATTGCGGGCATGCACCCGGCTGACAATATCGTTAATGGCTTCAATGATGATTTCTGGTTGTTCATGCGGAATAGCATGGCCACTTTGATGGGCAAACATATGTGAGCTGATCGGCGAGAGCCTGGACAAATCCTGTTGCAGATGAATCCAGGTTTTCTCCCGTTGTTGTTGGCCTGCATCCCCATACCATTCAGGTTTGCCACGGCTGATGACAATTAAAGGCACCACAGGTAAAGCTGAATTTTTCTGTAATTGTGCTGAACTTTCATCCAGTGCTGAGATTTCAGCCCTGGCAGCATGAAAAGCCCGTTCACGCAAAATTGGTGGTTTATTGGCATGAGCCTGGCTATCGGTAGCTTTTGGCAAAATCATGATAGTGCCGCGGCGATCGAAATTGTTAGGAAGTTTAATCTGAAACTGGTTGTATTGATCTTCATGAGAAGCATCTACTAACACCATGCCAGCGACCATTTGCGGATTATTGGCTGCAAAAATACGGATGTTGTACCCACCAAATGAATGACCCACCAGAACATACGGTGGAGCAATATCAGCCTGTTCAAGTAAAATCTCTAACTCACTGGCAATTCTGTTGCTGGTTCGTGGTGCTGGGCCAAAATCACTCCAGCCGTAACCGGGTCGGTCAAACACACAGATCCGAGCATTATGGGAAACCGCTTGCTGAATTGGCAGCCAGTCAGTTGAATCGTCGCCAAGGCCTACATCAACAATAACAGTCGGGCTGCCAGACCCCGAACAGTGAATATGTAACTGATAGCCACCAACATCAAAGCGTTTGCCGGGAATTGCTGGAAACTCCGCAGCAATCAGGGGTGTGGAGACAGACCAGAACACTAAAAAAGGCCAGATCAACACTTTCATTTGGTGGCTCCAAAAAGGATAACTCGACAGTAAAGTTAAGAGCCGCTGGTGACGCTAAAGTTCCTCTGTAGCAACAGCAGTTTTTTGCAGAATATCGTGTTGCTCAAATGGCCAGTTTAATTCACTGTTATCAGGAAATTTCAACACTGGAATTCGAATGCCATATTGTTCAACCAACAGATCATCATCGCCGATTTCAACGATTTGCAAATTGATCTGAGCAGCATTGGGGAGGGTGTTGACTCGCTCAATGGCAATATCACATAAATGGCATCCTGCCGTGGAGAATAGTTGCAGAGTTATCATTTCTCTCGCAGCCGGGGAATCAGTTCAACAAAGTTACATGGCCGATGTCTTACGTCGAGCTGGTATTGCAAGATGTCATCCCAGCCCGTTTTACAGGCACCGGAAGATCCTGGCAGGCAAAAGATAAACGTTCCGTTGGCCACACCTGCGATCGCTCTTGATTGCACTGTCGATGTGCGGATAATGTCATAGGAGATTTGCCGGAACAGTTCACCAAAACCAACAATCTCTTTATCAAATAAAACCTGAACTGCTTCCGGCGTGCCATCACGTCCCGTCAGTCCAGTACCGCCTGTGGTGATAATAACGTCAACCTGTTCGTCGCAAATCCATTGAGAAATAATGGCGCGAATTTGATAAATGTCATCGGCAACAATCTGTTTATCTGCCAGTTCATGGCCCGCAGCGAGCAATCTGTCCTGTAAAGTCTTGCCGGACACATCATCGGCTTCAGTGCGAGAATCGGAAATGGTCAGTACGGCAATTTTGACTGGGATAAAGGGGCGATCCATATCGAATGGTTCTCATTTAATTTGGTGATAAGCAAGTATAGTCACCATAGCACTTAGGGTCTAGAATGCAACGCAATAGTGAGGGAGTTAAAATAATGAAAAAAATTCTATTAGTCTCAGCCATTTCATCAGCGATCGTTTTGTCGGGTTGTGCTGCTGATGATCCAAATATGCGAACCAAAAGAGGAGCCGCGATTGGTGCAGCCGCTGGTTCAATCATTGGTTATGCAATTGATGATGGTGCAGGTGGAGTTTTAGCCGGTGCTGCTGTGGGAACATTGGCTGGTGCAGGCGTTGGTCGTTACATGGATAATCAGCAACGTGAAATGAAAGAGGCCTTGGCTCAAGAGCAAGCTCGTAATGAATTGCAAATCCAGCAGTTACAGGATGAATCATTAAAAATCGATATTTCTAACGAAGTGTCTTTCGATTTTGACAGTGCTGCGATTAAACCGGCGTTTGAACCGACGTTAAACAAAGTGGCCGACGTGTTACAGCGTTATCCAAAAACCATCATTCATGTTATCGGTCATACCGACAGCAAAGGTTCTGAAAGTTATAACCAACAACTTTCTGAGCGCAGAGCACAATCTGTCACCAATTATTTTGCTGCACGAGGAGTGATGAAAGAGCGCTTGGTCGCAATGGGCCGTGGTGAACTTGAACCTCGTGCCAGTAATGAAACTGAGGCAGGACGCCAATTGAATCGTCGAGTCGAAATTATCGTAAAACCAATTGTTGAGGGACAGGAAGCTGAAGCCTACAAAGCGCCGTAAAGGCACATCAGAAAGAAACCAGGCACCATCACAAGATCTGATTTTTGGTTTGCATGCAGTACAGGCGGCTCTTGAGTCGCCTGTTTCACGTGTGGCGGAAATCTGGGTGGCCGATGAGCGCCATGATCAACGTGTGGAAATTATTTATAAATTAGCCAGTGATTTGGGCATACGTTTACACAAAACCCAGCGCCAGCAACTGGACGATATGGTTCCGGAAAATCGTCATCAAGGCTGTATTGCGCGCTGTCATCCGTTGGCTGTGCTTGATGAAACCGATCTGGATGTATTGCTGGATAATTTGCAGCAAACGCCGTTTTTATTAATTCTGGACGGTGTGCAAGATCCACATAATCTCGGCGCTTGTTTGCGAACAGCCGAAGCGGCTGGAGCACATGCGGTAATTGCACCGAAAGATCGTGCCTCCGGTTTGACGCCGACCGCTATCAAGATCTCCAGCGGTGCGGCCGAACGCTTGCCGTTTATTCAAGTGACTAATCTTGCGCGCGTTTTGCGGGATCTGCAGCAACGTGGGATTTGGTTGGTTGGAACCTCGGGTGATAGTGAGATGAGTCTTTATCAAGCTGATCTCAAAGGACCTTTAGCGATCATTCTTGGAGCAGAAGGGCAGGGTATTCGCCGTTTGACCAGAGATCATTGTGATCAGGTAATGCATATACCCATGCAAGGAGGAGCAGAAAGTCTCAATGTATCCGTAGCTGCGGGCGTGTGTCTATTTGAGGCAGATCGTCAACGTCGCTTGTGAGTAAGTACTAAAATGAAGTAAAATCCGCGATTGCCTTTTAACAGGTAAAACTCCTTGCTTTCTGAAATTTTTCAGGAAGCTGTATAAACCGTGAGGAGCTCAAATTGAGACATTACGAAATCGTGTTTCTGGTCCACCCTGATCAGAGCGAACAAGTGCCCGGCATGATCGAGCGCTATACCCAAACATTGACTACTGCTGGTGGTCAAGTTCACCGTCTGGAAGACTGGGGTCGTCGTCAATTAGCTTACCCAATCAACAAAGTTCATAAAGCACATTACGTGTTGATGAATGTTGAATGTGATGTTGAGCAATTGAATGAAGTTACCACTGCATTCCGTTTCAATGATGCCGTTATTCGTCACCTTGTTGTCAGCATGGACGAAGCAGTTACTGATGCTTCACCAATGATGCGCAAAGACGACGAAAAACCCGTATCACAAGCCTAATCAGGAGATATCACGATGGCACGTTTTTTCAGACGTAGAAAATTTTGTCGTTTCACTGCCGAAGGTGTGAAACAAATTGATTACAAAGACGTAAACCTGCTTAAGAATTTCGTTACTGAAACAGGCAAAATCGTTCCTAGCCGTATTACCGGTACAAAAGCTCGTTACCAGCGTCAGCTGTCAACTTGTGTAAAACGTGCACGGTTTTTGGCATTGCTGCCTTACTGTGACATGCACAAGTAATTTAGCTTCCCAGTTGTAAGGTTAAGATCAAAATAATTATGTTGCGCGGTATAGCTGATTTTGCAATGAAAGGTCGCTGGCAAGCTGCATTTGCAGCGGCTTTGCTATCGGTTGCTGCAATGTTGCTACCGCCACTCAATTATCTCGCTAGCGGGGTAATTGTGTTAGCCACTTTACGCGTAGGTCCTAAAGAAGGTCTACGGGTAATGGCCGCAACATTGGTGGTATTTGCAGTTGTTGCCGGACTGCTCTTAGGGCAGATCTGGATTGCTTTGGCGTTATTACTGACCAGTTGGCTACCGGCTTATTTGGTGACTCTGGTATTAGGATACACTCGATCTCTGGAGCGGGCTCTTTTGGCCGCTGCCGGCGCGGGTATTCTGGTGGTATTGATAGCACATATTTTTCTGCCTAATCCTGCGTTATGGTGGCAGGAAATGTTGGCACCGTTTGTTCAGTTACTGTCAGAGCAATCTGGATGGCAATTGAATGCAGCAGACACCCAAAACTTTCTGGTCCAAATGGCCGGCATGATGACTGGGTTGATTGCCGCAGCAGTTAGCGTCAATATTATTTTGGGTATTCTGATCGGTCGCGCATGGCAATCCGCGTTATATAACGAAGGTGCGTTTGGTAGCGAATTTACCCAAATTACATTAGGTAAAACGTTGGCAATACTGACCGCTGCGCTGATGGCTCTGTCACTGACGCCGATAGCCGGTTCGCTGATGCTGTTGATAGATTGTTTGCCGGTTCTGCTGGTGCTGTTTGCAATACAAGGTATTGCAGTGGCCCACGCTATTGTCCGGGCGAAACAGAAATCAGTTGCCTGGTTAGTGGTAATGTATGTGCTAATGGTATTAATGCTGCCGCAAATGTTGATTTTGACCGCCACACTGGGTGTTTTGGAACAATGGTTTAATTTTCGCAAACGCGCACAAGCGTAATGCGGTTATTTTATAAGCAGTCTCTGACTGCGAATGAGGGTTAGAACGATGCAAGTAATTTTGCTGGAAAAAGTTCAAAAGCTTGGCAATTTGGGTGACGAAGTTAGTGTAAAAGCTGGCTATGGTCGTAACTATCTGGTTCCTGCTGGTAAGGCTCTGCCTGCTAACAAGAACAACAGAGTTAAATTTGAAGAACGTCGTGCTGATTTAGAAGCTGCGGCGGCCAAAATACTCACTGCGGCTCAAGAACGCGAGAAAAAACTGGTAGCAGCCGGTGATGTTGATATCATGGCTAACGCTGGTATTGAAGGTAAATTGTTCGGTTCAGTTACTGCTGCAGATATCGCTGATGCGGTAAATGCTAAAGGTGCTGATGTAGATCGTAACGAAGTACGTTTACCAACAGGTCCATTGCGCCACACCGGCGAATACAACATTGATGTGCAATTGCATGCTGATGTTATCGTCAGTGTAAAAGTCAATATCACTTCAGAAGCTGAACTTGCCGCTATTGCTGCTGCAGAAGAAGCGCGTAAAGCACGTGAAGCTTCACGTGAAGAAGCTGAAGCGATCGCTAAAGCGCAAGAACAAGAGTAATAGTTAGATCAACAGGAGCATAGAGTTTTCTATGCTCCTGTTATTTTGTGATTCAATTGTATTGAATCAAATGCTTGTATAACCAGCTTGGACAATTGCTGTGGAACAGATAACTTATCCAGAAAGCTATCAAGACAGCGCAACTCAGGCCCTGAAGGTACCACCGCATTCAGTTGAAGCTGAACAATCTGTGTTGGGCGGATTAATGCTTGATAACAGTGCCTGGGAACAGGTTTCTGATTTATTGGTTGAGCAGGATTTCTACCGTCACGATCACCAGCTCATTTTCCGCGGCATCGCGGAGCTAATGGAACAAGCCAATCCCGTAGACGTAATCACGCTGGCCGAATGGCATAATCAACGTGGTGAACTCGATAAAGTTGGCGAACTTGCCTATCTCGGCGCGCTTGCGCGCAATACTCCCAGTGCAGCTAATATCAAAGCGTATGCAGCGATCGTTCGCGAACGATCAATTTTGCGTCAGCTGATTCAGATTGGTAATAACATTGCCAATATGGCTTTTACACCAGAAGGGCGCAACAGCGAAGAAATGCTCGACACCGCTGAGCGACGTGTTTTTGAAATCGCTGAAAAAGGCGCAAAACGCGGTGGCGGCTTCATTCAGGTTAAAGATGTTTTAAGTAAAGTTGTCGATAAAATCGATACGCTGTTTGAGCAAGATAGTGGTATTACCGGCCTGCCAACTGGCTTTATTGATTTTGATGATCAAACTTCCGGCTTACAACCTGCTGATTTAATCATTATCGCTGGCCGACCTTCGATGGGTAAAACCACATTTGCGATGAATATTGCTGAAAATGCAGCAATTCACAGTAAACAACCGGTTGCGGTATTCAGTATGGAGATGCCTGCCGACTCATTAGCTATGCGGATGTTGTCGTCATTGGGTCGTATTGATCAGCATCGATTACGCACTGGCCGCCTGAATGATGATGATTGGCCCAGACTGACTTCGGCAATTGCATTGTTGAACGAAGCACCTTTATTTATTGATGATACCGGTGGTTTGACACCATCGGAACTGAGAGCACGGGCAAGACGGTTAAAACGTGAACATGGTTTGAGCTTGATCATTATCGATTATCTGCAATTGATGAGCGGCAGCTCCAATGGGCGGCAGGCCGAAAATCGGACTAATGAAATTTCAGAGATTTCACGTTCGTTAAAAGCCCTTGCCAAAGAATTAAATGTACCTGTTATCGCTTTGTCTCAGTTGAATCGTTCACTCGAGCAACGTCCAAATAAACGCCCAGTTATGTCGGATCTGCGTGAGTCAGGAGCGATTGAGCAGGATGCTGATATTATTGTATTTATCTACCGCGATGAAGTTTACAACGAAGATTCAGCAGAAAAGGGCAAAGCGGAAATCATTATCAGCAAACAGCGTAATGGTCCAATCGGTACTGTCGCATTAACCTTTCAGGGCAAATACACCCGTTTTGAAAATTTTGCTCCTGCATATTACCAACAAGATTACGGTGATAATGAATCGTGAGCCGCTATCCGTTTGCCCGAATTGATCTGGCAGCACTGAAACATAATCTGCAGCAAGTTCGCACCTACGCTCCACACAGTAAAGTGATGTCGGTCATTAAAGCTGATGCGTATGGGCACGGCGTGATTAAAATTGCTGAAGCATTAGATCAAAGTGATGCTTTTGCAGTGGCGAGATTAAAAGAAGCATTACAGCTTCGGCAGCATGGTTTTGAACAGTCAATTACCATTTTTGAAGGCGTCAGCAGTATTGAAGAATGGCGCTTAGCCGCTGAGCTGGGTTTCTCCCCTGTTCTGCATCAACAACAGCAGCTGGACATGTTGTTAGCTGCTCAGATTCAGCAGCCATTACCTTTTATATGGCTAATGCTGGAAACCGGAATGCATCGTTTAGGTTTAGCTGATCAGTCAATTCAACAGATTATTGATCAACTTGAGCAGCGAAAGGATTTGGTTGAACAACTTGGTCTGATGAGCCACTTTGCCAATTCCGATTTACTCAATGATGTGCGAAATCAACAACAATTAGCAGTCATGCAGAAGTTAGCTGCATCCTCTGGTTTAGCTGTTTGCATGGCCAATTCAGCCGCGATTGTCAGTTTGCCAGAATCTCATTATGACTGGGTCAGACCCGGGCTGATGCTTTATGGTGCTTCTCCTTTTGCCGATAAATCCGGTGCAGATCTGGGATTGATGCCGGTTATGCAAATGGTGTCCAAACTGATTGCTACCCAACAGTTACAACCCGGCGATGAAGTGGGCTATGGTGGTCAATGGACAGCAGATAGAGCTATGCGTATGGGTGTTGTCAGTATTGGCTATGGGGATGGTTATAGTCGTCATTTATCCAATACCGGCGAAATATTTATCAGAGGTCAACGCGTACCGGTTATCGGCCGTGTTTCGATGGATACCATCTGTGTCAATTTACAGGAATGCCCACAAGCCCAACTGGATGATGAAGTGATTATCTGGGGGAACGATGTCTTGCCAGTGGAACGGTTAGCCGAAAAAGCCGGAACCATTCCCTACGAATTATTATGCTGTGTGACACCGCGAGTAAACAGGGAGTATAAACATGGCTAAAGCCAAGCGTGTTTATGTGTGTCGTGAATGTGGCGCGCAGACACCACAATGGGCCGGTCGTTGTACAGACTGTGGTGCCTGGAACAGTCTGGAAGAATCGGTGCAAAGTGGTGTTAAACCTTCGACTGTAATGAATAAACATACTGGCTATGCCGGCCAGCAACAAAACACCGTTCAAGCATTAAAAACTATCACTTCAGAACAAGCTGTTCGCTGGTCTACCGGATTACCGGAATTGGATCGTGTGCTGGGTGGTGGCCTGGTTACAGGTTCCGTTGTGTTAATAGGCGGCGATCCTGGTATTGGTAAGTCGACTTTACTTTTGCAAGCCATGGCCAGTATGGCGGAATTAAGTGGTATTAATCCGCTGTATATCAGTGGTGAAGAATCGTTACAGCAAATCCGCCTGCGAGCGGAACGTCTGCAATTGCAGGACACTCCGGTGGATCTGCTGGCAGAAACGCATGCCGAGCAAATGATGGCAATCGCCCAGCAACGCCAACCACAGGTGATGGTTATTGATTCTATTCAGACGGTATTTACTGAGTTGCTACAGTCAGCTCCTGGAACCGTGGCACAAGTGCGTGAAAGTGCCGCGCAATTAGTCAGATTTGCCAAATCCAGTGGCATCACAATGATTCTGGTGGGCCATGTCACCAAACAAGGCGCTTTAGCCGGCCCCCGTGTGTTGGAACATATGGTTGATACCGTGTTGTATTTTGAAGGTGATAGCTCGACGCGTTTTAGAATCTTGCGTGCAGTCAAAAATCGCTTTGGCGCGGTCAATGAACTCGGCGTATTTGCGATGACTGAACTTGGATTGAAAGAAGTCAGTAATCCATCCGCCATCTTTTTATCGCGTGGAGAACAGGCCGTTCCCGGCAGTATGATCACGGTGATACGCGAAGGCAGTAGACCCATGCTGGTGGAAGTGCAGGCATTGGTTGATGAGAGTCCATTGGGCAATCCACGCCGTGTATCTGTTGGTTTAGAACAAAATCGCCTGGCGATGTTATTGGCAATTTTGCATCGTCATGGTGGCATAACCTGTCATGATCAAGATGTGTTTATCAACGTCGTGGGTGGGGTTAAATTAAGTGAAACCGGCGCCGATCTGGCAGTATTAACAGCGGTTATTTCCAGCTTACGTAATAAAGCCATACCGCAGGATTGGGTGGTGTTTGGTGAAGTGGGATTAACGGGTGAAATTCGTCCGGTTCAAGCAGGTGAAGAACGGATACGTGATGCGGCTAAACATGGTTTTAAAGTAGCGTTAGTGCCAGCTGCCAATGCGCCGCGCAAAGCTGTTTCAGGCTTGAAAGTGATTGCTGTACATCATTTGCAACAGGCAATTGATGCGCTTAAAGAAGGTTGGCAGTAATACCGATTTGGTTTAATTATCCGGCATATCCAGCAGAGCGGATAATTCCCGATGCAATAAGCCTTCATCAGCAAGGTTCAGTTCCACCAGTCTTTTTAAATGAGTAATGCTGTCGAGGTCGATCAGTTGGCAGTGAAAACCAATACTTTGTGTATCCATATGAGCAACCTCAGCCTGCATTTTAATGACAATCTGGGCACCATCGAGTAACAGATCAACATTAAAAACATCAGTCAGATTGCCAGACCAATTTTCAGGCCGGGCGATCAGCAAACCGTTGAGCGAGACATCAATTACCCGACAGTTCAAATAGACATCACCATGTGCTGCAATAACATGTGCATCTGCAGCAAACGGAATTCGGCTGAAATATCTGCGTTCATCGGACATCGGTGATCTCCTAATTTATATAAGGCTGATACTATCATTGTTTCATTTCAGGGTCTTTTGATCTTTCATCACCACCACTGCCGGAGGCTCATTTCGTCCAACCAAGCGGAAATTATGCAGTCTAGTTATTCTTCTATATAAGTCATTTCCAATATAGTTGACCAGAATGAGCCCCAGCCCTTCGAGTTGTAATTGAAAAAACCTCACCCGTTGTTGCTCGTTATTCATTTAGAATAACTCTAAACTTCATTCCTCGCGCTTAGTGTGACGTATTTTCAATTCATAACAGGGGCGGCGATGAAAGATCAACAAACCCTAGGAGTCATTGCAGATGTTGTGGGTAAAAGCGTTTCATTTAATGGCGGTGGTCACCTGGTTTGCTGCTTTGTTTTATTTACCAAGGTTGTTTGTCTATCACGCTATGTGTGACGATCAGGCTGGTAACGAGCGTTTTAAAATTATGGAGCGAAAGCTATACCGTGGAATCATGACACCAAGTGCTGTTATTGCCTTGGTATTGGGTATCTGGTTAATGAGTTATTACACGCTGGAGCAATTACAAACCATGCATTGGCTGCATGCCAAATTGACTCTGGTATTATTTTTGTTTGTATACCATGGAATGTGTGGTCGGATGCTTAAACAGTTTGCGGCGGATAAAAATAAACGTAGCCACGTGTTTTATCGGTGGTTTAACGAAATGCCGGTGTTGATTTTAATTGCCGTGATGATTCTGGCCGTTGTAAAACCTTTCTAAAAAAAAGCCCCTGCGAGAGGGGCTTTTTGCTTAATCAAATGATTAATCTATGTATTCAAAAATTTTCACTACTCGTAAAACGCCTTTGGTTGAACGGGCTACTGCGACAGCATAATCTGCTTCAGATCTAGTAACTTTACCCATTAAATAAACAATCCCACGTTCAGTTACCGCTTTTATAAATAAGGGATCAACATTTTCATCCTTAGTCATTTTGGTTTTCACCTTGGTGGTGATCCAGCTATCACTGGTACGTGACGTTAATGCGCTAGGCCCTGAAATAGCTAATTCGTTAAATACCTTTCGCACCTTTGGAATATCTTTAACCAGATTTTCGGCTTTTTGCTTGAGAGCTTCATTAGGTGTTTCGCCAGACAACAAGACAAATCCATTGTAGCTCGTCACATTAATATTACTTTGGCTGTGAATATCTTTGTCCTGAAAAATGGCATATTTAGCCTTCGCTTCAATAGATTGATCATCTAAAACCGCTCCAGCCGTTCGGCGGTCATAAGCTACTGCTGCCGTTGTTGCTGCACCACCGACCACGACAGCCGCGCAAGCTTGCAGCAGCATTATCGGTATCAGTAACATAAAAACCAGTCTAATTTGGTACATGGATTTGTTCCTCGTTGAATGTATGCAGATAAAATCGTGGCTTAGTTTAGTTGAAAAGCATCCCGAATCCACACAATTTTATCTGCTGTGCCGGCACTGATTGCTATGACATCAAAGCGACAATTGAAAGACCATCCGGATTGCATTAAATAATGTTGAGCTGTCGTGATGATACGTGATTGTTTAAAGCTTGTAATACTTTCCAGTGCGCCACCATGTGAGTCATTTCGCCGATATCGCACTTCAACAAAAACCAGAGTTTGCCCATCCTGCATAATCAAATCAATCTCACCGCGACGACAGTGAAAATTACGTTGAATCAGCTTTAACCCTTGCTTTAGTAAATAATCACAAGCTAATTGCTCCGCCTGTTTTCCAGACTGGAG
The DNA here is from genome assembly GCF_030651745.1 of Methylophaga sp. The sequence goes on from NZ_JAUSCC010000095.1 coordinate 39,789, forward strand.
ATGTTCTGCCATCAGCTTTAATCTCTTTGCAGCGGTTCAATCAATCCATTACGAATAGTGGCAATCGGCATCAAACGTTCAATCTGACCCTGTTTATTAATCGACAGTTCACCTGTGGCACCCTGATATTTTTCATCTTCAGAACTGCTCATGGCTGTCAGGAAAGGAATCATTCGATAGGCATCGACACCTAACGCAGCCAAACGCATAAATGAACCTACATCACCACTGGCTTGCCGACGAACGGCTGCATAGGCAGGATCCTGTTCCGACTGTTCGGTGAACATCCATGGAATATCGGTAAAAATCAAACCATTCAAATCGATGTCCTGTTGGGCATTCGCCTCGCCACCATAGGCATGTGAAGTAGCCAGAATTGGCAACTGACCTGAACGATGGAAACGTAATTGTGTGACTAATTGACGGGCTTTCAACGGCCTGCCAACGATAAACATAAAGTCCACATCCTGACGTCTGCGTGGTTCAAACTCCAATGATTGTCCTAATGTTCGGCGGAGGTTCTGATAACGCTGATTACTGCTGTCAACTCCCAATATGGGCGTCAAAATGTGCGAATAGTCATTCTCTGCTTCATCATATTTGGCCCGGGTGACCAGCTGACCGCCTGAAGCTTGCCATTCATCTGAAAAAGCAGCGACTACCCGGTCGCCCCATTCACTGCGTGGACTTAATACGATGGCCCGTTTATAGCCCAGTTTTTTGGCATAGTCAGCCTGACTACGGGCATCATCTTCAGGTGCCAGAGCAAATTGGAAAAAGTTGGTATTTTCGACATTCTGGCTGATTCGATTGAGTGCCAGCACTGGAATAGATAAAGACTCATATGCAGCCAGTATTTCAACAGACAGCTTATCTAAAGGCCCGATAACAATGTTCGCACCATCTGCAACTGCTTTGTTGTATTGGGTAATAACATTATTGGAGTCGGGAGTGTTGCCGGGACGCACATCATAAAACTGCAGGCGAACATTAGAACGCGCATTGAAATGTGCGGCAATGATGCCCTGACGGATGGCCTGTGAGGCGTTTGCTGCAGGGCCGGAGTCAGGTAACAGTATGCCAATCAAATTCAGTTGGTCTGGAAGACGGACAGGGGCCTTAACGGTTTTCTTTAACTGCTCAACATTGGCGGGATGATTTGGATAACTGAATTCCCAATCCTCGATGGCGACTTCCATGGCTTCTGGATTGTTTTCATAAGCCTTAACAGCATAGGCTAAGGCAAACCAGCCACTATCTTCAGCAGGTGGTTGACCGGGATTGTATAAATCTAAAGCCTGAGGCGTCATTTTCATTAATGTCTGCCACAGTGCGACATGATTGTTTTCACGAGCACTTTCCGGCAGCATCTTATCAAGTTTGATATGAGCCAAGGCTTTTTCCAGCCAGTTTTCAGTCAAATCGTAAGCGGTGATCCGTAACTCCAGAATACGTTTTTGTTGGGCAGTATTCGTTGAAGCGAGATCGATTTTATCCAGATGCTGCAAAGCACTTTGTCCATCAAGATTTAATACAGCAATATCGGCGCGTAATAAGTGGGCTGTTAATTGTTCACGTGAGGTCAGTTGTTGCAGATTGGTTTCAGCAAGCAGGGCCTCGGCTTCTGCAAACTCACCCAATTCATAGTGCATGATGGCGGCACGGTATTGAAACGCTGATTTCAGCGCACCTTCAGAATCTGCTGCTTTAGCCAGATAGTCTTCAGCAGCTAAAGCATAGTCGCCTTGTTTTTCTGCTTCCGAAATCAAGGTCGTCATATCAGGACCAGAAGGTTTCGTTTCCATGGATATCGGCTGACAGGCGGATAGTGTCAAAAGAGCCAATAAGATAAGCAGGGCGGAAAATCGTTGCGTCATAAGCTACATCAAATTTAGTTCGGAGAAGGCATCATCTTACCTGTTCGCGTATATTACGACCAGAATCAATATTTCTTTTCAGGATATCAACCGTGAACGACGCTACAGCCGCACTTTATATTGTTGCCACGCCAATCGGAAATCTGGCGGATATTTCAGCGCGCGCTATTGAAGTTTTGTCTTCAGTCGATTTGATTGCTGCAGAAGACACACGGCACAGCAAATATCTGCTGCAGCATCATGGTATTGAAACTTCCACCATTTCGCTGCATGAACATAATGAGCAACAGCGCAGTGAACTACTGTTATCGCGTATTGCTGCTGGTGAATCGATTGCCCTGATTTCAGATGCGGGTACACCGTTAATAAGCGACCCCGGGTTTCGGCTTGTCAATATGGCACGTGACCAGGGCATCAAAGTTATTCCTGTTCCGGGCGCTTGTGCTGTTATTACCGCACTGTCTTCTTCCGGATTATCCGCTGAGCGCTTCGCCTTTGAAGGATTTTTACCTCCTAAAGCAACTGCACGCCGACAAGTTTTACAAAAGCTGGTCAATGAACCCCGTACCTTGATTTTCTATGAAAGCCCTAAACGCATGGTAGCCAGTCTGCAAGATATGCTGGCTGTGTTTGGTGGTGAGCGAAAAGCATGTCTGGCACGCGAACTGACAAAAATGTTTGAAACCATTGTCACTCTGCCTTTGGCTGAGTTGGTCGAGGTTGTGCTTAATGATCCCAACCATCAAAAAGGCGAGATTGTTTTACTTGTTGAAGGCCAGTCAACTGTGGTGGACAGTGATGAAGCTGAGCAGACTCGTGTATTGCAGATTTTATTAGAGGAGGTGCCATTGAAGCAGGCGGCAAGTATTACGGCATCTATTCTCGGCATCAAGAAAAACAAAGTCTACGACATGGCGTTGAAACTTCAGCAAAAATAAAGCTGCTCCGGTAAAATAGTCAGTTGAGATGGCCAGACAATCGCGCTTGATGTCCGCAAGGATTCAGAGTGAGGAAAGTCCGGGCTCCATAGGGTAAGGTGCCAGGTAACACCTGGGGGACGCAAGTCCACGGCCAGTGCAACAGAGAGTAAACCGCCTGAATGT
>NZ_JAUSCC010000097.1 GCF_030651745.1 Methylophaga sp.
GTAAAGGTGATAAACGCCAGTCAGCAAGAGAAGTGCTTGCTTTACGCGGATTTTGATACAATAACGCACCAATTTTTAATTTCTTCGATACAGGATTTCTTCCCCCATGTCTGACATCAAAAAAGTCGTATTAGCCTATTCTGGTGGCCTCGATACTTCAGTTATTCTCAAATGGTTACAAGATAAATATCAATGTGAAGTAGTGACTTTTACAGCTGATCTTGGCCAGGGTGAAGAGGTCGAACCGGCTCGTGCTAAAGCTCAATCTTTAGGTATTAAAGAAATTTATATTGAAGATTTGCGCGAAGAATTCGCTCGCAATTATGTTTTCCCGATGTTCCGTGCCAATGCCATTTATGAAGGTGAATACCTGTTAGGTACTTCAATAGCACGTCCATTAATTGCTAAACGTTTGGTCGAGATCGCTGCTCAAACCGGCGCTGAAGCTGTATCACATGGCGCAACAGGTAAAGGGAATGATCAAGTTCGTTTTGAACTTGGTGCTTACGGCCTGAATCCAAACATTAAAGTCATCGCCCCTTGGCGTGAATGGGATCTGTTATCCCGTCAGAAACTGCTGGATTATGCAGAAAAGCATGGTATTCCAGTAGAAATGAAACAAGGCAAAAAATCACCTTATTCCATGGATGCCAACTTGCTGCATATTTCTTATGAGGGCGGCATTCTGGAAGACCCATGGGCAGAAGCTGAAGAAACCATGTGGCGTTGGTCAGTATCACCTGAAAATGCACCAGATAAAGCGACGTATCTGGAACTTAGCTATGAGAAAGGCGATATCGTTGCTATCAATGGCGAACGCATGTCGCCTGCACAAGTAATGACGTATTTGAACAAAGTTGCTGGTGAAAACGGTGTAGGAAGACTGGATATTGTTGAAAACCGCTATGTAGGCATGAAGTCACGTGGTTGTTATGAAACTCCGGCCGGTACCGTCATGTTACGTGCACATCGTGCGATTGAATCTCTTACCTTGGACCGTGAAGTCGCTCACTTGAAAGATGAATTGATGCCACGTTATGCCAGCATGATTTATAACGGCTACTGGTGGGCACCAGAACGTCTGATGATGCAGACAATGATAGATGCATCACAGCATAGCGTGAACGGTGATGTCAGAATCAAACTGTACAAAGGTAACGTCACTGTAGTCGGCAGACAATCAGCTACAGACAGCCTGTTTGATGAGTCGATTGCCACATTTGAAGACGATGCTGGTGCGTATAACCAGAAGGATGCAGAAGGATTTATCAAGCTTAATGCACTACGATTGAAAATAGCAGGGAAGAAGAAAAAATAGGCACAAGGGACTTGCCGGAGAGATTATGAAATACAGTGAGCAAGATGAGCGCACATCAGAGTGGATGCGATTAGCGCTTTCAAAAATGAAACATTACGATATTGCTCCGACGCCGGCGAATTATGCCTTATGGTTTGAGTATGTGTCTGGTACCAACCTGTCTTTGACTGAAGCCGTAGATAATGAAATTGAACTGACTGGAAAGCTGACTGCACAACAATGTCATTTGTTGTACGAACAGTTTTTTGATGATGATAAAGATCGAGCGGCTATGTTTGAAATGCGCCAGGAACTGGCGCGTTTGCTTAAACAGGTGCTGAATTATGTCTATACCGGTGTAACGACAACCGGTCGTAGCAACAGCCATTTGCAAAGCATGCTAAGTCGTTTGCAACCTGACTTAAATCGTCAGCAACTGCATACCCTTATTGAAGAAGTGCTTATAGAAACTCGCCTGGCCGTCTCGTCAGGCGAATTACTTAATGAGCAACTGAACGGGGCAATGACTGAAGTTGCGGCTTTGAAAAAAGAGTTAAATGAATCTCGACGCGAAGCGATAACAGATAGTTTGACTGGTCTTGCCAATCGTAAACATTTTGATGAATTGATTCATCAAATGACCCGCGATGCTGATCAGAATGGTATGGATGTGTCTGTCATCTTTACGGATGTGGATATGTTCAGCACCATAAATGAAAAGCATGGTCAATTAGTCGGTGATCAGGTGTTAAGAGTGATCGCCGAACTGATGAAAACATCGTTGAAAGGCCGGGATCTGGTTGCCCGCTATGGCGGTGAGGAATTTGCTGTCATTCTGCCCAATACCAGTATGCAGAATGCACGTATTCTTGCTGATACTATTCGTCAGGATCTTGCCAGTAAACGTATTCAACGCAAGGATACTCGTGAACCCTTAGGCACGATTACTATGTCATTTGGTGTTGCACGTTATGTGCCGGGAGAGGGTGTGGATAGCTTTTTGCAAAGGGTTGATCGCGCTGTTTATCTAGCCAAACGGCGTGGGCGCAACAACGTCTGTGATGCGCCACCGCCGATTATCTGATTAAAAACTATCGGTAAAAAACACTTCCTCGAGCGGTAATTGACCAGCTCGGGGACGTGCATCTTGCAACTTTTTACCAACGGTAATCATCATCACAATAATATGATCGTGTGGCAGGTTGATGATGCGGGCGACTTTATCAAAATCAAAGCCATCCATCGGGCAGCTGTCATAGCCCATACCTTTCGCCATCAACATGATATTCATCGCTGCAATACTGGCTGAACGAACACATTCATCACGTTGACCTTGATGATGATTGGTGTAGTAATTTTCAATCGCTGGAAGAATGGCATTTTGAGCTGCTTGTGGCGCATGCTGCCAATAACGTTCAGGTTGTTTTTCCCAGGCATTCAAATCAGCACAAAGCACCAGTAATAATGAGGCATCAACTACTTGAGCCTGGCCCCAGGCAGCTTCAAGGACCTGTTGACGTTTTTCAGTATCCTGCACACGGACAAAACGCCAGTGTTGAATATTGAAAGCAGTTGGCGAAAGGATGGCATGCTCCATCAATTCATTCACTTCTGCTTCTGTCATTTGATGTGCCGGGTCATAATGTTTGACCGAGCGACGAGTTTGAATCGCTTCTTTTATATCCATTGTTTTACAGGGGTACTCAGTTAAGTTCGATTTTCAGATACAGCCATTGTTGTTGATCCTGATGGCTGCGATAGGTTTTAGCATTTTGTTGTTGGCGATATTGTTCACCAATCTGCCCAATCAATATCCACTGATTAACAGGACCCGTGACTGAGGTAAGCAGACTGGTTGTGGTGATATCACCATTACGCTGCATTTTGGAAAATAATGGCAGGATATCGACGCGGGCTTGTTGATTGCCGAGAATGTTTACTCTTGCCTGAAAGCCATTATCCAGTTGAATGTACTGAGTCGATTCCTGAACTGCAATACCACCATGTGGGTAAAAAATAAGCTGTTGCTGCCTGTCAGCGATGGCTTTACCCATTTGAATATCAATGGGCTGACCGGCAATGCCACGTGCCTGATATTGCTGATCCCGCTCATGGCTGTCACGGGTTGACCAGCGTTTTATTTCAACAGATGACTTTTCGGGGTTCTCTAAATCAATATTTAACCGGTCATCAGCAAAACGATCATCATTGAGTTGCTGTTGGGTACGCAGTACCGTGACGGTCAGACTTTGCTGCCGGCTATCAAGTTGTTTAACCAGACGCTCAATTTCCTGAAAACTTTGTGTCGAGCTTTTGATAATCAACAGGTTATCGTGACCATTGATTGTGGTGTAGTTATCCACCATCGGTTCAATCATCGGCAATATTTCTGCTGCCAACCTATGTTGCAAGGTAATGGTTCTGATTTGATCAGCATAAGCAGGTAACGCTAGCAATAGAAACGCTATCGAATAAATAATTTTCATAAAAATAACCGCCTTGTCGCCACATCCGCAGAGCTATGATTCCAGTACTCTTCAAACTGTTGTTTAAGTTCACGTACTGTCATTGGATCGTGCAGATTCGCCTGTCCCAGATATCGTTGATTATTAAGACAACGCAAATAGCCGGAATCATCCACGAGTAACACAATATTTTTTGGCTGTTGGTGCTTGTCGGACAGGATATTCACACTGATCGAACTGGTGAGTTTAGCGATTAACGGTAATAGTCGATGTGAGTTAATGATGCTGCTTTGCGTTTCATCAACCAAAAATCTAATCTGCGTCCGGCGGCTGCTAATACAAAGCTGTTTGATGCACTCAATAATCGCAACGTTGTCGAGTAATACTGAATCCAGTTGACTACCAACAAAACAAATTTCGCGCCGGGCAGATTCTACCAATGCCAAGGCAGCCGCAGCCGCCTCATGTTTCCCATCAAACGCTATGATTTGATTGGCGTCGGCATTGGTGATTCGGTCACTCATCTAGCAGTTTTTTGCCTGTTCAATGGCATTACCGATGTAGCTGGCAGGTGTCATATCCTTTAATGCAAACTTCGCAGCATCAGGTAACTCCAGGGTGTCAATAAACTCATGCATAATCTGTTTATTGACTCGCTGGCCACGAGTTAATTCTTTAAGTTTTTCGTATGGGTTTTCAATGCCATATCGACGCATTACTGTTTGGATTGGCTCAGCCAATAACTCCCAGTTGGCATCCAAATCGGCAGCCATGGCTTCTGGTGCAGCTTCAAGCTTGCTGATACCTTTCAGTGCTGAGCTGTAAGCCAGTAAAGAGTGAGCAAAGCCAACACCGATATTACGTAAAACAGTAGAGTCGGTCAGATCGCGCTGCCAGCGTGAAATGGGCAGTTTCATCGCCATATGATCGAAAGTCGCATTGGCAATACCCAGGTTACCTTCGGCATTTTCAAAATCAATCGGATTGACTTTATGCGGCATGGTAGAAGAGCCGATTTCGCCTTTTACGGTTCTTTGTTTGAAATAGCCAATCGAAATATAGCTCCAGACATCACGACAGAAATCCATCAACACCGTGTTAAAACGAATCATGGCCTGGAACAGTTCGGCCACATAATCATGAGGTTCTATCTGAGTTGTATATTTGTTCCAGCGCAGACCCAGTCCGGTGACAAAGGCATTGGCCATCATTGGCCAGTCGATATTCGGGTAAGCAGCATAATGTGCATTATAGTTACCCACCGCGCCGTTCATTTTTCCGTATAACAATACCGCCGCAACATGGGTGCGTTGCAGTTCCAGACGTTTCACGACATTGGCCAGCTCTTTACCTAAAGTAGTAGGAGAAGCCGGTTGACCATGGGTACGAGACATCATTGGCGTTTCAGCCTGCTCCAGAGCCAGTTTTTTCAGGGCGCCAATCAGCGTGTCCATTTCCGGCAGAATAACCTGCTCACGGGCATTTTTAAGCATGATGCCGTAGGCAGTGTTATTGATATCTTCCGAGGTGCAGGCAAAATGCACAAACTCATTAACGGCATCCAGCTCAGCATTGTTTTTGAATTTACGTTTAATGAAGTATTCAACCGCTTTCACATCGTGGTTAGTTTCACGTTCAATCGCTTTGATTTCAGCAGCATCTTCCACCGAAAAATTCGTCATCAAGTCGTTAAGAAACTGTTCGGCGGTTTCACTTAATTTAGGGACTTCCTGGATATCCGCATTAGCGCCGAGCAAATGCAACCAGCGGCATTCAACTTCAACACGAGCTCGCAGCAGACCATACTCACTGAAATAGGGGCGTAGCGCCTTGGTTTTATCGGCATAACGACCATCAACTGGTGAGATGGCAGTAAGAGCGGTTAATTCCATGAAAACTCCATTACAAAATAAGCTGAAAATTGGCCGAAATTATAGCAGAACTCGCCTATATTTCTGGATTTGATTCAGTTTGCTTTGTGAATTTGCGTTAAAATAGCGTCCATCTTGGTCTTAACTTCGGAGCGTTTTCGTGCTGCTAGAATATCAAAAACATGTTGATGAGCGGGCTGCAGAGGGTTTGCCAGCTTTACCCCTGGATGCAAAACAAGTGTCTGACATCATTGAAGGGCTTAAACAACCACAAAATGGCGACAGCGAAGCGTTACTCGAATTGCTGGTGCATCGCGTTCCACCTGGTGTGGATAAAGCGGCCTATGTCAAAGCAGGTTTCCTTGCTGCTATTGCCAAACAGGAAACCCAATGTGATTTGATAACCCCTGTTCGGGCGACTGAATTACTTGGCACGATGATGGGCGGATACAACATTCATCCATTAATCGAACTACTGGACTATGACGCTACTGCCGAAGCCGCGCAGACTGCACTATCCAAAATAGTGATGGTTTATGACGCCTATCATGACATCGTTGAAAAAGCTAAAACCAATGTATATGCACAACGCGTTTTACAGTCCTGGGCTGAAGCTGAATGGTTTTTATCCCGGCCACAACTGGCTGAGTCAATCACGCTTACCGTATTTAAGGTTCCCGGTGAAACCAATACCGATGACTTATCTCCAGCAACCGAAGCATGGAGTCGTCCGGATATTCCGTTACATGCCAAAGCCATGCTGGTCAGCAAAATGCCTGGCGCTTTGGATACCATCATCACATTGAAAGAAAAAGGCTATCCATTAGCCTATGTTGGTGATGTGGTCGGTACCGGGTCTTCACGTAAATCTGCCATTAACTCAGTACTCTGGCATATGGGCCATGATGTGCCGTTTGTACCTAATAAACGCCAGGGTGGGGTTATTTTAGGCAACAATATCGCACCGATTTTCTTTAATACTGCAGAAGATTCCGGTGCGCTGCCAATCGAATGTAATGTCGATAAGCTAGAGATGGGTGATGTGATCACCATCAAGCCGTATGAAGGTAAAATCTATAACCAGGCGGGTGAAGTTGTTTCTGAATTTACTTTGCGTCCAACCACGATTGCAGATGAAGTACGTGCCGGTGGCCGTATTCCATTAATCATTGGTCGCGGATTAACCGATAAGTCACGCGATACGCTGGGCATGCCAGCTTCCTCGGTGTTTATGCGTCCGGTAGAACCTGTACATAGTGATAAAGGTTTTACCTTGGCACAGAAGATGGTGGGGGTAGCTTGCGGTGTTGAGGGTGTGCGTCCAGGTGCCTATTGCGAACCCAAAGTGACCACCGTCGGCTCTCAGGATACAACCGGTGCGATGACTCGTGATGAGTTGAAAGAACTGGCCTGTCTCGGATTTTCATCTGATTTGGTGATGCAGTCCTTCTGCCATACAGCGGCTTATCCAAAACCGGTTGATATTAAATTGCAGCATGAGTTACCGGAATTTATCAGTACCCGTGGCGGTGTCTCATTGCGCCCTGGTGATGGGGTTATCCACTCCTGGTTGAACCGGATGATTTTGCCAGATACCGTCGGTACCGGTGGTGATTCACATACCCGTTTCCCTATTGGTATCAGCTTTCCTGCAGGTTCAGGTTTAGTAGCATTTGCTGCCGCACTGGGGGTTATGCCGTTAGATATGCCTGAATCCGTTTTGGTACGCTTTAAAGGTGAAATGCAGCCGGGTATTACCTTACGTGACCTGGTTAACGCCATTCCGTATGCAGCCATTCAAAAAGGCTTACTGACGGTTGAGAAGAAAGGTAAGAAAAATATCTTTAACGGTCGCGTTTTGGAAATTGAAGGTCTGCCAGATCTGAAAGTCGAACAGGCCTTTGAATTATCAGATGCCTCAGCAGAGCGCAGTGCCAATGGTTGTACCGTAAGATTAAATAAAGAACCGATCATCGAGTTTTTAAATTCCAACATTTCATTAATGGAATGGATGATTGCGGAAGGTTATGCCGATGCCAGAACCTTGCAACGTCGTATTGATGCGATGCGTGCATGGCTGGCTGATCCGCAATTGCTCGAACCGGATGCCGATGCGGAATATGCCGCCATAATCGAAATTGATTTAAATGAAATCAAAGAACCATTACTGGCATGTCCAAATGATCCGGATGATATCAAACCGTTATCCGAAGTAGCGGGTGCCAAAATAGATGAGGTCTTTATCGGCTCATGCATGACCAATATTGGTCATTATCGGGCAGCCGGTAAAGTGCTGGAAAAAATGGGTAATCTACCGGTCAAACTCTGGGTTGCTCCACCGACTAAAATGGATCAGCACCAACTGACACAAGAGGGTATCTACAGCATTTTCGGCCGGGTCGGCGCGCGTACTGAAACACCGGGCTGTTCATTGTGTATGGGTAATCAGGCACGTGTTGCTGATAATGCCACGGTGGTTTCAACTTCCACCCGCAACTTCCCGAATCGCTTGGGTAATGGTGCAGATGTATATTTATCTTCTGCTGAACTTGCCGCTGTAGTCGCCAGTTTAGGTCGTATCCCAACGGTTGCTGAATATATGGAAAAAGTTGCTGGCATTCAGCCGATGGCTAATGAGATCTACCGTTATCTTAACTTTAATGAGCTGGAACATTATCAGCGCGCTAAAGCCAGTTAATCTGGTAGAACGCGGTAACAAAAAAGGGCTGTAAAAACAGCCCTTTTTTATATCTGAAAATATGTCAGGATTGAGCGTGTAATTCTGTTGCGGCCTGCAATAATTTATTACTCTGCAATAAAAACTGCCAGCGTCTGCCGCCTTTTTGCTGCCACAGCACGGCTGCGCGAATGCCAGTTAACAGCAGGGCACGGATACGATTTACATTATCAGCCTGTTGCAGATAAGTGGAATCGCCAAATACCTGAATACGTGGAGTAAGTTCACTGACTGTGCGTTGATAAATATCGGCAAAGCGGGCAATAACCTGGGAACTGGTAATACTGCCAAAATATTCGATTTGTTGAGGGATCTGTTCCAGTTCACGGGTGATCAGATCCAGCATGGCTGGGCGTTTTGCCAGTTTGCGCTGTAAATGCAAAATGCCAATTGCATAACGTAATACCACGATATCACCGGGCTCTTTGCGTTTGGAGAGTTGCTGATTGAACTGACGCAGACCGGTTTTTAAATTACTGATGCCACCGTAAACCGACTCGGTATCCGGAGCATCCATCACCATCAGGCTTTGTAGCATGGTCTGCATATCATCGTTATTGACCTGACCCGTTTCGGCAATCTGCTTTACTAGTGTAACTGCCTGCATAATGGCCGAGAGGGCGATTACCCGATCATGAATGATTGTTTTCTGCTTCATGGATGCATTCCCGGCGCGTTAGTATCGACAATAATGCCACCGCCCAGGCAAAGATCATCCTGATAAAAAACCACCGATTGACCTGGTGTGACAGCACGTTGTTTTTCATCAAATTCAACCTGAATATTGCCATCTTCATCTTGAGTGATAACACAGGCTTGGTCTGGTTGACGATAACGGGTTTTGGCGCTGGCACGACAAGGAAATTCGGGTGCTTCGCCAGCAACCCATGAAAGCTGTTCAGCAGTCAGTTTATTACTGTAAAGCCATTCATGTTCGCCTTGAACAACATATAAAATACGCTTTTCCATATCCTTGCCAGCGACAAACCACGGCTCGCCGCTGCTATCTTTGCGGCCACCAATACCCAGACCTTGGCGTTGTCCCAGTGTGTAATACATCAAACCGGCATGCTCACCGATTTTTTCACCTTCAGGGGTACGCATTTCACCTGGTTGAGCTGGAATATAACGCCCGAGAAATTCCCGGAAACGTCGTTCACCGATAAAGCAGATCCCGGTACTGTCTTTTTTATCATGATTAATAAAACCGGCTTTTTCGGCAATTTCGCGCACTTCGGTTTTTGGCAGCTCGCCCAGCGGAAACAGGGTACGGGACAGTTGCGCCTGACCAAGTGTATAGAGGAAATAACTTTGGTCTTTGGTGTTGTCCAGACCTTTTAATAACTGAAATTTGCCATCGTGTTCACGAACCCGGGCGTAATGACCGGTGGCAATCAGGTAACCACCCAACTCCATGGCATGATCCAAAAAGGCTTTAAATTTGATTTCACGATTACACAGAATATCGGGATTCGGAGTACGACCAGCCTGATATTCCTCAAGAAAATGTTTGAACACATAATCCCAGTATTCCATGGCGAAATTGGCTTCATGAAATACAATGCCAACTTTATCAGCGACTGATTGTGCGTCTTTACGATCTTCTTCTACGGTGCATTCGCTTTCATCGGCATAGTCGACCCAATTTTTCATAAACAGACCCTCAACCTCAAAGCCTTGTTGTTTAAGCAACAAAGCCGAGACAGAGGAGTCCACGCCACCAGACAGGCCGACGACTATTTTTTTGTGTTCAGACATAATTAATCAGTTAATAAATCAAGTGGAAAGCGTTTACCGGCAAGATAATCCTGCAAACATTGCTCGACTAATGGACTGCGAAACTGCGATCGACGTTGTTGGATCGTATCGGCATCCAGCCAAACGGCCTGATGGATATCGGTATCCAAAGGTCTATCCAGTTGCTCACCTAAACTTCCGGTAAAGCAGAATCGGATATAGGTATTTTGTGATGGCTGATGTCGCCATCGATAAATACCAATCAACGATTCAGGAGTGAATTGCCAGGCGGTTTCTTCGAGTGTTTCACGAATAACGGCCTCAATCAGGCTTTCGCCGTCTTCGAGATGGCCGGCTGGCTGGTTGAGTTTGAGTTCGCTGCCGATCATTTCTTCGACCATCAGAAATTGCTGGTCGCGTTCTATTACGGCGGCTACGGTGGTTCTTGGAGTCCAAATCATCGGCATATTTTATCACGGTCTGAAAATTAACTTCGCGCCATTGTCCGGGTTGCAGGTCATTTATTTGCCAGGGACCGATAGCGGCACGGATCAATCTTAATGTCGGGTGTCCTACTGCCGCGGTCATTCGTCTCACCTGACGATTTTTGCCTTCGCTGATTTGTAACTCCAACCACTGCGTGGGAATGGCTTGCCGAAACCTTACCGGTGGATGTCTTTCCCATACATTCGGAGGATCCATCAGTTGAGCTTTAGCAGGTTTTGTCATGCCATCTTTTAACATGACACCTTGTTGTAATTGTTCGAGCGCAGCGGCATTCGGAATATTTTCGACCTGAACCCAGTAAGTTTTGCTTAATTTATGACGCGGATCGCTGATATGATGTTGCAATCGACCATCGTCGGTCAGCAATAATAAACCTTCACTGTCACGATCTAAACGTCCTGCCGGATAAACATCCGGTATATCAATATAGTCTTTGAGTGTATTTCGACCATCTTTGTCGTTGAATTGGGTCAGTACGTCATAAGGTTTATTAAACGCAATTAGTTTGGTCATGGTTATATCAGCGCCATAGATCATGTAAAATGCCACTTTTATTTTCAGGAGCCGTGCATGGCATATCAACACATTAGTGTACCGGAACAGGGTGCAGCCATCGGCGTTAATGCCGATTATTCATTAAATGTACCTAATCAACCGATTATCCCTTTTATTGAAGGCGATGGCATCGGTGTCGATATCACACCGGCAATGATTGATGTGATTGATGCAGCAGTGAACAAGGCCTATAACGGCGAACGTAAAATTTCCTGGATGGAAGTTTATGCCGGCGAGAAAGCCACTGAGCTTTATGGTGCAGATACGTATTTGCCAGAAGAGACCATTGATGCTTTGAGAGAATATTCAGTCTCTATCAAAGGTCCGTTAATGACCCCAGTAGGTGGCGGTATCCGTTCATTGAATGTGGCGCTACGCCAAACCCTGGATTTATATGTCTGTCAGCGTCCGGTGCGTTATTACCCCGGCACACCAAGCCCGGTTAAAGCGCCGGAAAATATCGATATGGTTATTTTCCGTGAGAACTCTGAAGATATTTATGCCGGTATTGAATGGGCGGCCGGTACAGCAGAAGTCCAAAAAGTCATCGACTTCCTGCGCAAAGAGATGGGTGTCAGCAAAATCCGTTTTCCGGAAACATCGGGCATTGGTATCAAACCGGTTTCTAAAGAAGGGACAGAGCGTCTAGTCCGCAAAGCGATTCAGTATGTTATCGACAATGACCGTGATTCATTGACCCTGGTACATAAGGGCAACATCATGAAGTTCACCGAAGGTGCCTTTAAACAGTGGGGTTATGATCTTGCTGAAAAAGAATTTGGTGCAACACCGTTGGATGGCGGTTCTTGGAAAACTTTTAACAATCCTAATACCGGTAAACAAATCATTATCAAAGATTCGATAGCCGATGCGTTTTTGCAGGAAATCCTGTTGCATCCTAAAGACTACGACGTGGTCGCGACATTGAATCTGAACGGTGATTATATTTCTGATGCGCTTGCTGCGCAGGTAGGCGGAATCGGTATCTCACCCGGCGCAAATTTAGCGGATGCGGTGGCTATGTTTGAGGCGACACACGGTACAGCACCAGCATTGGCTGGAAAAAACAGTGCGAATCCGTCATCATTAATCCTTTCAGCCGAAATGTTATTACGTCATCTAGGTTGGGTCGAAGCGGCAGATCTTGTCGTTTCCGGCGTCTCAGGCGCCATTTCAAATGCGCGTGTCACCGGTGATCTAGCTCAGGCTATTGGCGTCGATGCGTTGAGTTGTAGTGATTATGCTGCAGCTGTTATTCAAAACATGTAAGGAGTTTTCATGAAAGTTGCAGACAACAAAGTAGTTGTAATTGACTACACGCTAACCGACAACAGCGGCACAGTCATTGATAGTAGTGAAGGTGCCGGCCCGCTGGCGTATCTGCATGGCGCAGGCAATATTATTCCTGGTTTGGAAGATGCTCTGTTGGGTAAAGAAGCCGGCGATAAAGTTCAAGCCAGCATTGAACCTGCTAATGCCTATGGTGAACGCCATGAAGCATTAAAACAGGATGTACCTGCTGATCTGTTCAGTGGCGTAGACAACGTTGAAGTAGGCATGCAATTCCAGTCAGAAACCGAGCAAGGCCCGGTTTTAGTAACAGTTATTGCAATAAATAACGATACAGTTACCGTAGATGGCAATCATCCATTGGCCGGTGTTCATCTGAATTTTGATGTAGAAATTCGTGAAGTGCGTGAACCGAGTGCCGAAGAATTGGAACATGGCCATGTTCACGGTGAAGGTGGACATCACCACTAATTTTCTTTGTTTTTTTACGTTTCAAAGACGGGCATTGCGCCCGTCTTTTTGTTTCCGGCATAGAATTACATGCAAACTATCGAACAACTTGAACAACAATTTAGCATTCCCGGTCGCCTGGATTTTTCCATGGGGCCTTCCGAGTGTGTGATGATCAATATCAATACGCCGCATGCCAAGGCGCGTATAACAACGCAGGGCGCGCAGATTTTATCTTACCGCGCAGCGGATGCATTACATGATTTGTTGTTTTTGAGCCATTTGACTCGCTATGGTAATCGCCGGGCAATTCGTGGTGGTGTTCCTGTCTGTTGGCCATGGTTTGGCGCTGATCCCAGTGGTTTAGGCCGTCCAGCACATGGTTTTGCTCGCAATCGAGTGTGGGATGTTACCGATATTCAGCGGACTGAAAGTGACGGTATTGTGGTGACAATGCGCTTAACACCGGATCCGGTTGATGAGCCGTTATGGCGTTGTGCTTATAGTCTGGAAATGGTGATCGAGATTGGTGAACAGCTGACACTCTCTTTGACGACCAAAAATCTGGATAGCGAATGTTTTGTGATCTCTCAGGCATTACACACATATTTTGCCGTAGGGGATATTCATAAAACGCAGGTGAGGGGACTCGATAACCATCACTATCTTGATAAAGTTGAGAATTTCCGCGAAAAACTGCAGCAAGGTGAAATCTTTTTCAAAGGCGAAGTCGATAGAGTCTATCTGAATAACTCTGACAAACTATTTATTGAAGATAGTGATTGGGCGAGACGTATTGTGGTTGAAAGCTCCGGCTCAAATACCACTATAGTCTGGAATCCATGGGATCGCGTCACCAGCTTAAAAGACATGACAGATGATGCTTATCAGTATTTTGTCTGTGTTGAAACCGCCAATGCTGCAAATGACAGTATCAGCTTAGCCCCTGGTGAATCCCATACACTTTCCGCCTGTTATCGGATCATGCCGTTAAATTAGTCTGACCAGCGTCGACGCAATTCATCACGATGTAAGGCCAACCACTGTATTGCGATAATTGGAATAGCAGAAATAATCTTCCCGGCTTCAAGCAATTGATAAACCTGGTCGAAAGATAAAACGCTGACCGAAATATCTTCGTCTTCTTCATCCAGACCGTGTAAACCACCAATATGGGTGCTGTCTATTCGGCCGCAGAACAAATGCAGCAGTTCAGAAGTACCACCTGGTGAGGTAAAAAACTCGTTAATTTTTATCATCTCAAGAATTTCACAGCCAGATTCTTCCACGGCCTCACGGTAAGCGACCGATTCAGGCGTTTCACCTGGCTCAATTGCACCAGCGACAATTTCCAGCAACCACACACGCTCATCGTTTAACTGCAGGGCACCGGGACGGAACTGTTCAATAATGACCAAGGCATCTTTTTGCGGATCGTAAAGTAATACGGCCACACAATTTCCCCGATGAAATACTTCACGGGTGAGTGGGGCACTCCAGCCGCCCTTATATAAAGTATGTTTGACCGAAACAATTTTTAAACTAAAAAAACCGCTGTAGGCGGTTTTTTGTTCGATGATTTCAAATTGTTTTTTGCTCATCCGAATACCTGTTTTCTAACGAAAAGATTAGTTGCTTGGCTCAAATGCCGAATTTTGCATACCATCCAGACTACGAAGTATGGCGATAAATTTGGTGCCATCGGTTTCAATATGTTCAAGTTTAACCGGTAGATAACCCAGTTCAGGTGCACACCACAGTGTGGTTTCCCGATCTTTATCACTGTCACGATCACGTTGTCTGGTAAATTTGACAGTATCAATTTTGCCCAGCGGGGTAGAGATCGTTTCCTGTTCAAGCCGTTCGATCTGATAGTGCTTTATTCGTCCGCCATCAGCAATAAGATAGTTGTAAACTTTTTGGTTGGGATCTTCTAGTAAATCCAGACGAAGTTGCACTTGGTAAATATGTTTTTCCAGAGTGTCCGGTTTGATTTCCAGTTCCCAAGGATGCACTTTATCGTCAATTTGCACCTTGTTTGCCCGCCAATCAAAATCCATTCGCAGATATTTATCTTTTTTGCCGCCATTTCGTTGATAAAGGTATTGATGCGGTTTGATCTGTTGCTCTGCGAGTGTCCATAGACTGGTTTCTTTCACCGTATCACGCCTGAACATGGCAACGACACCTTTGGCTTTGGTGACCGAGCGGAAACGATGCAGTCCATCCGTCAGGGTTTCCAGTTGCTGCGTCAGCTCCCCCGCCTGCAGCCCATTCACTTCAATTTGATACTTTGCCGAATAATCATCAATGTCTTGGGCAAAAGACATTGATGACATCATGAAAAATAGTAAAAAATAAAAATAGCGCATGGATAATCAGCTCTGATGTTGTTGAATTAACAACCTTAAGGCATCGGGATATAGCTTATGTTCCTCAGTCAAGACTCTCGCTGCCAGTGTTTCTTCTGTATCACCCGCCAGAATCGGCACTTTAGCTTGTAATATGACTGGTCCTGCATCCAATTCTTCGGTCACAAAATGCACTGAAGCGCCATGTTCAGATTCACCTGCTTCGATTGCCCGTTTATGGGTATGCATGCCTTTAAACTTGGGCAGCAGCGATGGATGAATATTAATTAAACGATTGGCGTAATGCTGGACAAATGCAGCACTGAGAATACGCATAAAACCTGCAAGTACCACATAATCCGGATTAAAGGTATCAATCAAATCCATCAGCTTTTGATCAAATGCTTCACGACTGGTGAAGTTTTTATGATCCAGCGTTTCTGAGGTTATGCCAGCGCTTCTGGCAAAATCTAAGCCTGCTGCATCTGGACGATTACTGATAACAGCAGCGACTTCAGCATTTAATTTACCAGCCTGAATGGCATTCACAATCGATTGCATGTTACTGCCACGCCCTGAAATCAGGATGACAAGTTTTACCGTGACCGTGTTACTCATTTAATGATGACTTGTTCATCAGTATCAGTGGCTTCAATGTGACCAATGCGCATGGCGGTTTCACCGAGTGCTGTCAAAATTTGTACGGTCGCATCTGCATCCTGTTCTGCTACACACACCACCATACCTATACCATTATTGAAGGTGCGGTACATTTCGCGATCCACCACATTGCCATGCTGTTGCAGCCAATCAAATACCGCCGGTCTTTGCCAGCTTTTGCTATCAATAACGGCCGTTACATTTTTCGGTAACACACGTGGAATGTTTTCCAGTAAACCGCCACCGGTAATATGTGATAACGCATGAATAGTAATCTTTTCATGCAATTGCAATAATGACTTAACATAGATTCTAGTTGGAGCCAGTAGTTTCTCAGCTAGGGTCCCACCATCAAATGACATATTCAGATCAGCCTTACTGACCTCAATGATCTTACGAATCAATGAATAGCCATTAGAGTGTGGACCGGAAGAAGCAATACCGATAATGGCATCACCGGCTTTTACTTTTGAACCATCGATAATGTTATCTTTTTCAACAATACCGACACAGAACCCCGCCAAGTCAAAATCGCCTGCTTGATACATACTTGGCATTTCGGCTGTTTCACCACCGACCAGTGCCGCACCAGATTGCAGACAACCTTCAGCAATACCACTGACCACATCGGTGGCTACATCAATATCGAGTTTTCCGGTCGCATAATAGTCCAGAAAGAATAATGGCTCTGCGCCCAATACGGCGATATCGTTGACACACATGGCAACTAAATCGATACCAATGGTGTCATGTATTCCAGCTTCGATTGCCAGTCTTAATTTGGTGCCGACGCCATCTGTGCCAGAGACCAGAACCGGGTTTTTATATTTATCGAGAGGAAGTTCAAACAGACTACCGAAACCACCAAGGCCAGCCATAACACCGGGACGGCGGGTTTTTGCAGCTAAGGGTTTGATACGTTCGACAAGCGCATTGCCGGCCTCAATATCAACTCCGGCATCGCGGTAACTGAGAGCTTGGTTTGATTGGGTAGGTGGAACGACGGGATCGGTCATGCTGGCTTCCTGATTATTTGGACATCACACACAAAAAACAGCGTGTTAGAATACCACAATGCCTAGATTATTTTTCTCA
>NZ_JAUSCC010000111.1 GCF_030651745.1 Methylophaga sp.
TCTTAAATCTTGTCTTTCCATTATTATTGTTGCCTCGTAGAATACTTACGAATAGCGTATCATCGCACTTTCGTCATCAATACAGAAACAAATACTAAATGAAAAGCCTGCTTATTTATAGCCTTTCCTTGGTTATTCTCAGTCTCAGCGCCTGTAGCAAAGATAAAATACCTGGTGTTTATCGAATTGATATTCAGCAAGGTAATCAGGTTACCCAGGAAATGCTCAGTAAACTGGAACCTGGCATGACCAAAAGCCAGGTGTCCTTTGTAATGGGAACACCAATGCTAATTGATGTATTCCATCCTAACCGCTGGGATTACATTTACAGTTTCCACCCAGGAAATGGTCCGCGCGAACAACGTCGAATAACTTTGTTTTTTGATGATGAAGAAACACTGGACTATATTGACGGCAACACACGTATTGTTGAAAGCATTCAATTGACCGAAGAACAGCGCACCGATACCAACGTCGTCGTACCACTTACCGAACAGAAAACCGGATTTTTCAACAGTATGTTGAATCTGATTGGACTCGGTGAAGAAAAAGTCGAAACCATCGACGAGACGGATCCGGCTCTAGTGAAGCAACAGGAAGCACTTCCAGAAACATCAAGAGAGCCGATGGGCGGTCAACCTGCGGGTCAAATCCCGGATATTCAATAAACGTCTAAGTTGTTGATTCCTGAACCGGTTCAAATTGACCGGTTTGGGAATTAAAACACAGTAACTCACCCGCTGCTAAATCGAAATACCAGCCGTGTAATGTCAAACGGCCATCTTCAACGCGTTGCTTAACACACTCAAAACTCATCAGATTGTCCAGTGAGACGAGCACAGCCCTTTGCTCACAGGCTTTCAGCAGAGCGGAATCCTCACCATGATGATGCTGTTTAACCCAATCTTTCGCTGGCTGGGCTATTGATACCCATTGATGGATAAATTTGGAATTCTGCTGACCATCATCTTCCCAAAGCGCCCGAATACCACCACAATTGGCATGCCCCATGACAATAATGTTTTCAACCTGCAAGTTATTCACTGCAAACTCAAGCGCGGAACTGGTGCCATGGTGCAAGCCATCATGCTCACAAGGCGGCACCAGATTGGCGACGTTCCTTACCGTAAACAGATCACCGGGATCACAATCCGTCAAAATCGCTGGATCCACTCGCGAATCACAACAGCCAATCATTAACGTTTTGGCGGGTTGGCCAGTTTTCATGCTGGCATAGAGGCGACTATCCTGTCCAAAATATTGCTTTTTGAACCGCTGAAATCCTTCAATTAATCTGTCTGTATTCGCCATCGTTTATGCTTGTCTCAAGAACTTTAAATAAGGGTTATGTAGCTTCTCATGTTCAATTGTCGTAACCGGACCATGACCGCTATGCACGCGCAAATGTCCTGGTAACTGAACTAAGCGTTGCAAACTTTGCTGCATTATAGCCGGATTACCCATCGGCAGATCAGTTCGGCCGACGCTGCCTGAAAATAAGGTATCACCTACAAAAATATCTTTTTGGTCATAATAACAACCCTGCCCCGGGGTATGGCCTGGAGTGGAAATAAATTTAAGCATTGTCTTGCCTAACAAAATCTCATCACCATCATCTACCAGGTGATCAATACGTCCACATTGCCGATTAAATGCCGGTTGTCCAAACCAGTCACCTTGAACAGGTAAGGTTTCGAATAGCGGGATCTCTTTACGGGGTAAATAGGTCGGCACATCGAACTGCGTTTGCAAGGCAACTAACCCGCCGGCATGGTCAAGATGCCCATGCGTTAACAAAATCATCCGTATATCCGGTAACGGTTCGAGCTTTAGTAATTTCCTGACTAACTCATCGGTTTCTCCGGTATCAACAATTGCACTGACACCGGTCGATTCATCCTGAATCAAATAGGTATTGACCTGAAATGCACCAACTGTGAAACAGGTAATGTGCATCGTTTATTACTCCCAAAAAAAAGCAGCTGGTGATGGACACCAGCTGCTTTAACAACATCATTTTTATATATTATTTGTCGATTTTTTTCTGCGTTTCACGAGCTAAACGCATATTGTTTTCAAACCAATCACGTTTGATTTTTTGGGTACGTACCAGACTAATATTGGCTTCATACCATTTTTGCTTGATATCGGCATGCGGATCAGGATGCAGATTCGCTTCATACCATTTTTTATGGCTTTCACGCGCTGCCTGCAGATTGGCTTCGTACCATTTTTTATCACTGGCTGTTTGTTCATCACTGAACTCATACCAATGTTTAACTGTAGGTGTCTGATCCAGATTGGCTTCATACCATTTGCTATGTTGCTCGCGGAATTTCGCCAAGTTCGCTTGTTGGAAGCTCCGTTTCAGATCGCTATATTGCGAATCAGCAAATTCATACCAATGAGTTTCTGTTGGTGTTTTATCCAGATTCGCTTCATACCAATGCTGCCGATTCGCTCTAACCGTTTCGATAGCACTGCGTAGGTTTGCTTCATACCATTTTTTCTTGGTATCAAGGTGATCCACCATATTGGCTTCATACCAGTGGGTATCGCGCTGCTGTGCCGGACGCTGATTGGCTTCATACCATTTAGAGTTTTCGCGAGCAACCTTGGTGTTATAAGCAAACCAATCACGTTTCACTTGTTGGATACGTGCCAGGCTAATATTAGCTTCATACCATTTTTTCTTGATATCGGCATGTGGATCAGGATGCAGATTCGCTTCATACCATTTTTTATGGCTTTCACGCGCTGCCTGCAGATTCGCTTCGTACCATTTTTTATCACTGGCCGTTTGTTCATCACTGAACTCATACCAATGTTTAACTGTAGGCGTCTGATCCAGATTGGCTTCATACCATTTGCTGTGTTGCTCACGGAATTTCGCCAAGTTCGCTTGTTGGAAGCTTCGTTTCAGATCGCTGTATTGCGAATCAGCAAATTCATACCAATGAGTTTCTGTTGGTGTTTTATCCAGATTCGCTTCATACCAATGCTGTCGATTCGCTCTAACCGTTTCGATAGCACTGCGTAAATTGGCTTCATACCATTTTTTCTTGGTATCAAGATGCTTCACCATATTAGCTTCATACCACGGACGTTCAGAATGCTGAACAGGATTCTGAGCCGCTTTGTACCAAGGCAGTTTTTTCATTTTATCTCTCACTGCGTTTGCGGATTGCAACTTAGCTTTAATACTGTCTATCGTTGCGTGATTGCTCTCGTACCACTTTGTTTTAATATCGATTGTGCTACTCATTGCGTTTACCTCTCTGGGCAGTTTTACAATTTGATACTACCCTAGAAGTGAAGCCTACCACAAGTAAAAGCATGTTAAGAAAACATCAATCTGTCTTTTATTCAAAGCAATGCTTTTCGGCCTTCACCCGTTGTAACATGGCAATCTTCTGTTCGATCTGCTGTGTGCGCCTTGCTTCTTTTTCATCGACCAACGAAGAATAGCCCAGATAAGCTAATCCCAGCCATCCTTCGACGATCGGAATCGAATCAAAAACAATCAATGTGGCGGCCAGCTTGTTACTGCCATCAGCATAAAAGTCCGGTTTGTAACTGTATCGATATGGATGCAGCTGGTTGATCGCCCCATCAATCTCAACACAACTATGTTTACGAATCTCGTCAGTTATTTCGACAATGGGTGGTTCGTAATAAATGGGTTCGGTAGGAACAGGTACAGGGGTCAATGCCTGTACCGGAAGTGCTACCAAAACAAACGCCAAACTACTTAGCTTAATAATGAACTGTTTTTTCATGGCTGACATACCTATCAATGAGTCGCGACTTATTGATGTTAACGGCTGGTTTGTTCATTTCTGAAATCTAATCATTTGCTTCATGAGAGGTGTCTTTATCATGTTTATTCAGCTCTGCCCAATTCGCCAATCTGGCCGCTACTGCGGCATTAAAGCTATTCTCAGGATAATTACCCTGCTCGTCTGCTACACCCACTTCATGGTCAGTCAGTATATTAATCGCATCAGCAATATCATCAACGGCATAGATATGAAACAGACCATTTGCTACAGACTGCCGGACTTCAGGTTTTAACATCAAATGCTGCATATTGCTGCGCGGAATGATTACACCTTGTGTCCCGGTCATACCGACCAGCGAACAGACATCATAAAAACCTTCAATCTTTTCATTAACACCGCCGATAGCCTGTACCTGACCGAATTGATTCATGGAGCCGGTAATCGCCATGGATTGTTTCAGCGGAATTTTGGCAATCGCAGATAACAACGCACATAACTCAGCCACCGTGGCACTATCACCATCAATCTCACCGTAGTTCTGCTCAAACACAATACTGGCAGCCATCGATAAAGGTTTATCTGCTGCATAAAACGATCCCAGATAAGCCGCTAGAATCATCACTCCTTTTGCATGCAAATTACCACCGAGTTCAACTTCGCGTTCAATATCAATAATGGCATCATCACCATAACGGCAACTGGCCGTTATTCGAGTAGGTTCACCAAAATGAAAACCGCCGATACTGAGTACCGACAAGCCATTTACCTGACCAATACGTTTACCGCTCACATCGAGTTGAATGATCTGCCGTTGGATTTGCTGATAAACCACAGTACGCACCCTATCAACTCTTTTCAGACGTTGCTGCCAGGCATGATCAACAGCATCCGCCGTGATTTCGGCTTGTTGATATTTTCGCGCCCAATAGGCGGATTCTCGCAACAGATCCGTCATATCACCGATATGCAGCGAGAGTTGTTGTCCGTCATTAATCGATCTGGCGGCATATTCAATCATCAGTGCGACGGCACCTTGCTGCAAAGCAGGCAAATGCTCGTTCATTGCAGTTGAAGCAATCAGTTTGGCCATTTGCATATGCGTTTCAGCATTACGAGGTAATTCGTCTTCCAAATCAGCCAATACTTTGAATAATCCTGCAAATTCCGGATCCCATTCATAAAGCTGATAATAGAGATCCCGGTTGCCGAGCAGAATAACTTTGGTCGAGAGCGGAATCGGCTCGGGTTCCAGTGAAACCGTGGCGACTAGACTATAAGTGCGCTCAAGATTTTCCAGCGGAATTTGCGCAGATTTTAAAGCAGCTTTTAAACCTTCCCAGGCAAAGGGTTGTTCTAGTAATTTTTCGGCATCAACAATTAAAAAACCGCCATTGGCACGATGCAAAGCTCCCGCTTTAATTAAAGTGAAATCGGTAACCAAAGCCCCCATCATCGCCATGTTTTCAACACAGCCCAATAGATTTTGATGATTTGGTTGATTGAGATACACCACCGGTGCGCCATGCAAGTCAGCATTATCGACAATCAGGTTAATCTGATAGCGCTTCAGACAATTATCAACATTCACATCTTCCTGGCGCTCCTCATTTTTGAGAAACATGTCGATATTGCGTTGAATATCAAACTGCATATCATCAAAATAATTTTGTAACAGCTGGGACTTCGGATAAGCGTGGCGTAAAAAATCTATCTGACGGGTGATAACTTCCAAGGCGACCTGATCATTCAATGCTGTGATTTTATTGACCGTGTCATGTTCCCATTCGTGGATTTCAATCAAGGTTTCCTGCATTTCAACTTGCAGTTTGGCAATCGCTTCTTCCGTTTCCATTTTTTTGGCGTAGGGCAGATCTTCAAATGCCTCTCCAGACAAAGGCTCACCTTCATGCTGAGCGGCAAAGGCATATGCTCCGTCTTCCATTCTCAGTAACACTACACCTTGTTTATCAGCTTCATCCTGTAATGCCGCAAATAAACGTACCCGATGTTGACGACTGGCTTCCTCAATGGCCCGTAGACGACCTCGATAATATTCATCATCAAAGGCATAAGGTAGTTGTTGCTGAAGTTCTTTGATGACACGTTCAATATCCAACTTCAGTTGCGCCCCCTCGCCCGCAGACAAGGACAAAGCTTTGGGCTGCTGAGGGATATCAAAATTATGCAAATAAGCCCAATCCTTGGCATCCGGACGACTGGCACAATGTTTGGTAAGAAACTCCCCTACCAGCGATTTTTTCCCCATGCCAGCTTCACCCATCACGTAAAGGTTATAACCCTCGGCTTGAATTTTGGCTGCAAACTCAATTGCTTCGCGAGCCCGCTCCTGGCCTATCAGGCCGGATAAGGGTTCAATTGTTGCCGTGGTTTTGAAGGGCAAATCGGTTAGATTGCAGCCGTGGTAAAGTTGTGAAGCACTAAGTTGTGTGACTGGCATGGATATCTCTGGACGAATGAACAGAACTTAGCTTAGGCTAGGCACATCTGATAGGCAACTGCTTCAAGAAAAGGGATAAAGCTTATGACAAGTCAGGATTTTGAAGAGAAACGTAATTTTTTTCGCATGCGGGTAAATGGTCCGGTGAAGATCGAACGTCAGGATCCGGCGGAAACCTTTGATGCAGAAGGACTTGATTTAAGCGCCAGTGGTTTGAGCTTGATTTCAGATGATGTTGTAAATGAAGGAGAGATATTACAAATCAGTATAAAAAGTCATAATCCAGAACTTGCTGACTTTGTCGCAGAAGCGAAAGTGTTAAGAGTCCAGCCGTCAGAAGATCAGCCGGAGCGTTTCAATATTTCAGTAAAATTTACCACTATTTATTGAAATCAAGTTACAGCCAGTAGCTGCTTCGTGTCATCACTTTAGACATCGGCTGCATTATTTTGCGCACCAGCCAGGGTAACTCAGCCCCTCCGGCTGCTAATGCAGTGTCTTGATGATGACGTTCATCTTCACGCATTTGCGCCAGAATCGAACGGCTTCGCAAATCATTTTCACTCATTCTGCCAAGATGTTCGTCCAGGTGTTTAATTACCTGCTTTTCGGTTTCAGCAACAAATCCCAAACTCCATTTATCACCTATTTTTCCGGCTACAGCTCCGATCACGAAAGAACCGGCGTACCAAAGTGGATTGAGTAAACTGGTGCGACCTTCAAGTTGTTGCAGTCGTTTTTCGCACCATAATAAATGATCATTTTCTTCTGCTGCAGCCTGTTGCATCGCTTCACGAACATTTGTCAGCTTCGCTGTTAACGCCTGACCTTGGTATAAAGCCTGAGCGGAAACTTCACCAGAATGGTTCACCCGCATCAGCGCAATAGATTGGCGTCGTTCATTATCATTCAGCGCTATTTCTTCTACTTCATTTGCAGGATTATCTCTGCCACTGGAAGGTGGAGTCCCTGCCAAAGTAGTTAACGCTTTGTCCAATTCAATAATGATTTTGTCGGCTAATAACAGATTACGGAAACTCATATTTTTCCCGGGTTAATTCAAAATAATTCAACATCAGAACTTGCCATTTTTTGGGGTTCCATCACTTTGCCTTCAGCAAGCAGGTGATGATAGTTCTGTACTTGATTACGGCCTCCATTTTTCGCGGCATACAACGCTTCATCAGCCTGACCAATCACGTCGGTTGGTGAGAGTTGAGCCGAAACTTCAACAAAACCAATACTGACCGTCACCTGACCCAGTTGAGGAAAGTTATGGTTTGCCACAACTTTGCGAATACGTTCAAATGCCTGCATGGCATCCACTTCATTCGCCGCTTTAAGCAACACCACAAATTCTTCGCCACCAAAACGATAAATCAAATCATCATCACGAATCACGCCTGACGTCATCAATCGGGCGACCAGAATGATCACCTCATCACCATATAAATGGCCATAGGTGTCATTTATGACTTTGAACTTATCGATATCCACTACCCCCAACCAATGTTTAATGGCATAACGGCGGCGCCGCGAATCATTGGGTGAAGCCATCAGCTTATTAAGTTCACTGCTCTGATTGACCAGAATTTTGGTGATCTGCTCATCCAGTGTTTCGCGATTATATAAACCGGTTAATTTATCCCGTTGCGATTTATCAATTAGCGCCAGATAGTTGGCATAAACTCTCAAAATCCCGTGTACTAGCCGTTGATCAATAGCTGAAGGCAACTCGTTACAGTGATGAACCAGACTAGCAAATATTTCGCCATGTGAATCATAGGCGGGATAAATCACATTCCATCCGCTAGTCCCGGTTTGGCGGTAAGAAACAATATCCTCTTTATCGATGGCTTCGGTCATGGCGGCGGTCAATTCATCAGCAGTTTCCGCATTTAATGTAGGGTGCTGATCAGAAGACGAAATCACATCATTTACACAAAAAGCCAGCAAGCTGATGTCATGCACCAGATCATGGCGACGCACGCGGAACAGTCGTAAAGACTGCGCCGGAAATAATTCATTTAAGGTTTTTAACAGGCTTTTTTCCAACACCTGCCGATCATGATGTCGGGTTATTTCAGCAAGGTTATCGACAATTCGAATACTGCTATGACGATGTTGCATAACGATTTTGCCCTTAACAGAACGGGTGGTCGATCATCATTGATCAAGCTGATCAGTTGCCACTCTGATCAATACGGCAGAGGCTAATTAATGACTGCTTTCAATAAAACCACGAATCGTAGCAGCGAGTTCACGCGGTTGAAATTTTGATACGTAAGCATCTGAGCCTACGCCACGCCCCATCGCCTGATTTGCCACAGCAGTAAGCGATGAATGCATGATTACCGGCAGATGCGCCATCCGGGGATCTGCTTTGATTTTCTGGGTCAACACATAACCGTCCATTTCAGGCATCTCAACATCGGTTAACACCACTTGAATTTCCGTCGTGATATCGCGTTTTTCCTGTTCACATTGAGTCGCCAGTTTATCCAATGTTTTCCAGGCAAGTGCTCCATTAATGACACCGGTATGGCTTACCCCCAACTTATCCAGAGTCTGAGTAATTTGCTTGCGAGCAACATTTGAATCATCGGCATAAAGCACTTTATACTTTTTGCCATTCTCTATTTTCTCTATGCCTTCAAACGCAGTTTCATCATAGAAATCACCGGTATCAGCCAGCACTTTTTCAACATCCATGATCATTACCAGCCGTTTATCCTGTAACTCGGCAACCGCAGTCACTAAACCGCCTAAACGTTTGGAAATTAATGGAGGTGGTTCTTTAACCTGCTGCCAGCTTAATCGTTGGATGGTATCCACCGAAGTGACAAGGAAGCCCTGAACATGAGTGTTATATTCGGTAATCATCAGGATTTTAGGGGTTTCATGAGATTTTAATTTACAAAATTTTTGTAAATTAATAATCGGAACCATATCGCCGCGTAAACTCACAAAACCTTCAATACCATCGGGCATTTCCGGTGCACTGGTGATTTCGGGAACATTGAGTACTTCGCGAACTTTGAAAACATTGATACCGAACAATTCATTTCGGCCAGTATCATCATTAGTCCCCATACTGAAAAGCAACACTTCAAGGTGATTTGTGCCAGCTAATTTGGTACGTTCGTCAATCGAATCGATAAAGGTTGCCATGTTCATTCTCACTGTGCAAAGGCCGATAGTCCGCAGAGAACGATTGAAACGTAGCTGAGCGGTTTAATATGCACAATATCGTAACCTTAAAACAGGTTCAATAGCATTAATTATCAGATTGAAGGGAAGCAGAACGAGAAAGATTCACCTGAAACGACCAAAGCAGTTAAAATGGTCGGGTGACAAAAAGAAAAATTCGGAATGGTGCCCAGGGGGAGACTCGAACTCCCACGTACATACGTACACTAGCACCTGAAGCTAGCGCGTCTACCAATTCCGCCACCTGGGCAAGAAGACGCGCATCATATAGATCGAGATAAAAACTGTCAATGACTGAACAAAACATAACTGACCCTTTTGAGGGTCGTGAAGCCGAGAAATACGATAATCCAATCCCTAGCCGTGAATTTATTCTCGAGCTCCTCAAAGAACACAAAGCACCTCTTTCCCGAAAACATCTTTCCAAACTTCTGGATATTAAAGGCGAAGATCAAACTGAAGCATTACGCCGTCGTTTAAGAGCGATGGAACGCGATGGTCAAATATTACGAAATCGCAAAAATGCTTACGGTATCGTTTCTAAAATGAACCTGCTCAGTGGCCGAGTGATGGGCCATCCCGAAGGCTTTGGCTTTTTAATACCTGATGAAGGCGGCGAAGATTTATTTCTCAGCGAACGTGAAATGCGCGTGGTGTTACATGGAGACCGTGCATTAGCCCGAATCAGTGGCACCGATCGTCGGGGTCGCAAAGAAGGTGCGATTGTTGAAATCGTACAACGAGCCAATCAGACTGTGGTTGGGCGTCTGCAAGCCGATGCCAGCCTGTATTATTTGATACCGCACAATCGTCGCATCAGTCAGGACATCATGATTCCTGCTCATGAATTAATGGGTGCTAAAGACGGCCAAATCGTTGAAGCTGAAATTACTGAACATCCCAATAAACATCGCTCCCCGCTTGGCAAAATTGTCGCCGTTCTAGGTGATCATATGGCACCGGGCATGGAGATCGATATTGCCCTGCGCAGCTTCGAATTACCTCATGTTTGGTCACCCAAAGCACTCGCTCAGGCAGAAAGTTTTGGCGAAAGTATCCCCCAGGACGCGATTGAAGACCGCTTGGATTTACGCGAATTGCCTTTGGTCACCATTGACGGTGCCGATGCCCGTGATTTTGATGACGCAGTTTATGCCGAAAAACTGGATTCAGGTAACTGGCGGCTATGGGTCGCGATTGCCGACGTATCCTATTATGTAAAACCTGAAGATGATCTGGACAAAGATGCGCAAGAACGTGCGACCTCGGTGTATTTCCCTAGCCAGGTCATTCCCATGCTGCCTGAAGCATTATCCAATGGCTTATGCTCATTAAACCCGCAAGTGGATCGTTTGTGCATGGCCTGCGAAATGATCATCAATCAAGATGGTGAAATAGAGTCATATAAATTTCATCAAGCAGTGATGAACTCCAAAGCACGACTGATCTACGAGCAAGTCGCCAGCATCCTGCAAGATAACGATGTCGCATTACGTGAACAATTCGCTCATGTACTTCCAGGTCTAGAAACCATGTACGAGTTGTTCCACGTCATGCTCAAAGCACGTGAAAAACGTGGAGCCATTGACTTTGAAATGACTGAAACGCAATTTCTGTTTGATGAAAACAGAAAAATTTCTTCTATCGAGCCACGCACCCGTAATGATGCCCACCGGTTGATTGAAGAATTCATGATTGCTGCCAATGTGTCAGCAGCTCAATATTTACTCGCCAGTAAACTGCCGGTTTTATATCGTGTACATGAAGTGCCATCAGTTGAAAAATTGTCTGCATTACGTGAATTTTTAGGTGAACTCGGCCTGTTTTTAGGCGGCGGTGACACGCCTGAACCGGCTCATTACGCCTCATTGCTGAAAACTGTCAGCAAACGTCCGGATGGGCATTTATTACAAACGGTCATGTTACGCAGCATGAAGCAGGCTGTTTATTCCCCGGATAATGTCGGCCATTTTGGTTTGGGTCTGGAAGCCTATGCGCATTTCACCTCGCCAATTCGTCGTTATCCGGATTTGTTAGTACACCGTGCTATCAAACATGCCGTTAGCAAACAAAAAAAATCTGCCTGGCGTTATTCAGAAGAATCCATGGTTCAGTTGGGCGAACATTGCTCAATGGCTAGTCGTCGGGCCGATGAAGCTACCCGTGATGTTGCGGACTGGCTCAAATGTGAATACATGCGTGATCGGGTTGGTGAAGTTCATGAAGGCGTAATCAGTGGTGTCACCGGCTTCGGTTTATTTGTCGAGCTCAGTGATATCTATATAGAAGGTTTGGTCCACGTCACCTCGCTTAAAAATGATTATTACCAGTTTGATGCCAGCGGTCATCGATTGATGGGTGAAAGAACCCGTAAATCGTATCGTCTGGGTGATTCAATTCGCGTCAAAGTGGTACGTGTCGATCTGGATGAAAAGAAAATCGACTTGGATCTGGCATAAGGCTTGTTGAGCTTTCATCTCAATTTCCCTTGACCAGAAAAATAAAGGCAGTACAATTGTCGACTTCCTGAAAGTCATCCACTAAATTTGGGTGGTTTTTGAACAGATTTCTGTGGTGAATGTAGCTCAGTTGGTAGAGTCCCGGATTGTGATTCCGGTTGTCGTGGGTTCGAGCCCCATCATTCACCCCACTTTTTGTAATCGTCTATTTGCCTTTATGTAACTGCAAGTAAATAAACGATTCAGCATTATGTTTTAACAGTTGATTCAGGCTTGCACGCCACCCACACTGTTTGTATAATGCGCCTCTTGTTGCCGGTGTAGCTCAGTTGGTAGAGCAACTGATTTGTAATCAGTGGGTCGTAGGTT
>NZ_JAUSCC010000117.1 GCF_030651745.1 Methylophaga sp.
AGGATTAGCTGACCCATTATGTCAACTCGTATAAGAGAAATCCCCTACAACTATACTTCTTTCTCAGATCGCGAAATCGTTATTCGATATCTGGGAGAACCGATGTGGGAAATTCTGCAACAGTTACGTGAACAACGCAAAACAGGCCGCAGTGCCAAGATGCTGTTTGAAGTGTTGGGCGATATGTGGGTCATCACGCGCAATCCGTATATTCAGGATGATTTGATTGAAAACAGCAAGCGCTGGGATTCTCTGCGTCATGCTTTGCATCACCGTTTGGATCAGATCCGTCAACGCGCGACCGAAAACGATAATCAACTCGCATTACAGCTGGAACAAGCAGCCCGTAAGGCAGTAGAAAAGTTCGAGCGTGAATTGCTGGCAACTGCAGATCGTCGGAAAGTGGTGATGCGTCGTCTTAGCCGTGTCACCAAAAAACACAATATCTGCTTTGATGGTTTGTCCCGAGTTTCACATGTAACTGATGCCACAGACTGGCGCGTAGAGTATCCGCTTGCAGTTATTAAACCGGATACTGAAGCAGAAATGGCTGCCATTATCGCCGCCAGTATCGAGTTGGGATTAACGGTTATTCCACGCGGTGGTGGTACCGGATATACCGGTGGTGCGATTCCTTTGACCGCTGACAGCGTTGTGATTAATACCGAAAAGCTGGAAGGCTTGGGATCGGTGGTCTATCGAAAACTTCATGGACGTGATGATGAAGTAGCTACGGTCAGGGCGGAAGCAGGGGTCGTTACCCGACGTTTATCTGATCTTGCTGGCAAACATGGTCTGGTATTTGCGGTTGATCCTACCTCACAGGATGCATCCACTATCGGCGGTAACGTGGCGATGAATGCCGGCGGTAAAAAAGCCGTTATGTGGGGAACTGCGCTGGACAATCTGGTCTCCTGGAGAATGGTGACCCCCGATGCTACCTGGATGGAAGTAGAGCGGCTTAATCACAACATGGGCAAAATCCATGATATTGAGATGGCAACTTTCCGTATCAGCCGTTTTCAGGCCGATGGCAAAACCTTATTGGAAGAGCCGGAAGACATTGCGATTCCCGCTCAACAATTACGTAAGCTCGGCTTGGGTAAAGACGTTACCAATAAGTTTTTGGGCGGTTTGCCCGGCATTCAGAAAGAAGGCTGTGATGGCCTGATTACCTCTGCGGTATTTGTATTACATCGTATGCCGCAATTTATTCGTACCGTGTGTCTGGAATTCTTTGGTAACGATCTGAGTAAAGCCGTGCCGGCAATTGTGGAAACCAAAGACTTCCTCGATAACAACAAAAAAGTGTTGTTGGCAGGCATGGAACATCTGGATGAACGTTATGTGAAAGCCGTGGACTACAGCACCAAGGCACCGCGTTCTGAATTACCAAAAATGGTTTTGCTGATTGATATCGTCGGTGATGATGAAAATGCTGTTGCCGAGGCCAGCTCTGAGGTCGTCCGACTATCAAATGCTCGTGAAGGTGAAGGTTTTATTGCGGTAAGCCCTGAAGCTCGTGCCCGTTTCTGGGCCGATCGGGCGCGTACGGCGGCCATTGCGAAACACACTAACGCTTTCAAAATTAATGAAGACGTAGTTATTCCATTGGAACGTCTGTCTGAATATAACGACGGTATTGAGCGTATCAATATTATTCATTCCACCCAGAATAAATTACGCATGGTGGATGCAGTACTGCAGTTTTTAAGCAGTCAGCCGAAGGAACTCAAACAAACTGTCAAAAAACTGGATGACAGCGCTGAAAATGACGCCATTCTGCAATCCAAAATTGATGCAGCATGCAGTCATTTACGTGTGGTGCAGACTCGCTGGAAAGAGGTTTTAGATAATCTGGATTCAGTGGCCTTGAATCATCGCGAACTGTTAGCCGATGAGGTAATTAATCTGCTGGCGGAAAGCGATACCTTATTTAATGTGTTGCAGCGACGTGATCTTCGCGTTTCCTATCGTAAAGAGGTTGAAAAACCGCTTAAAGAAATGTTCCAGGGACAATCGCTGGAAGCATTACGTAACAAGCTGGATGAAATCCATAAAGAGTTGCGTTCAAGCCGTTTATTTGTCGCCACGCATATGCATGCCGGTGATGGTAACGTGCACACCAATATTCCGGTGAACTCCAACGATTATCAAATGATGCATGAAGCAGAATTGATCGTTGATGATGTGATGAAACTGGCAGGTGATTTGGGCGGCGTTATTTCAGGTGAGCATGGTATCGGTCTGACCAAGATGCAATATCTGGACAAAGCTACCATTGATGCCTTTGCCGGTTATAAACAAAAAGTCGATCCGTTTGGTCGTTTCAACGCCGGTAAATTGCTGGCAGGCTCTGGATTGGAAAATGCCTACACACCATCTTTGAGATTATTGCAGCAGGAAGCGTTGATCCTTGAAGCCAGTGATTTGGGTGAGATAAACAACGATATCAAGGACTGCCTGCGTTGCGGTAAATGTAAACCTGAATGTACTACACACGTGCCACGTGCCAATTTGTACTATTCACCGCGTGACAAGATCCTGGGCACTGGCTTGATTATGGAAGCGTTTCTCTATGAGGAACAAACTCGCCGTGGCATATCTGTACGTCATTTTGAAGAAATGAATGATGTGGCTGATCATTGCACGGTTTGTCATCGCTGCCTGAACCCATGTCCGGTGAATATCGACTTTGGTGATGTGTCGATGAAATTGCGTGCCGTGTTGAAGAAACAGGGCAAACGTCATATGAATCTGGGCACTTGGTCTTCGATGGCTTATCTGAATGCCACTGATCCATTGACCGTTAAAATCATGCATAAAACCATGATTCAAATGGGCTTCAAAGCTCAGCGACTGGCGCATGCGGCAGCCAAATATCTCGGTATATTAGCTAATCGCAAGAAAAAACGACCATTGCCTACGACGGGTAAAACGCCCATTCGGGAGCAGGTTGTTCATTTTGTCAAAAAACCGATGCCTGGCAATCTGCCAACACGAACCACGCGGGGTATGTTGGGTCTGGAAGATGACAAGATGGTGCCGATCCTGCGTGATCCAACCAAAGTCACTGAAGATTCCGATGCGGTGTTTTATTTCCCGGGTTGTGGTTCCGAACGTCTGTTCAGCCAGGTCGGTTTGGCAACATTGGCGATGTTATATGAAGTGGGTACCGAAACGGTATTACCACCGGGGTATTTATGCTGTGGTTATCCACAGGCTTCTATCGGTGATGATGAAAAATCGACGGCGATTTCCACCAGTAACCGGGTGCTGTTCCACCGCGTCGCCAACACGCTGAATTATATGGATATCAAGACTGTTATTGTGTCTTGCGGAACCTGTATGGATCAGCTGCTCAAATATGAGTTTGAAAAGATTTTCCCAGGCTGCCGCTTGCTGGATATTCATGAATATCTGATGGAAAAAGGCGTCAAGATGGAAGGTGTGGATGGTGTGCAATATCTGTATCACGAGCCTTGTCACACGCCAATGAAAACCTATAAATCCACCAACGTGGCTGCTTCCTTATTGGGGCAGCAGGTGACTTTGAATGATCGCTGCTGCGGTGAAGCAGGTTCATTTGCTGTGTCACGTCCTGATATTGCTACGCAGGTTCGATTCCGTAAGGAAGAAGAGATTACCAAAGGCATTAAAGAACTGACGGGGCAGGACAAGGCAGTAAAAGGCAATGTGAAAATGTTGACTTCATGCCCGGCCTGTCAGCAAGGTCTGTCACGTTACAGCGAAGATACCGGCATTGAAACTGACTATATTGTGGTGGAAGTGGCCAAACATGTCTTAGGTGACAAATGGCATACACAGTTTATTGATAATGTGAAAGCCGGTGGTATTGAGCGGGTATTGCTCTAAGCGAACCAATTTAAACCCCGAATGCAAAACTTTGCGTTCGGGGTTTTTATTTGTGAATCTTAATGATTGGGTGTAAGTGCTTCACCATTAAAACTTACACGATCCCAGCCATAACGCAGAAAGTTACGGATGTTCTGATGGTCTTCACCTGTTGGATTGAGTAGAACTTCACTGCGATAATAACGGCCGAAGCAGGCCAAGGTCTGTGATTCACCTAATTCATGCAAAATGCCAAAAAACAGAATTTTGCACGAGCCATTATTTTCTCCAGCCTCATTATGCAACTCACCATTATGAAATGCGGTAGGCGTGAACTGATAATTCGCATCAATTACAGCAATGGTATCTTCGAAATCCAGCGCCGACGGATTGTCATTCAATGTGCTGAGAAATGTCGCTAAATCCATATAAAAACTCCAAAATCAGGTAACAAAGCGGGTAAATGCGGCGACCGGCTCACGCGCTGTACGGTATTGATTCACCGCAGCATCAACATCTTCATAGCCCAAAGCCATGCCACAGACCAAAATACTGTCAGCAGGATAATGCAAAATGCTTTTGATTTGTTCGGCATATTCGGCCAATGCCGCTTGAGGACAGGTTGCCAAACCTCGGTCCTGAGCTGCTAGCATCAGATTTTGCAGAAACATACCAAAATCCAGGAAGGAGCCGGTCTGCATTTCTGCATCCATAAAAAACAGCAGCATCACTGGCGCATCAAACGCCCGGTAATTTGCTTCCCACTGTTGCCGTTGAGCCTGTTTGTCTTTTCGGTCAATCTGTAAACTTTGATAAAGCTGTAAACCACAGGCACGGCGACGTTCGATATAGGGTGGCTGCCAGGTTTCGGGATAATAAACATAATCTGGCGTTGGCTTGATGCCTTGCCGATACGCCATAACGAGATTATCGCGAATACGTTGTTTCGTTTCGCCGGTTACTACAGCAACTTGCCAGGGCTGGGTATTGGCACCGGAAGGTGCATAACGGGCAATAT
This sequence comes from Methylophaga sp., assembly GCF_030651745.1. Next base: position 4,874 of record NZ_JAUSCC010000117.1, read on the forward strand.
CAAGGATGTCATGGATAAGCAGTTCATCTACCGTTTTATTCAGGAACGCCCGGGTGCTGTGGCGCTGTTTGATAAGCTCATCAATCCTCATATTTTGGCTCAGCTTCTTTTAGTCTCAGCACAAAGCCTATCATCAATGCGGCTAAACCCAGCACCATCAGCTGCATACCAACATGTCCCCATAACATCGTGAGGGAAAAACTGAAGGCGATAACCAACATGATAATCGCCTGAATTTTAGTACGACGTCGTACAGTCTTGGTTTGATCCCATTGTTTTAACGGTGCACCAATCCAGCGATTATTCAGCAACATATTATGAAAACGTGGAGAAGTCTCGGCAAAACAGGCTAAAGCCAGCACCATAAACGGCGTTGTTGGCATGATCGGTAGCAATGCCCCAACGATTCCCAAAAAAACGCAGAACCAGCCGCAACTGAAGAGTAAATAATGTTTGATTCTTTTTTGCATAATGAAAAGCTGTGCTGTCAAAACCTTGGGCTTATTTGTAATAAAGGGTTGTCATTGCAGACAGCTAAAATGTTTAATGTCATTACCAAACAGTGATTATACGTGCTGGCAAATTCAATTGAGTTTGAAAATTTAGCTTAATTTGCAAAATCTGCACGTGTGTTCTTAGAAAGCAACAGCAATTATGTGACAAGCTTCAGCGGAAGATTATCTGCTCGACTACGTTTTTTTCGCCAAAGAGGGCTGACATGGAAACGCGAAACAAAAAATTTCAATTATCGATCCGCACTGCTGTTATAGCAGGTTTCATGTTTTCCAGTTTATTGGTGGCGGTGGTTGCTATCACGGTACAGTATTATGTCAATAAAAATGCGGCCGAGAGTTCAATTGCCTCGAGTAATCAACAGACACTGACGGATATCCGAGACTATCTTGCATCAATAGATTCCCGTGCTGAAAATGAAATTAATGAATTAAAACAATTACCCAGACTGATTGAAAATCCACAGATCACGGATGAAAGCCGACAGTTGCTGGTTGCGGTCATGCAACGTAATCCGTTATTCCAGTCTGTTTATCTTGGTCATCAAAATGGTGAAGTTGAACAGCTGATAAATTTGCAGGCTTCTCCGGCATTGCGTCAGCAGCTAAGAGCAGAAGAAGCGGACCGCTGGTTGTTAATCAAGATATTTAATCAGGGCGAACAGCAACAGCGGCGGTTGGAATATTATGATCGTAACTTTACGCTTCGCCATGCCTGGCAGCACCAAAGCGATATCAATATAAACCAGCAAGCATGGTTTTCAGCAGCGGAAACGGCCAAGGTCGCCAAAACCCAATCCTATTTACTGGCCGAGATTCAGACACCGGCCCAGAGTTATTCCATTAAATTGCCAGAAACTGAAACGGTGCTCGCCATCACCACAGAGTTATCCTCGCTATCTACCATGCTGAAAAACCGTGACACAGCCAGTGCGGCTGAAATCTATTTTTATGCCCAAACAGGCGGTGTGATTGCCTCAAATCAGCCTGAAGAGCCCTTACCATCATTACCTGCAGCGCCCAGACTTGAACTCAGTAACGCACAGTTAGCAATGATCCGAAGCAACCCTGTATTACGGGTGACCAGCGAAACGGACTGGCCACCGCTAAATTTTTCTAATAATGGGGTTCCCAGTGGCTATGCCGTCGATGTGTTGAATTACATTTCACGTATGACGGGTTTGGAAATGCACTTTGTCACTGGCGCAAGCTGGCAGGAATTAGCGACCAAGTTTGTCGATGGTGAACTGGAAATCATGCAGCCGGTTTTTTACAGTGAGTTTCGCAATTTTATGGGCGAAATGACCATACCATTTGTCGATGTTCCTTATGGTGTGATTACTAAGACAAACGACCCAATTACCTATATTTCGGAGTTAAACGGTAAAACTGTAGCTATTCCTAAGGGCTGGTCTTTAACTGAAAGACTGCAAGCGGAATTTCCGGAAATCAGCATTATCGAAGTTGAAACGATTCGAGAAGTTTTTGCAGCGGTTATTTCTGGACAGGCAGATGCCGGTATGGATACGGCGATTACATTGCAGTATATCGCCACACAAGAATACGCTGACGAGATAACAGTGCATCAAGGTGTTGATTTTGCACCGGCGCAATTACCCACCGGCTTACATTTTATGGTGAACCGTCAACGATCTGGGCTGGCTGATATCCTTAACCGTGCTCTGCAAAATTTGTCGGATAACCATCATCAGGCCCTGGTTGATAAATGGTTTAACTCAATTGATACGTATCGTAATCTGCAGGCTTTACAGCTTGAACGTTTCAAAAATGATGCCTTGCCGGTATCTGATGACTTGCAGTCGATCTCCCTCAATGATCGGCCATATTTTGTCTATCATCAGGCTGTTGCAATCAATGATGTTGAAAACCAGTATCTCACCATCATTTCACCGCAAAAAACGGTGATGAATGCGGTGTGGAGTAAAACTAAAAATGCCATGCTGGTTGCCGGCTTGATGTTGCTGTTGCTATTACCCGTTAGCTGGTGGTTTGTTTCGGTGATTTTAGATGCGCTGAAAAAAACTCAGATAAATATCGATCATCTTCAGCAACGTCGCTTTAGGGCTATCGAACCACACTCCAGTTATTTGCTGGAATTTAATGATTTAGACCGCAAGCTGAACGATTTAGCACTGGTGACTCAGGAGTATCAACAATCGCATCAGTACTGGACTGATAGCCTGGTGAAATCCGTGGCGCGGGCGATTGATGCTAAATCAGCCTATCCGACCCGGCATTGTGCATTAGTGCCGGAATTAACGATGCTGCTGGCAGATAAAGCGGCTGAGTCAACTGATACTGCTTTTACCGATTTTCAACTTGATAATGAAACCCAGCGCCGAGAATTAAGTTTAGCGGCCTGGTTACACAGTTTTGGCAAGATCACAACACCGGAATACCTGGTTGATAAACGAACCAAACTGGAAATGATCTATAACCGTATTCATGAAATCCGTATGCGGTTCGAAGTATTGTGGCGTGATGCAGAAATTGAGTTCCTGCAGCAATCGATTCAGCAGCCTGAAAACAGGACAATGTATGAAGAGGCGTTAAAGGTTAAACAGCTGCAGCTGCAAGATGATTTTGCCTTTGTCGCGCAATGCAATATTGGCACAGAGTTTATGGATCAGAATGCCAATGATCGACTGAAAAGACTGGCAAACAAAACCTGGCAAAGGCATTTTGATGATCAACTGGGTTTATCTCCGGTAGAGCTCGATCAGCTGCGGGCAGCGGCGCACAGTCTGCCTGCAACAGAGCAATTGCTTGCAGATAAGGCTGAGCACATTATCCCGCGTAACGCGAAAGCCACCGCAGATGCCAGTGCCGGGAATAAGAATCTTAATCAGCCGGAGCACGGCTTTAATCATGGCGAATTGTATAACCTCACCATTGAATCCGGTACGTTAACTACGGAAGAGCGTTTCAGAATTAATGAGCATATTCTGACGACTATCAAGATGCTTGAGTCGTTACCTTATGTTGAGGAGCTTTCCAATATTCCACGTTACGCAACCACACATCTGGAAACCATCAATGGTAGCGGTTACCCGCGAGGCTTAACCGCTGATGAGTTATCAGTGCCAGAACGCATCATTATGTTGGCCAATGTCTTTGAAGCATTAACCGCGGCTGACAGGCCATACAAAAAGGGCAAAACGCTAAGTGTGGCCATTTTCATTTTGCATCAACTTGTCGAACAAGAATTAATGGATCGGGATGTCTTTGAGTTATTTTTGAGCAGTGGTGTCTATAAACACTATGCGGAACGTTTTATGGCAAGCGAACAAATTGACGAAGTGGATATCAGCAAGTATCTCCAAGAGGACCGTTATATTTAAAGCTTAAGCGTTATAATGGCTAAACCAATTCTGGTGTTATTAGTGAGTTCTTGATGGCGATTCAATGGTTCCCAGGGCATATGCATAAAGCCGGGCTGGAGATGAAAAAAATCCTGCCGCAGATGGATCTGATCATTGAAGTGCTGGATGCCCGTCTTCCTTACAGCAGCTCCAATCCAATGCTGGCCACTATCCGGGGTGATAAACCCTGTATCAAAATATTGAACAAGGCTGATCTGGCTGATCCCGAGCTGACTCTTATCTGGCAACAGCATCTAGAGCAGGAACAGGGGATTAAAACGCTGGTGTTATCGGCTAATGAGACCTCCCGAGGCAAGGAGCTGATCGCTCTGTGCCAAAAACTGATTCCCAATAAAGCCAACAGTGTTAAAAAAATTCAGGCATTGATAATGGGGATCCCCAATGTTGGTAAATCGACATTGATTAATGCCTTGGCAGGAAGACAGATTGCCAAAACAGGTAATGAACCTGCTGTGACCAAAGTACAGCAACGCATTATTGTGGATGAAGTGGTAGTGTTACATGACACGCCGGGGGTCCTTTGGCCCAATCTGGAAAATCATGACAGTGGATACCGGCTGGCAATTACCCATGCAATTAAAGAAACCGCGTTTGAAAATCAGGATATTGCTTTATACGCCGTCAAATATCTTATGCAGCAATATCCCGATGCATTAACAAGCCGTTTTAATGTTGATGGCATGGCCGATAATGAACAAGTGATGTTGGAAAAGCTGGCTCACAAGCGAGGCTGTATTAAAGCGGGTGGGGTAGCGGACCTTGAAAGGATCAGTAAAATTTTACTGACCGAATTACGCGGTGGACAGTTGGGCCGGCTTACACTGGAAACCCCGGAAATGACGGAGCGTGAGTGGTTACAGGTCTTAAAAAGACGTGAAGAAAAAGCGGCCAAAAAAGCGGCGCGTAAAGCCAAGCGCTAGTTGATGGCAGCAAGCTGGCATCGAAACCTCTGACCGTACGTTGGGTCAATGTAGTTACTGTTATTGGAGCGTAGGTTTATGCGTATTTTAAGTGTTTTATTAATTTTCTTATTAACGGCTTGTGCTGCGCCGACCAAACCATCAATCCATGCAAAATCAAGTAACGATATTAGCTACGAGCAAGTTGTACAAAATGTTGAAGCCTATCAAGGTCAAATGGTGCGCTGGGGCGGCATGATTGGTCAGGTAGCCAATTATGAAAATTTCTCTGAGTTGACCATCGTACAATTTCCCCTAACCCGACATGGGGTACCTATCTCCACTGAACCGAGCGCGGGTCGTTTTATTGTGCGTAGTGAACATTTTCTGGATCCACTGATTTATTCACCGGATAAATTGGTCACCATTATAGGAACCGTCAAGACATTACAACTGCAAAAAGTAGATCAGAAAATGTTAAGTTTACCGCTGATTACAGTTGATCAAAGCCATGTCTGGCCACAAAATAATCCGACATCATCACGTACCTATAATCCTAAACATGACGCGCCATTTTTAGGCTATGGTTATTACGGTACGGGTACTTATGCCCCTTGATCGTCAATTAATTCATAGCCTTATTAATCTAAATAATAATTATTTGCATTTAGATTAATCCGTCTTTATACTGCATTCAACCTTATCAATCTTGCTGAGGTATCAAAAGATGCAGACTTCAAAAACGTATTTTCCGAAACAAAATGCCATACATGTGGCGTTTAGCCCTGATCGACTGGAAGCTTTAATCAGTCAGGGAAAACTACACGCTGCCGACTTTAACTGTCTGGACAAAAAGTCCAAACGCACTGTGTGGAGCATGCTGCTCGCCGCCGC
>NZ_JAUSCC010000122.1 GCF_030651745.1 Methylophaga sp.
GGGACACGCCCGTTGCGCCTGTGAAGTGAGCGACGCAGTAATGTCGCCAGCAGCAGGAACCCACCGAAGCAACTCATTGCGGCGCGATGCCGGGATGAGCGCCGTAGGAATCTCCGGCCTTTAGGCCGGGGAGGATGTCAATTGTCACGCCATTTGCCATAATTATCAATGCGATTCATCATCCAATCGTCTTCATCTTGCTTTTCAAACGAATAAGGATTGTCATTGTTGCCACCTCCATAGCTACTGCGTGATGAAACCATCGCCTTTGCGAACCAGATAAGCAACATAAAAGCCACCGTAGCCGCCACCTCAACGACCTTTTCTATAACTTTTCTGGGTTTGGGATGCTTTGCGGTGGCGAGAATGCATACAAATCCAGCGGTTAGGCCAATGTAAAAGAGTATTTGAAGAGCTTTCGGGTAGCCCGCTACATGGGAGATGGCCAGTAGCAATATATTGAATGCTGCAAGCCACCAGACAGGTTTCTTCAGTTTGCGAAACCTACTGCCTTGCGGTGTCATTTTCTGCAGACGGTAATAACAATAACTGCTACCCAAAGCGAGCACTGATAGAGCGATAAACAGCGATGTTTTTTCCATGTGTAACCCTGATTTTTGGCTTAGATTTTGTCAGTGCGGGTTGCTGGTGGTGCTGGCAAGACTGGAATACTTTCACCTTGCTTTTCCATATCCCAGATCCAGTACTTGCCATACTTCTCTTTCCATCGCTCTTTTGATTGATGACGTTGCTCAATGACCGTTTCTGAAGCAAACGTTCGGAAGATGGCCATTGGCAGTATTGCATTGGGGTTATCCACCAGCAGATAGTCTGGAAATACAGATTCTTTAGAACCATCGTAGCGCATGGTCTTAATGAACTTATGCCCTTCCATGACGAGTTTTTCTGTCAACAACCGGTCTTGTTCAAAATACGTCGGTATCATATGGATGTCGGTTATCAGAAAGCCGATATCCTGAATATGCAGAACCTCATCAATATCACGACTCACGATCATCAATGTGTAGACCAGGCGCGGATCGTTTACATCACTTAGTATCTCTACAACAGGACCATTGTTGAGTTTTTTGAGTACGTGCTGAGATCCCCAATATTTCACCGACTCACTTTGATGACGGAGTGTAATCGCCACTGACTTCTCTTGTGCTGAGATTTTACGAATCCCCCCGACCACCATCATGTACTTAGTGACGGTACTGGTTTTGGTCATGATGCGTTTAAATGCCTCTTTTCTTCGAGCATCAATGGCGTCTTTTTGAGATTCGTTAAAATGTTCAGGTATATACAAGACATCTGCAACGTTAATACGCTTGGTATTGAGTCTTTGTGCGACATCCAAGAGACGGGTTCTGGCCACTGCCCAAATACGCCGATTATTAAAGCCTGGATGCCAACGGTTCAGTTCTGCCTCCTCCCACATCAAAGCAAGCAGGCCTGTCAAAGACATGGCTTCTCGTTTAGCCGTGGGTGATTTCGGTCTTGGTGGCACCATTGCGTCGATATCTCTGGCTTCTTTAGGTGATCTATCGACAATCTTATGTGCCAGTGGTGCAAGGATCTTTAATGACAACGTGCCATCATTTTTCGGCTTAATGACATCACTTTCGTATGTGATTCTGCCACTATCTTCTTTTTCCATCTCAAACGATGGGCATTCAGGTGAATGTAGTGTTCCGGTACCCGGATTGCGAGCAAGGTAATAGCGAGTTCGATGTGCGATATACATAGGCGGCATCTTGTCAGTACATTCACATCTTGGGCTGACCTCTCTGGCCTTATAGGTGGCTAGTATTCGCTGTGCTTCGGCTTCATTATCCGTCAGCCAGTCACGGGTATATGCTGTTTCGTGGTCAAAACGAATTCGGATAGGACTCATAAGAATGCCTCAATTGGATTAATTCACTATGCACTCTATAGGTCTATCTCACTGATTTGAATCAATAACCGGATATTGGTCCAAGCCGGTTATCGTTACAAACAAAAAAGCCGCTCCCCTAGGGGAACGGCTCAATTGAAAGTTAAAAACAAATAGCTGCCGGCGTACTGACAGCCTCCTGAGATAAAATCTGAACTGGTTTGGCGATTATGCCAATTGCCTGTGCGACTTCACGAACATAGCTTCTCGGTAATTCCAATCCTTCAACAAAGTCAGCCGGTAGGCCTCGCTTGCTTGGCATCAGATCCCGATCATTTTGCCCTTTAGACGCTACGGCTGTAACGCTGCCATCGGGAAGCTTTTTCGATAAACCCACCAGCAGCAAAAGCTGTAGTGAGTAATCGATCTTGCCACCCCCCATGACTTTCCCCCCTGATAGGAAGCTTAATCCAGCATCTCTTGCGATTTGCCAGCCTCCCGTTGGAAGCAAGCCATCACACGAAATGATGGCTCCTTTCAGGTTTGCGTCATATTCAGCCGATATCGGCAATATATTAAAGCCAGTGTCGAAGCTGTATTCCACAATGTCATCAACCAGTGATTTCAATGCGGTTTCCACTTCCACCTCGTCCAACTCAGACAAACTCCACGTTGCTTGCTCGATATCCTGAGCTAACGTGACATTGCCTTTGTCGTCGATACGCGCCTTACCAATCAGTGAGTAACCTTCACTCAGCTTTTGGCTTGAACGCTGAATCAGCTCGCTCCTCGCATCCGTGCCAAGGTCTAATTTAAGCACCCTGGTACGAAGCTTGGAGCCGGTCTTACCAAACATAACGGTAAGTTCGTTTCCTGCTGAGGCTTTAATGGCCCAGTCTTTTGTCCCTTGACCAGCTGGACTGTCGTTTCGGTAGAGATCATACAAATCAGTCATTGAATGATTTACCTCCATTTCCAGTCGTTGCTTGAGCAGAACCACTTGTCCAGGCATCACCGATGTGCAATTCAGCAACTTCGATAATGGCCGCTCGGGTTGGTCGGTCAGCTACATTAAGTAGTGCCCGGTTCAACGCGTATGCAATAGGTGAATCTTCTATTGCACGGCCAAACCCGTGATAAGCTTTGGTCATATGTCCCCAGCGTAAAAGCGTCCGTGTACTCATGGTCAACGGTATCCGGTTTTCCCCTTCGGTGTGCAGATTGCGAATGTCATTTGCAACATCAACCATCTTTTCGCACAGCTCGTCGGATAAATCCGGTTCCACTGATTTCAGAATGCCTACTTCCACTTCTTTTTCCGGGTAGCCCACGGATACTTTCCAGAAACGATCAACAAATGCCAGGTCTTGCTTATTGGCATTACTGTAATCATCACTAGCACCGGCCATGTTCGTATTACCTGTTGCTGCAAAACAAAATGCATCGTCAGGTTTTACGACATGATGACCAGCTGCATCCAGAACCAAAGGACGCCCTGCTAATACTTCGTACAGTCCAGTTAAGACTGCATCATCTGCTCGGTCAATCTCATTGAGCACCAGTATTCCAGGTTCATTTTCTGCACCCATCGCCAGTGGCACAACACCATACATAAATACAGTGTCTCCACCGACGATTTCAGTACGGCCCATCAGAACGTCAAACTCCATGCCTTCATATATCGTTTTTTCATACATCGGTATATTCAGTAATGCACAAAAGTTCACTAAAGCAGCCGATTTACCCGCACCCGTGGGTCCGAACAAATACATGCCGTCTTTATTGACGCCTGCCAGGTTCATGTTCCACCAGACCATCAGATCTCGTAAAACACCTTTGTCAAAACGATAATTAGCTTCAGCGACTGGAACATACTGTGAACCCGGTTCGTACCCAGTAATAAATTGTCCCTTTGCTGCCTCGATGCCAAATGTTAAACCGATATCGTATTGCATTGTTTTCATGTGCTATCTCCAAAATGAAATAACACCACCCCCGAAGGGGTGGTGGTATAAAACCACCCCAAGGGGTGAAACGATTTCTAACTATTCACATAGCCAGATATTTTTTAATTGAGTCGCGATTCGCTTCCGGATCTTCGATCCCTATCACCTTGCAACAGGTTGCAAAGCTAAAGGGGCGATTATCATCAACGATGGGTTCGTCCAACCAAGCCATTAACTCCTGCCACTGCTCGCCTCCGCGAACAGAATCACGCATTTGCTCAATGCTTCGGATGTAGAACTCTTCGTGCAGCCCCTCAATAAGCTCCTCGGTAATATCCCAAGATTCTTTGTTGAGGGGAAGGAGATCGAGATCCAATGCTAATTGCATCATTTCTCGTCCTCCTACGCTGCTAACTGCAGAGCAACTTTCGCTCTATCTGGAATCTCCAAATCTTCAGTGCATCCCTCACTGCATAACCGGTTAAAGTCACACATTGAACAAGGACTGTTAAAGGCTCCAAGCGGGCTGCGGTTAAACCGCCCATTGTTGTAGTCGTTAACAAACCACTGACAGGTCTGAATGTATTCCGAGACTCGATCTGACGATCTGCGGTCAACGATTTGGGGTGAATGGATAACCGGGTCTTTTTTCTTGTGCAAGCACATGAAACCAACCTGGTCGGTCTGTTCTATCCCTAACGTCTGCGCATGACTATCTACGAGCAGCTGATACGCCGTTAACTGATCGGATTGGCGAACATACAAATCATCATAGGCAACACCGGTTGTTTTGATGTCGATAATGATGACTCTGCCAAGCTGATCCATAGCGATTAAATCCAGATAACCCCGCAATTTAACTTTCGGTGCTAACTGAACTGCGAGGTCAACCTGCAATGCAGGTTGACCATCTGGCATGATAAAAACCATCAGCTCAGACTCCTCCCACGCAGCTGGAAACTTCCCAGCCATCGCAGCACCCATGTCTTTCAGCTTTTGCTCCGACTGTGTAGACGAATACTCAAGTGAAATTGATGACTGCTTTTTCCAATGTCTTAGAAAGACATCTTCAATAGAAGAAATCCGATTCCCCAGCGTGACTGCCTTTAAGTAATCCATCACGGTGTCATCCACCGCTTTACCGAAAGCAAGGTTTGCTGAAGTAACTTTTGGTCTTATACCCAACTTGTAGTGGTACCAGACCTGCTTCATGCAAGTCTGACCCTTCTGAACTCGGCTAGGACTGAGAATCATTGCTCACTCCTTTGCCACAAAATCCGCTTCTCTTCGAGGAAAGCATGCGAATATTTTTTAGCTCGTTTTTGTTGGGATCTGCTGAAAAGGTTATAGCCCACGACTTTGCGTGCCTTTTCGAGAATGATTACTAACTTGTCACCCGCCCACATGGCGCGAGTAACATGGTCGTCCTTCTGATCTACACGGGATACTTTAAATTCTGCATTAGCACCCGCTTGTTTGATGATCTCTTGCAGGACTTCATCACGTCTCAGCGTCTTAAACTTCATTTGTGCCTCCTTGAATTGAAAATCCTTCGGAATGGCACAGACAAAGCTATCCCTACAGGGCAGTTTGTGTGCCCTGAAGGGTGATTGAGTGCTGATTAAACGGTCAGCAAGCCGCTTTCAATCGACAAATAAATGTCGATCAGAAACCTTTGGTCTGGAGGCACGAAAAAAACGTACAGACGTGCAGACACACAAAAGATTTCTGCGTGAAAAATTTAACTTCAATCGGATTTGCTCTTTCGAGCTGAGAGTACGGCCAGTGGACGTATCTTATTGAGCCTGGCGGGAGCCAAGAATCGCAGGAAGCGATATTTGGATACGAAAATACCAATTTAACAGATGGGTGTCAACGCCTTGGATCACGTTGCTCATTATTTAACCAGCGGACTTTCTTTTCGACTGGCCAACGTCCTTATGTGGTTACTGACAGACTTATCCACAGAAAATGTGAATGAAATATGACCGATAGGAAAGAACACAGCTTGGAGGCCGATTCACAACAGCGCAAAGCTGGTTAAGAACGCTTAAAGATCCAAAACGATAAATACATTTGAACAGCCCATTTGTGGCTGATTTTAAATGAGGTATCAATGGATAATAACAATAAAAAACTAGTACGAAATAAACGCTGGTTCATCGTAATCAAGTTGAGTTGGAAGCTGTACCAGTACTATCGTGATGTTGGTCTAATTGACTATTGGATGTCTGCTTCAGACTGATATTGCTGTAAAAAGCCCCCCCCTACTGATATTAATCAGTAGGGGGGGCTTTTTCAATTGTGTAATGATTTTTACACTAAGATTTCTGATATCTAGGCCAAAGTAGTAATGGCAACTATTTTTTGATTATCGGTAGTATATTTCGCACGTTCCAAAAGCAAATGATGATGAGTCACCATAATATCCGTCTTCTACTTCATCATTCCAAGTGCCTGCATATGAATATGTGAATCTACCAGTAGCAAGATTAAATTGAAATGTTTTCGCGTAATCGCCTATATGGCAATTGATAGAAGCATAGTTATTGTTTTTCACTGCATCGCAATGATCTCCCCTTAAATATGTAATAGCATCATTGGGGTCTTCGCTGGGTTCACGAAAAAAATAGGAGCCTTCTTCTATTGTCAAAGTGCTAATTACTTGCTTATTCAAAAAATCCTTTTCTAGTTCGTTTCTCCTGAGAACTTCCACTTCTTGACTTGATAGACCTTTCTTTTGATTTATTTTATGCGCAGTGGCTACTTTCAGCATATCTGGTATGACTTTTTCAGGAATATTTGAAATGTGTACCAAGAAAAACTCTTCATCAACTATGAATTTACCGAGTTCATGGCCAGTAGCACTATGATTAAATCCGCCTTTTTCATCAGCGACACACTTATAGTCGTGTTTAAAGAGACTATTTGATTGATAGTCCTCTGAGAGTGCCGGGGTAGCAAGTAAGTAGAGAGCTATGATTGCAAGATTCTTATATTTGAACATTCATCAGTCCTTGATCCTATGGAGAAGCAACACCTTATAATTCGTGATTATCCAGATTTATCTACATATTTACTAGGACTCACACTTAAGGTAAACACCTAACTAAACTTAAAATCAGTCTTGTTACTTTTTTCAAGTGTTCGCTGTATAAAGTAAATGTTCAATTTATGGGATTATTAAATGAAAAAACCCCTACTGATAAATTCAGTAGGGGTTTAGTTTTTTCAAGTGAGTAAAGGTAAACCTTTCAGATGTAACAGTGCATTGCGAAACTCTTCAACAGTATTCACAACAGGGCAATCTACACCCTTCACTCTGGCCAATGATTCAAGCTGGCGTCGTTGTGCGGGCTGGACCTTGGTCGGGTCTGCTTTTACACCGCGACTGGTGCTTGTGTCATTTGTCTGTCGTTGTTGGACAGGCGTGGCCGGTTCCGACTGCTCCGTAGAACTGACGGTCTTAGTCTCGGCAGATTCAGCAGGTTTTGACTCGCTGCGAGGTGTTTCCACTACCACAGGTTGCATTACCACTGTCTGACTTTGACTAGGCGCATCACTTACAGTATCAAAGGCAAGGCCTTGGGAATTCATGTCATTGTCTTCATCTGAATCAAAGACATCGCCACCAAATCCCAAACGAGCGAGTAATCGTTGAAAAGCTGCCGTCTCACCGGATTCGTAATCTTTAAGATTCCAAATTGGTTTGATTGCAGAACTCTCCGCGACCACGTTGCCATCTTTGTCCACTAATTGCGACTTGAAGACAACTTTACGCTCTTCCATCAGCTCCTTAATATGCTGTTCAGGAAGCTTCCCTTGTGCTGCCAGTGCAATGCACAGCTCCTTTCGGCCCTGTGCAAAGTCCAGGTAATCAGTGGAATGAGCCAATACGCGATAGCCTTTATCTGGACCATATACCTTTAAAAACTCAGGTACACGGGCAGAGACTTTCACATACTGATTCGTTTCACCGTTTTGATTTTGGATATGAACTACTTTTGAGTTAGTTGCAGCCATGATGTGCCTCCTTAACCGTAGTAGTCTTCACCGCTACCGTAATCACCCGGATTGTAATCCATATCGTTATGGCCACCAGCTGGTGGTGGCATATCTCCTGCAGATGAGCCTGCATTCGATTTGCTGTCCAACATGGTCATTTCAGATGCGACAATTTCAGTGGTATAAACATCATTACCACCTTTATCTTGCCATTTACGCGTCTGAATACGCCCTTCGATATAGACCTGTGCGCCTTTCTTCAGGTACTGCTGTGCAATTTCACCTAACTTATTACGCAGAATTACCCGATGCCATTCCGTTCTTTCCTGTCGTTCGCCTGTTTGTTTGTCTCTCCAGGACTCAGAGGTTGCAATTCGCAGATTGCAGATACTGCCACCTGTTGGAAATGCACGAGACTCCGGATCAACACCCAGACGACCAACTAAAATCACTTTATTGACTGACATAAACTTCTCCTAAAAAGGGTTTCCTACACTCCCATTGAGGGCAGGACTTGAATTACAGTGTTCAACCTTGGTCAAACACCCATGAGAGCAGTAATTAACGCTACTGCTTAACGTTTCAGCCTGAATAACAAGTATTCAGCGCAGAAACCCTTTTCTTAGTCGCACTGATTAACAATGCATCTAAAAAAAGAGTCGCCGCAAGGGCAACTCTTTAGGACTCTCAGCCAACCTCCAATACATGTGAAAAACTACGTTCATTGGATGACTTATTGCTATTTAACGACACTACATTTACATACGGCATAACATTAATGCGTTTGTCCATGTAGAAGTGAGTTTCATAACGGCTCAACAACACGTAAGCGATATACGCGCTCAAATTGTCGAGTCGATACTCAGTCATGCCTGTCATAGAGGTTTGGGGTTCGAGCAATGCCTTCAGCTTGATGGCAAGTCGTGATAAATCCTTCACCATATCTGCTGAGAGCAAAGCACATAGCCCATCCAATATTTCAGGGTTATGACCTTCCAGCCAGATACTGACAGGACGTTTACGACCTTCAACCATTGGCTCTGAGATCTTGATGGTGAAAACCGTTTGCGTGTACGGATTTAAGACATCCACACTCCAGATATCTCCCTTATGCTGCTGACGCAGTTCGGGAGTATCCGTCATCATAAAATCACCTCTATACAGAAGTAGTTTTGCAATGGCGCTTACTTGGCCTTTCATCATCTGCTTTTCACCCGTAGGTGGAAAAGCCATTCTGAAACCGATGCCGGCAACACCCGCCAGCATGTTCAGTTTTTCCTGTACTTTGTCTGGCATCTCTTGCTGAAGGTCGAGTGTTAGCACCTTCGCAAACAGCGCCAAATCGTCATTAGTCTTGCCATCGCTTGCCATAAACCAAACTTGAGTTGGCGTATTGTTTTGCTCTGTCAAAAATAGACGACACGGCTCAGCACTCGGAATATCGAATGTCCAAGCATCTTTACCTAAAGCGGGAAAATCTTCGTGATTGCTCATTTGACGCTCCTTTAAAACAAAAAAGGGGCCAAATGACATTATCCGCCCAGGGCCGATATTCATCTGACCCCGAGGGTAGTGTTGTGAGCAGTTTAGATCACAACGATTGAGTGTCGGTTAGTGCCGACGTTCACTTCACAAGCAACATGAAAATTGCTTGAAAAAACCTTATGGCAAAATCATCCCGCAGGAAGGCTTTGCGATAAGGCCTAAACTTTCTTAAAAAACTATTGGGAACTACATTTCAAATGTCTGTCCTCCGTAGAAGACAGACTCTTTTGTGAAATACTTTGAGGAGTATTGATACATCCGTAGACATATCTAATTGAGAGCAGAAAGTTCGTTCTGCTAGCGATTCAGTCTGCAAATAATTACAGACGAGAATGGTTTCATTCTGGAGGAGTGTTTTTCAGTTGTCAAGCAGTAGATATTATTCGCGTCTGCGACTTGGCTCACCTGCTTGAACAACTCTTGGCCACCGGGCATGAATTTGATTATCTTCTAATTCTGGCTCTAGCGTCACGACATACACTCGTCGTTCATTGCTGTTCATTGCTCTTGCCACCAACCCCTGTATAAACTGCCCTTTTTGCAAGTCATACCAATGCCCATGACCTTCAAAGTCTTTCTCCATAAAGCTTAACGCCGGTATTTTTACGGGAATGGGGTGATATTTCTCCCAAATGCCGCCATAGATCGATTCCAGTTTTGCCCAGCCGGTAGCGGGTAGCACTCCCTCCTGATTAAGCCTTCTTCCCCAGGGCAGTAAAACCACTTCACCATTTCTCAGAACGGGCAGGACGGCTTTAGGATTCGCAAAGTACATCCGCATAGTCTCGTTCATGAACTAGCTGATCTGCATCCAACATCTAGTCCAACTTTAACTTAGTAATGCCCGTAGTTTTTGAATCAATTTGTCGGATGGTAGCGGCATCGATTGGTTTGAATATCAAGCGGCATGGAGGTTAAAGACAGTCCCTCGATTTTTGTATTGTGAAATTATTGTTGTCTACTCCACCATATTGCTTACCAGAATAAATGAGCAATATGCCTGACAAAAAAGATGAAAAAACCATAGTTCCATCCATGAACCAATCCCCCGCCATCTATAAATCTTAATTATGATTTCATTAGCTTCTTAGCTAAACTTTGCCACCTACGCCTTTAAACTTTTCAACAAACGCGGCGATCTTCTGAAATACACTTTGCTTCTTGGTGAGGTACTGCGGATTCAGCGGACTCATTTTTGGGAGAATGGTATTCAGCTCAGTTCCATTATCGCTGGCGTACTCGCGTTTGAGTGATGTGGTGATGTAGCGCTTGGCTGCTTCTATGTTCAGGCTCTCCTGGTTTATAAGCTCATCAGCCTCCCGCTGCTGCTCTGCTTGGGCAAAAGCAAAGAAGGCTTCAATTACGCCAGACTTATCACCCAGCTCATCGAGGTTGGTCTGATTGATAAAATCGACCACAAGGCTCTCTTTAGCGCGATTACCAAGACTGGCTCTTATCACCCGTCGCACTTCTTCAACCAGTTCAGCTTTGCTTGTGGTTTTCTTGTTGTGCTCGAAGATGAGTTCCAGAATATAGTCGAGATTAATTTCCTGAGATTTAAGCAGGTCGATCTCAAACACCACGTCATCCCAGTCAATCTTAGACTTGGATTGCTCTTCCCCTGCCTTCTCACGGCGCAGCCAGTCTCGTATATCGTTGTAGGTTGATCGGTAATCCTGGACTTTACGCTCAGCCGGCATTCTGATGGTCTGCAGCGCGGCAAAATCCTCATCATTAAGGTAATGCTCAGCCTTAAATGCTACGACCGCTTGTGGATCGCTTATGTCTACATCTTGCAACGCTTTCAGGCTGGCAAACTCATCATAGTTTTGCAGGATGTTTTCAACGCGCAGATATTCACCAAAGAGTTTGGCAAATTCTTTTTTGTCGGCCTCTTTTTCAATGTTGGCTGGGTCTGGAAACTTCTGCTCCAAGTCATGCACCACATCCATAAAGCCGCGTCGGGCCTCACCGGTGACGGCGTCGGTAAACCCTTCCATGTATTCTGTGTAGCTTTTCTCCAGTACTACGTTTTTGGTGTTGCTATTACCAAATAACGTAATGGCATCCACGGTGGCTTTTTCCAAATCGCGGAATGTGACGATATTGCCAAAGGTCTTGGTCGCATCATAAATGCGGTTAGTGCGCGAGAAGGCTTGCATCAGGCCGTGATAGCGCAGGTTTTTATCAACAAACAAGGTATTAAGTGTCGGCGCATCAAAGCCAGTTAGGAACATGCCCACGACAATCAACAGGTCGATTTCTTTATCCTTAACCCGTTTGGCCAAGTCACGGTAATAGTTTTGAAAGCCATTGCTGTCTACGCTGAAGCTGGTTTTGAAATAAGCGTTATAGTCAGCTATTGCCGCGTTTAAAAACTCTTTGGCGCTGCTGTTCATAGCTGAGACATCAAAGCTCTCATCAGGTATGGCGCCCACCATATTCTGCTCCTCGTTGGCTGCAAACGAGAAGATAGTGGCGATTTTCAGTGGTTTCTCACTGTCTTTCTGAAGATTATTCAGGGACTCATAGTAGAGCTTGGCAGCTTCAACACTGCTCACCGCAAACATGGCATTAAAGCCCTTGGCACCAGGTTGCAGTCGATGAGTTTTCTGGCGATAGTTTTTCAGAATATATTCAGAAATTTCACGAATTCGCTCAGGGTGTTGCAAGGCTTCCCTGTTTTCTGCAGCATTGAGTTTTTGTTCATCCTGCTCAGTTTCAATGGCCTTAAACTTCACTCGGACATCGTTGTAGTCCACCTTGAATTTGAGCACTTTTTCATCTCGGATAGCATCAGTGATGACGTAAGAATGTAATTCCTTGCCAAAGACACTGGCGGTCGTTTCAGAACCGGATGCGTTCTCAGGGAAGATAGGCGTACCAGTAAAACCAAACTGATAATACTTTTTGAATTTCTTTTTTAGATTTTTCTGGGCTTCTCCGAACTGACTGCGATGACATTCATCGAATATAAACACTACCTGTTTGTTATATACGGGCAGGTCGCCCTCGCTTTTCATCAGATTGTTCAGTTTCTGAATGGTGGTGACGATGATTTTGTTGTCATCTTTGTCTAAGTTTCGCTTTAAACCTGCAGTGCTGTCAGAGCCATTGACGCTATCAGGTGAAAAGCGCTGGTACTCCTTCATGGTTTGATAATCAAGGTCTTTGCGATCTACAACAAAAAACACCTTGTCGATAAAGGGAAGTTCTTTAGCCAGACGCGCTGCTTTGAAGCTGGTCAGGGTTTTGCCAGAGCCCGTGGTATGCCAGATAAAACCGCCACTTTCAGGCTCACTCCATTTTTTGGCTTCAAACGAGCTGTTTATCTTCCACAAGATCCGCTCAGTGGCCGCGATTTGATACGGACGCATGACAAGCAGCGTATCGCTGGTATCAAATACTGAATAATGCAACAGCACCTTTAGCAGCACGTTTTTCTGGAAGAAAGTGGCGGTGAAGTCTTTGAGGTCCTTAATCAGGCTGTTATCAGATTTTGCCCAATTCATGGTGAAATCGAAGCTGTTTTTGTTGCGCTGGGTGGTGTTGGCGAAATAGCGGGTGTCGGTGCCATTGGAAATCACAAACAGCTGCAGGTACTTATACAGTGAATTATCACTGTTAAAGCTCTCTTTGCTATAACGATGCACCTGATTAAAGGCTTCACGTATCGCCACACCGCGTTTTTTCAGTTCAATCTGTACCAGTGGCAGGCCATTGACCAGAATAGTGACATCGTATCGGTTGGCGTGACTGCCAACTTGCTCGAATTGCTTGATAACCTGCACTTTATTTCGCGCCACATTCTTTTTGTCGAGCAGGTAGATATTTTGAATACGACCATCATCAAACGTGAAGTCGTGGATGTAGTCATCATGAATTTTGCGGGTTTTGTCGGTGATACCGTCACTGGGTTTATCAAGAAAGGTTTCGACAAAGCGCAACCATTCACCGCTTGAAAAGGTGACGTTATTGAGCGTTTGTATTTGCTCGCGAACATTGGCCAGCATGGTCTCAGGATTGGTCAGCTTTGGCAGGTATTCATAGCCTTGATTGACCAAATCCTGAATCAGCTCACGCTCTAAGTCACCTTCGCTTTGGTAGCTTTCAACCGCATCCCATTCCCTGGTGTATTTTTCGAGTACGATGAAATTCTTTGACTCGGCGATGGTTTTATATTCGCTCATGTCTTCCTCAGTTATCCGTTTTTAGCAGAATAAAATGCTCAATCAGCCTAATCATCAGCTCTTTCTGAACCGGTTGGCTTTCCGCCACTAGCAAGGCCAGTGCTACCAGCGTGTTGTCATTAATCAATTCTTCAACTGGCTTGGCTAGCAGATGCTGGTTAATTCGCAAATACCACAAAAACAAAAAAGAACCGCTGCGTTTATTACCGTCGGCCAAAGGGTGATTCTTAATCACAAAGTAAAGCAAATGAGCAGCACGACTCGCGACATTAGGGTAAAACAGATTGTCACCAAAACCTTGCTCGATGGTAGCCAGCGCTGAAGCTAGGCCTTCTCCTCGGAGCTGGCCGAAGAGTTCAGTGGCTTCGCCCTTAGCAATTAGCGTTCTCTTGAGCTGACCAATAGCGGCCAATGCGTCATCCAGCATCAGCGCATGCATATCGCCTTGTTTGTTGGATAGTGCTTGCAGACTTTGT
This sequence comes from Methylophaga sp., assembly GCF_030651745.1. The sequence continues at coordinate 14,039 of NZ_JAUSCC010000122.1, forward strand.
TCATCGTAACCCTGCAACAGGCTCCAACTGCGCGCATAATCGTTAATGACAGCCAGCACAGCTTCGCCCTCATCACTCACTAACTGTTGGTTTGCAAGGGTACGAGAAAGCAGAGCAATCGCTTGTTCAAACTCAACGCCCCGTTCTTGCAATCGGCGCTGGTTAAGCGTGTAACCTTCAACAAGATGTTGCTTTAACGTGCGTGTAGCCCATTGCCGGAATTGCGTTGCACGCGCTGAGTTCACACGATAACCCACGGAAATAATGGCATCGAGATTGTAGAGCTTGGTTTTGTATTTTTGCCCGTGATCTGCCATATGTTCCAAAATGGAACATGTGTCTTTTTCAGCCAATTCAGCGGCTTTGTAGATGTTGCTTAAATGCTTTGTAATCGCTGGCCGTTTTGTACCAAACAATTCAGCCATTTGCGCCTGTGAAAGCCAAACCGTTTCGTTCTCAAGCGCAACGTTCAGCTCAAGCTTCCCGTCATCGGTTTGGTAAATCTCAATATTGCTGGTCAACGGAAACTCCTTTTCCTTGAATGTGATTAAATCGACTAACGATTTGAACTGGTAAGCAATCCTTAGAAGTTGCAGTTAGCAACCAGTTTTCTGTACGGCTAAGATCCTCAATCGCTTGGTAAGCAAAGTGTAATCGGGTCACTTTACCTTGCGACATCAACATATCAAGCGGCCTGCTCGTCTGGTTTTTGAAAGCTTAACAATAAATCACGGTAATACTCGTACTGCTTTTGCCGCAACTCGATTTCGCGGGGCAGGCCTTCGGTGATGGAGTTGGTGAGGGCGTCGAACTTATCTAGGATGGATGCGATTCGCTTTTGTCTGGAAAGGGTAGGAATAGGTATTGGCAATGTCTTAATGATGTCTGCATTCAAGTTACTTACCGACCCACTATTGATTTTACTTGTCCAATAATTTTGCACTTTGTTTGATGATAGGTAATGGTATAGGTAATCAGAATTAAGCTTTTGCCCGAAATCGCTAATTGAAGCCCATCCATCATGAATGGCTCCCTTTATACCAAGAATGTAGGGTCTTCCAAAACTCATTGAGTTGGACATAATAAAATCACCTTTATTCAAAATCCGTGACTTTTTCGCACCCTCAAGTGTGACCCGTTGTGCAGTGCCATTGACATACTTTGAGCCTGGGATAGTGTCACCTATCTTGATCCATGGCACGCCATCTTGCTCTTCAGTTATATACTTAGATATTGGCCTAGGTGATGCTCCTCGCTGAATTTTCGTCACATCCCCCAACGCCCTCCACTCAACCTCACCCTCCTCAAACGTCAACAACTTATCCCGATAGTAGTTATATTGTTTTTTTCGCATGCTAAGCTCGGCGGTCAGCTCGGCGGTCAGCTCGGTGAAGGTGTCCAGTATGCGAACGATTTCGGCTTGGATTTCTAGCGATTTTTTGGGGTTTTCTGGGCAGGGTATCGGGATTTGGAATTCTTTTACCTTCGCATCCGATATTGCTGGGTATGCCGACCCGCTTTGATTCTCTTCAAGATAGTTTTTAAATTCACCTGACGAAATCAAATGCAAAATCCATTTTGGTAAAACTTCTTCCTTTTTTACACGTAAAACACAATATCCCGTGCTGGCAACCTCACCATTATATTCATCTCCGATCAAACAATAGCGCATTTGAGTAGGGCGAGTGGTTGCAAAGATTACATCATCTTTTTTTACAAGCTTTTGAGCACGACTTGGAGCATTATTAGGAGCGATCACTGATGTATCTGTAATTTGTTTTGTTTCAATACTTACAGAGGTTAGGTCGATATATTGATAACTTCGTATGGCGTCTCGCCACCTGATATTGCTGGTACGCAAGGTAACCTCGCTGATAGGCTTCCACTCAACCTCAATCCCATCCAGGAGTTTTTCCATAAAACTCATGCTGCTCATCCTTAAGCCTCCCCACCTTCAATCTCAGCCACAATGGCATCAATATCCATTCGCAGCTGGTCGATTTTTTTGACGGTGGTTTTAAGCTCTGCATTAAGCGTTGTGATGTCGATGACTTCACGGGTATCTAATGCTTCAACATAGCTGCTGACTGAGAGGTTGAAGTCGTTGGCAGCAATGTCTTCAAATGGCACTGACTTGGCCAGATGGTCAACATTTTCCTTGCTGTCGAACACGTCCATGATTTTCTGAATGTGCTCATCAGTGAGTGTGTTGTTATTGGTCTCTTTCTTAAACAAACCGCTGGCATCAATAAACTGCGTGGTGGTATCACTCTTATGTTTTGAGAGCACCAGAATCGTGACGGCGATGGTAGTGCCATAAAACAGATTTGGCGCCAGTGAGATAACCGTTTCGACATAGTTGTTATCCACCAGATACTTTCTGATTTTCTGCTCGGCACCACCACGATAGAAAATGCCGGGGAAACAGACAATCGCTGCACGACCTCTGCTGGAAAGATAACTCAGTGCATGTAATACAAATGCAAAGTCGGCTTTGGATTTAGGCGCTAATACGCCAGCAGGGGCAAAGCGTTCATCATTAATCAGCGTGGGGTCATCTGAGCCAATCCATTTCACGCTATAAGGCGGATTGGAGACGATGGCATCAAACGGCTTATCTTCACCAAAGTGCGGATCAGTCAGGGTATTGCCCAGCATCATATTGAACTTGTCATAGTTGATGTTGTGCAAAAACATATTCATCCGCGCCAGGTTATAAGTGGTGTGGTTGATTTCCTGACCGAAAAAGCCTTCTTCAATGATGTGGGCATCAAAATGCTTTTTGGCTTGTAAAAGCAGTGAACCAGAACCCGCAGCTGGGTCATAAATCTTATTGACACTGGTTTGCTTATGCATGGCGAGCTGTGCAATCAACCTGGAAACATGCTGCGGGGTGAAAAACTCACCACCAGATTTACCGGCATTGGCTGCATAGTTTGAGATCAAGAACTCATACGCATCACCAAACAAATCAATCTGACTGCCTTCAAAGTCACCAAAATCTAATGCCGCGACACCCTTGAGGACTGCTGCAAGACGGGTGTTTTTATCTTTAACAGTATTACCCAGACGGTTACTGGTGGTATCAAAATCAGCAAACAGGCCTTTAATGTCCGGCTCGGACGGATAACCATTGGCAGAGGATTCAATCGCAGCAAAGATATTGGCCAAATCAGTATTCAAGCTTTCGTTTGTATTGGCACCTTTGGCGATATTGGCAAACAACTGGCTTGGATAGATGAAATAGCCTTTGGTCTTGATGGCATCGTCTTTGATGTCACCAGTAATGACCTCATCACCCAGCAAGGCATAATGCACGCTGTCATCGCCACCCTCAATGTAGCTGGCAAAGTTTTCGCTGATAAAGCGATAAAACAACGTACCGAGCACATATTGCTTGAAGTCCCAGCCATCCACTGAGCCGCGAACATCATTGGCAATTTGCCAGATTTGTCTTTGGAGGGCGGCGCGTTGTTGGGTGCTTGTCATACTGTTTTCCTGTTGTAATGTAATTAATACGTTATTTTTGTTGTTGTTTAGTCTTTACTTACTCTATTTTCTGTAGCTTGGACTGCTTTATTGCCCAGATATACATTTTCTGAAAATCGGGCATGGACTCTCTACCCTTTTCAATTTCCTCTAAGAGCTGCTCTGGTTGTTGGCGTGCCAGTTCATGTGAAGCTAGACAAAGATACCGGTACCGACCATCTACCTTGTCCATTACTATCCATCCGTCGGTGTTTTCTTTTTCATTCTCGGCTCGTTCTTCCAACGTCCCCGATACTAATTCGTGTGTAAGTGCTGAGATTTGCTCTGGTGATGGTGATTGACCTTCTGTAATGCCATATTTTTCAAATATAGATATTCTTTTTTCATCACTTTGATTGGCCAGGCCTCGTTGAAGGTTTTGAACTATGGACGCTGTATCATGAAAGTGGGCCTTAAATAGCCCATCCAATGACTGCTGTTGGCGGAAAGCTGAAACGCGACGCCTTGCTTCTGAAGGCACATTCTCTATGCTCTCAATGGCATTTAACACGGACAGAAAATCAACTCCCTGCTCCGAAGACTGAGCGAGTGATACTAATTGCATCACCAGATATCCTGAAATAAGCGAATCGCCTAATCCAAGGCGATGAAGATCCAGACAAACGAGCTTTACAAAAGGCATCAGGTCGTCCGTGTTGGAGTCGTATTCAGCTGACATTAACCACTCATTCTCTTTGTCTTGTTTGTCTAAATCTAATTCAGTCTAAATTATATCGAAACGCTTGTCTGAGCTTGTTAGAATGCCCATCCTTAAAATAGCATCAATATCACTAAGAGTATCATTACACATGCGTGACAGAAATTTTCTCCCTAAGGTCGTCTTGGCAAGTCTTTTACTGGTAACCCCTCATTTGCACGCGGCAACATGGGAGTATAAGAGTACTGACGACCCCATGACGGATGAGCCTATTTATGAAGCCGTGATTTTAAGTGACAACCAAGTTGACGTCAGCTTTAATAGAAAAGCGACCCTATCAGTGATAACGCGCTTTCACCCACGAAATGGTTGGAATATTGAATTTACCATTGATAATGATCAGATCTCATGTTTGGGCAGTTGCTCCGTAACAATTCGCTTAGATAATGAGAAGGCGACCAATCACAGTATTGAAAAGGTATTTAACGTGAAAGGATATGTCTATAGAGTGAGAAACAATGCTGAAAAGGTAGCTGAAGGTATGTTCAGAGCAAAAAAAATATTGGTAGAGCTTGAGATTTTTGAACAAGGCGCACAGTTATTCAGGTTTGAAACAAATACTTTTGACTATGGCCTTTTCCCCCATAAACCCGGTGAAAAAGAAAAGCGATAAAGTAGCTCTTCCAGGATATGAGGCGCAGTTGATTAATATTTTGACCCTCAGTCAACCCCCAGCCTTTAAGAGCAGGGTTTCCCACGCAATGAGATGAAATTATCTATGAACGAAATCTGCGGATCATATTGCTTAAATTATAAGATTCCTGAGCAAGATTCTTGGCATTATTACTGGATGCTGAAGAGCTGTTTGCAACGGCTTCTGCATCAGAATTAATTTTGACAATATTTTCATTCATATTTTCACTAACAGCACTTTGTTCTTCAACTGCTGTGGCAATCATGGTTGCTAAATCGTTCAACTCTCGAATTTTCCCCGTAATCGCTGTCACTGAGTCAATAGATTGTTCAACACTTTGACTGCTTTCACTAGCGGTTACTTTAAGCCTGTCCGTACTTGAAATTGTGCTGGTCATTGCACTGTTAAGTTTCTCTATGAGACCTGCAATTTCATTAGTAGATTCTTGTGTTCTACTGGCAAGGCTTCTGACTTCAGCCGCAACAACAGCAAAGCCGCGACCATGATCCCCCGCTCTTGCCGCTTCAATTGCCGCATTGAGCGCAAGTAAATTCGTCTGCTCAGCGACATTAGAAATTACACCAATAACCGGCGTAATGGCCTTTGTGCTAATGTTTAACTGATTGATCATTCCAACAATCTCGTCAAATGCCTCATCCATAGCGGCTAAACCATCTTTAGCTGTAAGTGACAGTGTTGAGGTGTTTTTTGCTAACTCATCTACTTCAGAGGCTTTTGTTGCTGCATTGCTAGCACTTTGCGCTACTTCATAGATGCTGGCTGACATCTCGGTCATTGCTGTTGCAACCTGATCCGTTTGATCTGCTTGGGAGAGCATTGATTTAGTGATTTCCGACTGAGCATTAAATGTTTGCGATGCTTCACTCTCAACTTTTTGCGATGTATCACTCATCATGCATAAAACAGTTCGTAATTTTGCGTTAAGAATCTTTGAATGCAGGCTCAGTTGACCAATTTCATCATCATTACCGGTGTATATCATTGCCATCAATGGATTGTCGATTTGTGATTTTGCTTCTGCCAGTGCTGAATCCAAACGCTTGAAAACAAATGGCCTCAAAGCAAAAAAACATAAAGCACCGGCGAACAAACCAGTCATTGCTGCGATCGTCGGTGGTATAAACGCCATACCAAAAAAGCTTATAGCAGCTGTGATAACTAATGCCGATAAAGAGGTCAAAGTGACTCGGCCTTTTAACGTCAAACGCTGAAACCAGTTGCCCAGTTTTGGCTTTTTCCCAGCATTTAGTGCATCGTAGACTTGTTGAGCTCGTTGAATCGTTTTGGTGTCGGGTTTTGCTCTGACAGACTCATAGCCGATGAGAGTATTGTTTTCAAATATAGGAGTCACATAGGCATCGACCCAGTAATAAGCTCCTTTTTTAGTACGATTTTTGACCATTCCCATCCAATGTTTGCCAGACTTGAGATTACTCCACATGTCTGCAAATGCTGCCGAAGGCATATCTGGATGACGAATAACATTATGATTTTTATGTAGTAGTTCTTCTGATTCAAAGCCACTGACGTTTTGGAAAGCGTTGTTAAAGCTGGTTATAATGCCTTTAAGATCTGTCGTGGAAATCAATTCCTCATCAAAGAGGACTTCTTCATTATGTATAGGCAGATTTTTCTTCATGAACAGAATTCTTTGTTGTTTGTTATAAAATTTTTAGCAATATCCATGCCTTTGAGCATGATTGTTTAGAATTAATGAGCTAACCACTCTTTACAATTCTATTGCGTCCCTCAGCTTTAGCTTGATAAAGAGCAATATCTGCTCTTTTAATAAGCTCATGAGGCATTTCTTTAGTAACTTTTTGTGCTAAGCCAACAGAAACAGTAATTTTGCCAACTTTAGGATGAGAAATTTTTGAAATAGTGTTGCAGCATCGCTCTATCATTATGCTTGCACTTGCTAGGCTGCATTGGTTCATGACGATTACGAATTCCTCCCCACCCCATCTCACGACAAAGTCAGTTGAGCGCACGGAATTTATCATGGCTGTAGCGACTAGTTGAATTATTTCATCACCAGTGTCGTGGCCCCATGTATCGTTGACTCTCTTGAAATAATCAATATCGATAATTGCCAGTGAGATAGGGCCGTTATCGCCATTTGAAACAAAAAGGTGTTCAAGTTCTCTTTCGCCTTGCCCTCGGGTAAGAGCACCAGTCAGTGAGTCTTTTCGTGTTTCTTCACGAAAAGCCATTTCTTCCTCGACCCATTTCGTCATATCTTTACTGATACTGACATAATTATTCACATCACCATTATCGTCCAGAATTGGAGTGATCGTTTGTTCCTGGTGATAGAGCTCACCATTTTTATTTTTGTTGATAAAAGTCGCTCGGAATGTTTTGCCCGACAATATCGTATGCCAAAGCTTTTTGTAGAAGTCTTTGGCATGTTCTCCAGATTTGAGTATGGATGGTCTTTGCCCGATCATCTCATCTTTTGAATAACCTGTTAGGCGCAAAAAAGCCTCATTAACAAACTCAATTTTGGCTTTATTATCGGTAATAAATACGGCATCGTCTGTAACGTTGAATGCTGAGGTCAGCAACTCATTATATTTATCAGCTAGTTTCTGATTAGAAATGTCTTGCTGTATGGAAAGGTAGCATTCGACCTTTCCGCTACTACCTAATATTGGACTAATCGTCCATTCAACATAATAAGGCTCACCATCCTTTCGGTAGTTAATAGTGGATCCCTGAAAATTTCTACCTGTTTTCAGACATGCTCTCAAATCATCAATAACGACTTTACTGGTTCCGGGACCTTGCAATATTCGTGGATCTTTACCAATCAACTCTTCTAGGGAATAACCCGTTAACTTACAGAATGCCCAGTTTGCGTAGATAATAGGATGATCTCCATGGTCGTTTTGAGATTGCGTAATTAAAACAGCATTGAAAGCTTGTTCAACTGCAGCTTCAAAAAACTTACCTTGATTATCCGCAGGTAGATTACTCAACTAGACCACCTCATTATTTCCACTTTGTAATTAATGATTCAATGTCCTCTGCTTGTAAGGGCTTTGCAAAAAGATAGCCTTGAAATTTTTTACAATTCATTTCCATGAGTTTTTGTTTCTGTGCCTCGGTTTCAACCCCCTCAGCTATAACGCTCATGTTAAGACTTTGGCCGAGACGAATAATACTCACAACGATTGCTTCACTCTCGTTACTAGTTATCAAATCGCTTACAAAAGATTGATCAATTTTTAATTCATCGATTGGCAGCCTCTTTAGATAGGACAATGATGAAAACCCCGTGCCAAAATCATCAAGAGAAATCATGACACCGAGTGCCTTAATTTTTGCCATTTTGTCGATGATGATATTGTAGTCTTCCACAAGTATCGATTCAGTCAATTCCAACTTCAGGCGGTTCGGCTGGATGCATGATTCTGTAATTTCACCCTGGATTTTTTCAATAAAATTATGCTGCATGAATTGTTTGAGACTTACATTCACCGATAGTGTCAGATTCTCAAAGTCAGGCTTAGATGACCATATGGCTAATCGTCGGCAGGCAATCTTTATTACCCAGTCGCCTATTTGGTTAATCAGTCCGGTTTTTTCGGCAATGGGAATAAAATCGGCAGGAGAGATAATGCCTTCATCTGGATCTTGCCATCTGATTAGTACCTCTGCTCCAGTAGGCGTATTTTTCTCATTAATCTGCATTTGATAAGTCAGGAAAAGTTGATCTGGAATAGCTTCTCTTAACCTGGCTTCAAGTTTGAATCGATTTTCTACCCTTGACTGCATATCCTCATTGAAAAAAGCGATCTGAGCTGTATCAAGAGTTTTAGATTCGTAAATAGCCATTTCAACTTGTTTCAAGATTTCATTCGATGTTGTTACACGCGGCTGAAAAACGGTAATGCCAACACGAATCTCGGGCCTATACTGAAAATCATTTACTAAAATAGGTTCAGCAGATCTTGTTACCAGCAATTCAGCCAGATGATGAGCGTTGTATGCCGCATCATCAGTATCGTTGCCGATGTTATTTGCCAGAATGGCAAAAACGTCTCCACCATATCTGGCAACAGAAATATGCTGGGATGTCATCGCTAGTCTAGAGCTGAATTCTTCGAGTATGACATCACCAATGTTATGGCCCATTGCTGAGTTAAGCGTTTTAAAATTCTTTAAATCCACAAATATTAGTGCCGCGAACTTGCTCGAATGATTTGCAGAGTCGATTAATTCCTTAAGCATAGACATCATTGATGACTTGTTAGGGAGGTGAGTCAATGCGTCATAATGAGATAAATGATCGATTTGCCGACGCGCCTGTTTTAAATCACTTACATCATTGAACGACGCAATGTAGTTTGTGACATTCCCTCTCTCATCTTTAACTACGTTGATACGCAGCCATTCTGGAAACTCTTGACCATTCTTTCTTTTATTCCATATTTCGCCTTGCCAGTAGCCTTTTTCGTGGATATTGCGCCACATTTCTCGGTAAAAGTCGGCAGATTGACGGCCAGATTTCAGAATAGATGGGTCCTGACCAATCACCTCGTTTTGAGAGTAACCTGTGATAGTAGAGAAAGCGCGATTAACTCTGACTATTTTTTTATCAGTGCTGGTTATCATTTTCGCTTCATTTGAGTCAAAAGCGGTTGCTGCAATCCTTAGTTCGTGCTCGGTTTCTTTTTGCTTGGTAATATCTATTACAACACCGCTAAACCGCATGGCCACACCTTTAGAATCCCTCTCGGTAGCTAGTCCTTTAGCCAAAAGCCATTTGGTTTTGTGTCCAGGGCAACTAACACGATGTTCACATTCAAATTTATCTGTTAATCCATCAATGTGATCATTGATAGCTTTTTGAAGTCCTGTTACATCATCGGTATGGACAATATTCAACCAGGTTTCAAGTTTGTTATTGATGCCACCGCATTGTTCTAATAGGCTCGACCAATTACCGGCATAATCGTAGATTTTTTCATTGAGTCGCCAATCCCATAATCCGTCACCGGCTCTATCAAGTGCGAAATGCCATCTTTCTTCAATGGCGATTTGTTGTTGCATCGCCTTACTAGAATCGATAAAAAACTTTCGGGTGAGTGCGTACAGAAGCAGTGCCGTTAAAATAACAAAGCCCCAGCCTTTAATGATGTTTAGCCAATGAAGAGTTTGTTTGTCAAACGGTAAACTGTTGAGAAGTCTGTCAGATAACAGAATCCAGAGAATAGAGACGAACGCGTATATGGCTGCAATTTTGAACGCATTTCTGTTGATGCTGAGATAAGTTTTTTTCAAGGCTTAGAACACACATTACGTAAAATTAGTTATTAGATATATCTGCTAGGTGTTTGTTTCAAATGGATGTAAATACTCGACTTTGTTAAAGCCGTTTGAACTGGGTAATGGAAAACATTTAAATGTTGAAACGAAGTAATTACTCGCATTTGAAACCAAACACCTTAACAAATGAGCAATCATGATTCTTCTTGGCTTTCACGCTGACTTATACGCTCATAAGCCACGCGTTCATTAATAATGTCATCCACTATTTTTCGGTGCAAAGCCACAGAAACAGCATCTGGGTTATTGAATCTGCCACCCTGCTTAAATATCAGATCCGCTAGCTCACGCTCACTCATCGCCATGTACTCATCAAGTCTCGCGCCTTGTTCCGTTAAGACTTCAACGGTTTCCGGATGGACACTTCGCATGGTTAGGCTAGCCAGGTTATCAATTAGTATAAGCACGTTAACTGTATCGTCAGAAAGATAACTTGGTTCCAAAAAGCGGAGATCAACCAACCCTTTTAATTCACTATAAAGCACATAAACGTCAAAAAAATCGATATCATCTTCCGCAAAGGTTTTAAGCGTCTCAAGGCGTGCTTTTGCTAACTTGATGATGTTTTGTTCGAGCATGCGTTACCTCCCTGTAATGACTTTTTGGCTCTGTTATAAATATCTGACAATGGGGGGCATTTACTACAGCTTAGTTATACTTCCTATCATCTCATTTTAAAGAGGGGATACCAAGCCTTAAACGGTTTGTTTGGCTAAATTTTAGTTCATTTGGTTTAACTCAAGTATTCAAATAATCTCTGACAGAGTGTATCCGTGAGGCCTGCAACAAAATCAGGGTAGAACCCCAAGGATATTCGTTGTTATCTTCTCGACCTGATGTGGGTTTCAGAGTAGTTTGCTTTTAGGCTCATACATTTAAATTAAGAACTTCTTCAACCAGCCTGTTGAGGCTAATCCCTTTTGACTCTGCAGTAAGAGTAAGACGCTCCTGTAGCAATGGTGAAATACGAACATTGAATCGTCCTGTAAACTGTTTAGTAGGATTGATTCCACGGTAGTTGCAGGCATCAAGGTAAATCTGAAGCGATTTCTCAGCTTCATTCTTTAATGCTTGAATATTGTTAGCATAAAAGTCTGCGCAGCCAGTGAAGCCAATAAACTCTCCGCGAAACATCTCTATTTCAGGATCAAACTTGATTACAGCCTTGTAACCATCGATTTCCATCATATTGTCTTTGCTCATAACTGCAACCCCAGGCTTTTTAACCATTCTAGAATGCTCGCAACAGCCCCCTTATTACTATTCGGACCTGATTGTGGTGTATTCCCCCCCCTACTTTTTCCAAAAGAATATATTTATACAAGAAATCTTTTTATTTACGTTTATAACTGAGGCCTGTATTACATAGACTCATTCACTTTCACGTTGACTAATATCGCTTTGGCACTCGACAAGTAAAAACGTGTGAAGGATTATTCATTTTTTCTTTTTCCGTATTTTTTCTTCTGGCAAATAACGATGAATATTCAAAAGCGGACAATATGGCGCTGCTTCTAATAACGCATCTGAGCGTCTAACACGGACTCTCTGCTGCCATTCTTTAGGGAGTGGCACGATTACCGGCAATGGATCGCCTTCATTTGCAGGGTAAAACAGCGGTAAATGGGCTGTTGTGACCGGAATACGCTCACCTTCAATGAGGATATTGACCTTGGGTTGAGGCGCAGGCGTGTTCACACGCGCCAGAATTTCACCTTCTGGCAGTAACATCAGCTTTGATTGCTCAGCCTCAAGCAATTTACGTTGCTTTTTGTCCGGCGTTTTATTGATTTTTCGTGCAGCCGACTCGATTGCCTGTTCACGGGAGAGTTTCAGAATAGTTCTTGATTGTGACCAGGTAAAACTGATAGATTCGGGGCGTTTTTCAAGTACGCGAAAGGTTCGACCGGCCATTTTACGATTCAGCCGACGTAAACCGACCTTCTCCAGCAAGTACTTGCTCAAAGGCATACCCTCAAGCGTTGATTCCTTGTCGGTACTGCGAAGAAATCTGGCCAACTCATCACGCAGATCATTTATGGATCGCACCTCCGCCAGCATTTCATACGGTACACCCAAGACAGCAGGCATAGAGCTTGTGCTACCAGCTTGTGCATCGTCATCCAAGTACTCCAACGCTTCGATATACAGTGCCACCGTTTCTCTGTCGGCATTCAAATGTGCCCAGAACGGATAGGACGTATCGCCCCGGACAAACTCTGCGACGGCAAACTGTTGATCGCGAAGTGGCAAATACACTTCCTCAAAGCGTTCGATAAGCTTCATCAACTCAGTGGAATGTTCCATCAGCTTCCCTATTTCACTATTATTAATAGGCATAATATAACACAGTCATATTTAAGCAAGCCTAACACCCTCACTCGTACCACGCGCCTTTCCAAATTGACCTGCCGATGTGATCGTATCGCGCTCGTCTCATTAACGGCGAAGCCGTGCAAGGGAATATTCCAACTGCCTTGTCGGCCCCGGCGTAGCCATAAATGGATTGAAATTAAGAGTAAATAAAAAGGAAAGAAAATCAAAATAGAAAGATTTTCACCGCTCGAAAGATGTGGGCTTTCATGGCGCAAAGCGTCAGGCTGGTTATGGGGTTGCGTGAATGTGAATGTGAATGTGTTATAATATAGCTGTCATAAACACATCAAACGGAGGTTTTTATGACATCGCTTACCCTTGAATCTGCTAACCAAACACTGGCCACCGCCGGGATTCGCCTACGTCTGTCTCAAAAAGGCCTGGCGGTCGTGAGTAAAGTCCCTTTATTTGCGAAAGCGTTGGAGTTTTGTACCAATAACGCCAAGGCGCGTGATGATGTGCTGAGTATCATCGGCCACTACAAAGAGCAGCCTGATTTAGTCTTTGTTGCTGACAAGCCGCAGGGTCAACCGATGCTCGATGCCGCCCCCGCACAAAATAATATGGATTCACCGCCACCAAGACAGCAACGGCCAGTGGCTCAGTCAAAACCCGTCCAGCAATCTACAGTCAATCAGCCAGCACCGGCCCGAACAGTGGCGCATCCCAATGCACCTGCAGCAGAACACCAAGAACCTGCTGGTGGTCAGCACCAAGTCGATACGGAAAAACGTAATTTTGTAGGCCATCATGTCTATGGCAGACATTCAGCACTCTATTTTGCCTATGATGAAACCCGTGGCGGCGATGCCACTATTGCCGTTGATGGTGCGATGTCCGTGGCCACTCGCCAGTACAATTGGAATCAAAAATTACGCATTCAGATCACCCGTAGTGATTTACCCAGTGTTGCCGCTGTGATGTTTGGTTTATTACCAAAAGTTGAGCTTACCAACTACGGTGCAGACAATACCAAGCGATTGATGATTGAAAATCAGGGCAAAAACTACTTTGTGAATATGTCTGCCAAAGACCATCATCAAATAGCCGTGCCTATCTCGGCCAGTGACGTTTATGAAATTCGTAGTCTGTTTCTGGCTCAACTGATGAAAAACAGACCAGAGATTGGCGTAGAAGGCATTCTCACTAATCTAAAATGCCATGCAGTAATGCTCAAACAAGTTTAAACAAAAAAGCCACCTACTCAGTCTGTAGGTGGCTTCACTTTCATGTTCAAATCAATCATCCCACTCTTTCAATCAGTGTCAATAACATATCTCTGCGACGCTCCGGGCTGGTCTCAATCTCTTCCATCCAACTCCCAAGCAGATACATAAACACATCTGACGCACGCTCTGAAGAAGTGAACTCCGACATTAAGTACTCCGGGTTAAAGTTTCCACCCAGATCACCTACAGTCTTAACAGCTGATAAAGCGGCTTTGCGTAAACGCTTCAGCTCATCACCTTTTCTGATTGCCCCGTTTTTAATGTATTTGGACAGAAATAAATGTGATCGCCAGACTTTTTCGACCTGATTGATTGAACTCACAATCAGCGTTTCAAACATCATGTAGTTCAATGCCGTAAACATGGCCATCAGATATTCTTCTTCGGTGCAGATCTCAACCATTGCACTCGACAACATATAATTTGGCATTTTTCGGGCGTAGGCCTGTAGCATTCTCTGCCAAAACTCAGCATCTTGAGTTTCGAAACGTCCTCTGTAGTATTCGTCACAAACACCCATAAGACCGTACTTAATTAGCTCAATTAGTGGAATATCATCTTTGATTTTGTTGGCAGCACTGCTCATCACAACAATGTTGTTCGGCTCATAACCGCGATCATTGTCCAGCCTATCCACAGACCAATCAGAGTCAGTTAAAGTTGATGATGTCAGCGAGATACCAGTGACGGGACACTTTCCATTGCAGTCATTAAGTGCGGCTTCTATGTCTTTCTCGGTTATTGAAACGACAATTTCTTTACGATATGCGCGCATACGAATGTAAAGCAGCTTTCTGGTATACATGGATTGCTTGTGCACCTTGCTAACATTCTGCGTTTGGGCAATTTTATACCCCTCCTCTACGCTTACATAGGTCATCATTTCAGAAATGGGTATATTAAAACGGTACATATCAAACCCAAGCTCTCGCCCTACGTCAGTTCGTATATCCTGTGCTATAGCTTGTCGCATATATATCTCCTATTGTAAGGACTGAAACAATAGAGATTCAGGACAACGAAAACCATGAATAACCGGATATTGGTCCCTGCCGGTTATCGAGTAGTAGAGTTAAGAGTGTTCATATTTTTGAACACTATTCTGTAAACTGGTTTAGAAGTATTTATCATGTATCAATGATTAGGAAAATAATGTTACTCAGTTTTCTCTAATATTCTTACTTAAGGCTACATATGCTAAGGTTATATAAGACTATTACCAGTATCGAAATAACCAAATAAATCAGCATGTTGGGTAATTGTCTGACCCCAAAAATACGCATAAAATGCCATTCGACCCCGGTTTTACGTCTAGTTGCACTCTTCTGTCCCCAGAATTACGTGGATATGTCTTCCTTTTTAACCCCACCTTTACGTTCAGTTGTTGCGGTGGAGCATCTTTAGTATAGATACTATGCGATATTTCATTTTAAAACAGTAGCTTGCGTATCAATAGTATTGTTTTAAAGGTTCTTTGATAAGAAGAATAGTCATAATAATCTTAAGTATTACATACAATGAAGAATATATAAGATTATTAGCAGGTAACATCTCTATAGGTATATCAGTAGCTTACGCGATCTAATAACCCCAATATTACGCCATTCTGACGGTTTAACCCCACTATTACGTTATGGTTCATATTATCTGACCCCTATATTACGTGGATAAGTATCTCTATTTGTCCCCTACTTTACGAACTCGAACTTTATGGCCTTTAACTGGAAGGAATCAAAATTAATCACGACTGGTCTCCTCTCTTTAGACTCGTTTTTTTCCATAAATACATGAACATATCGCATAAACAATGCAGGTGTATGGCGCACTTGATATAACCGGCAGCGACCAATATCCGGTTATTTATTTACTTTATTTCTCTTCTCACTATGATGGCCATTGTGTGTTGGTCAGCAATAATTAACCCCGACTTTACGTTATGTAACGTATTGATGGTGTCAATTGGCTGCGTTTAACCCTAGATTTACGATTCGTGACGTAATTGTGGCGTCATTAGACCTTGTTTAACCCCTTTTATACGTTCTTAGGCGTATTTTTGGGGTCAAATAAGGTTGAGAATTGATCGTTTTGCAGGATTTGACGTAAATCTGGCGTCAATTCAGTTGTCAGAATGCTCAATAGCCCCTAGTGGTCGTAAAGCTGGGGTCAATTAGCTCTGCTTGGGCCTTCGTTAATGATGCGATTCGTAAATGTGGGGTCAGTCCGCATTGTTTTGACCCCAGATATACGCTAGCATCCGTATTAGCGGGGTCAAATAATCTTGTTTATATTGTGAATTAGGGAAAATTAATAGGTTAGTTATGTCTGAGCATACTCAAGATACAGAAGATCAAGCAGAGTCCGCAGTAGACAAAGGTGCTGGTGACGGTCTGGTTGAATCATTGCCTGTTATTGAAGGTGTGCCAATTACACTTGACCAAAAAGAAGCTATGGAGCGTGGCGCCAGGCTTATCAATCGTAGCTTCAGTGGGTTCTACCCCGATTTTGCGGACACTTCAAAGAAGCCTGATAATGGGCAAAAGGAGTGTTTATGTCGAAGAGAAGAAAGTACAGTACTGAGTTCAAACATGGTGCTGTTGAACAAACCCGGCAGTCCGGTGTTAGCTGTGCCCAGATTGCACATGAACTGGGTATTGCCCCCAGTCTGCTGACTCGTTGGCGGCGTGAGGCTGATTCTGCTGGCCAGAAGGCCTTCAGTGGTACTGGCAGTCCTCGAGATGAAGAAGTTGCCCGCCTCAAACGCGAACTGGCCCGGGTGAAGAAGGAACGGGATTTTTTACGCGAAGCGGCAACGTTCTTTGCCAGGGAGTCGTCCTGAAATATCAGGCGATCCAACGTTGTCGCAGCGAATTTCCTGTACGTATGATGTGCCGTTGTCTAAAGGTCTCCCCAAGTGGTTATTACGATTGGGAAGCACGCTCACCGAGCGCCCGAGCAGTTGATAATAGGCGATTGCTGACGCGTATTCGTGAGATCCACCAGGATAGCGGCGGCATCATTGGTGTGCCGCGTATGCATGAAGATCTGACGATTGAAGGTCAGACAGCCAGTAAAAATCGTATTGCCCGTTTAATGGCGGCAGCCGGACTTCAGGGCTGGCCAAGAAAGAAGAAACGTGGTCAGAAAAAGCCACCGTTATTACCCCCGCCAGATGTTCGGAATGTGTTGGAACGAAACTTTACCGCACTCGAGCCCGATACCAAGTGGGTCACGGATATTACTGAGGTCAAAACCGGCGAAGGTAAGCTGTATTTGTGTGTTGTCATTGACCTGTTCAGCAAGCTCGTCATTGGCTGGTCAATGCATCACCGGCAGGACCGTCAGATGGTGCTTCGTGCGGTGGAGATGGCTGTTTGGCAACGCCAGGGCGATGGGCCTGTTGTTTTGCACTCCGATCGTGGCAGTCAGTTTCGAAGCGGCGATTACCAGCGACTATTAAGCCAACATGGATTGGAATGCTCCATGAGTGCAGTTGGTCATTGTGGCGATAATGCCGCGTGTGAGGGATTTTTCGGGGTGCTCAAACGGGAACGTACAAACCGGATGCGTTACCCGACATTGGATTCAGCCAAAGCGGATTTATTTGACTATATTGAACGATTCCATAATCCTCGCATGAGAAGACGAGTCGCAAGAAGCGATATGACGTTTTCAACCGTTTTTAAACCGTCCGTAGAAACGGGGTAGAACCCTATTCGGAGAACCACACCGCGTCGATCCCTGCCGCCCTCCAGGCAGGATTCTTCGCGGGGAGCGCGGGCGATGGAAGGATTTCGGCGGCGACCCGTGCCGATTTTGCCGACGCCGCCGTGGCCGTGCTCGCCGGCGAAGGTCATGACGGCAAGATGTACGAGCTTGCCGGCGATGCGCCCTACACGCTGTCCGAGTTGGCGGCCGAGCTGTCCAGGCAGGTTGGCAGAGAGATTCCGTACAGGAACCTGCCGCCCGCCGAGTATGCCGCCCTGCTCCGAGAAGCGGGCATCTCGGATGCCTATGCCGAGGCCATCGCCCAGTTCGACGTGGATGCCTCGACCGGCGCATTGTTCGATGACGGACGCGAGCTTTCCCGCCTGATCGGCCGTCCGACCACGCCGCTCGCGGACGCCGTGGCCGAGGCGCTTGCGAATGGCTGATGAAGAACACGTCGCTGGCAACCACGGTGGCGACGCCGAAGAAGGGAAAAGCCCCATGAGTCCTGCCGATCCCAAAGCCGCCATCCTGCGCTACAACACGCTGGCGATCCTGTTCCACTGGACGACGGTGGCGCTGTTTCTTGCCACGTACATCGCTGTCTACTACCGCATCTGGTTCACCGAGCGCGGCGAACCGACCAACCTCGTGGCCATGCGCATCCACACCATCACCGGCGTGGCGATCGGACTGATCGTGATCCTGCGGCTGATCTGGCGCAGGGTCGCGCCGCCGCCCGGGTTTCCGCACGGGCAGCGGGTCGAACACCTTGCCGCCACGGCGATGCACTGGGTGCTCTATTTCTTCATGATCGTCATGCCGATCACCGGCTACCTGGGCCTGCGCGCGCCGCTGGGCTGGATCGATATCCCGAAGTTCGACGACACCGCGCTCTATGCCTGGCTGGTGACCGAGCGCCTCGGGCTGACCTGGGAACAATGGGAAGCGCCCATCGACTGGTTCCACCAGACTGCAGGCGCCTTCGTCATATGGGCGCTGATTCTCATCCACGCCGCAGCCGCGCTCTATCACCACTATGTCAGGAAGGACGGCGTTCTCGTGAGGATGGTTCCGAACCTGCGGACGCGTCGCCCGGGCAAATAGTCAGGCGGGGCTCTTCAGCGGATGGCAGCTGTCCATCACTGCGTGGCGCGCTAGCGCTCTTCCCGCAGAGCCATGTCCTCTCCCAGAATGCGTTGAATCTCCAGTATCGCGGCCGCGTTTTGCTGCACGCTATGACCTGAAATGATGACTTTTTCGGACTGCGCCCCGGGAAGATGAGCGCTGCGGTAAGGCACGAGACCATCATCGGAATCAACGAGGGCCACATCGGGATTAGCTTGGGCCACGATCGAGTGATAACGCACCTGGGTAGAGATGGGAAAGCCCGCAGCCGCGCGCAAGAAAGGATCGTTCTCGTCGAGGTTGTCGACGCTATTGGGGATATACCCCAGGCTTTGGTGGCTACTGGCCGCCGCATTGGGCACCAGTGTGTGGGCAAGTTCTTCGAGCACCGTAACGGGAAAGTGAATGAATCCCGCCATCCAGCGCCCGAGGCACCCACCCGCGACTGATGTGCCCCGGTGCGGTGCTGCGATGAAGATGGCACGGCTGACATGCGGGAAGGGCTCGAAACTCAACATCGGAGCTATGCGTTCTATCTGCTTCAGTGTTAGCCGTCCGCGGTCTCTGGCCAGCTGCACCAGCGACTGGTCGGTTGACGATACCATCAAACGCGCAATGACACCGCCCATGCTATGCCCTACCAGTACGAGGTCGGACGAGGCAGGTGACTGGCCGGAAGGATCGAAATGCGCCAGCGTATCCTTTAGCGTTCTGCGAATCATTGCGTGGTTCAATGCGATCGGCATATTGGTCGGGTAGTAGACCTGCCAGAGCTGGTAGTGCTGGCGCAGCAACTCATCTCCCAGGATTTCGTTGGCGAGTTCCACCCAGGCTTCCGGGCTGCTGGCCAGTCCGTGGAGCATGACGATGACACGTCTGTTCGGATCATAGGGCTGCATCAGGTAGACGTGAGGGCGGTCAATGCCACCTTCACGTCCAAGCAGGCTGCGGAGCGACTGCCGTTTGAATTTGGCACGAGCCAACCATACGCCGTAACCGGCGGTGAAATTAGCCGCCAGGGGTACGCGCTGACCGCGCATCATGATGGCCGACTCCACATAGGGGTCATGCACCGTCAAACGGACCGTACGGGTTTGCAACACGCTGTCCAGGTCGTCTCCATCCGGGTGCAACAGAACCGTCATGGACGGCGCGGGCATCTCGCTCCAGGGTAGAGGCTGCTGATTGCGTTTGACAGCTGGACGGCCATCCCGAGTGGCGGCAGTAGTCAAGGGTTCGTCCGGCATGACTGCCACCAACTCGGCTCCAAAACCGTCGCGGCGGTAGAGGCTGCGCAGTCCGCGGAAAGACAACGACGAGGCTGGCAAAAGTTCGGCTGGCACCGCCGTACTGCCCGGCAAACGCGCGCTGCGCATATCCACGTGCAATTCCCAACCTGCGATGTTTCGTTGGGGCTGCGGTGGCAACTGCGTAGCCGTTTGTTGCCCAAATTCAAACATCGCGGTGGCGGCACGTTCGACAGCATAGTTATACCAGTCCCGTACTTGTGTCTGGCGATCCTCGAAGGCTCGCTCTCCTGGGGTATGGTCGCCGAGAAAGAGGTAGGCATAGGCGTAACGGATGGTTTCAAACCAGGCGGCTTGCTGCTCGGATCCGGGCTTCATGGCTTGCGCCTGCGCCAGCCACAGTTCGGACAGCGCAGCCAAGCGTCGATCCGTGGCCACCCCCTTCACCTCGACTAGGGCTTCAACGCAATTCGCTGAGACTGGTTTTGCACAAGCTTGCGCATCTAGGGCCGCCACCCTGATGGTCTGGGTCGTCGCATCGCTGAGCTTGCCGCGTGTCAGGATGTCGCTGCGCTTGAGTTCGATGGCCTCCTCGGCCGTCAGCGTATGAATTTGCACCACTGGGCCGAATTCGCTCAGAATCGAACAGCCTCCCAGCAACAGCGGGGCTATGGCCATCCATGCCACAAGGAAGCAGGGCCGCAGGAACCTCATGGATACACCTCGTTGGCCGGCACGCCAGGCACACCCTGCCGAATTGAAGTCGAGAAATTGGCCGCCGATGTGTCGGAAGCAAGGGCGCGTTCGTTGATGTACCCCAGTGCCTGCAGTTCTGCGTAGCTATAATCAGGTACCAATCCGTGCAGGTCGTAGACGTATTCCGCAAAGTATCCCGACAGCATCAAGCGATAGTCTACCGGCAACGCTGGCGATATGAGCCGAGCTAGCTCGAACACGATGGTCGTGCAGTTACTGGTCAAGGTGTTGTAAAAGCGGGGAGACCGCCGCAGTTCATTGGCCACATCCACATACTCCAGAAACAATGCGCGGACTTTCACCTGACTCATCTGCAACCGATAGAGATACACCTGCTCGCCTCGCGCATTGCTGCGTGTACGCACAATGTCACCCTCATCGGCGGCTACCAGGATCTGCTCGAACTGACGGAAGAATCCACCGACTGCGGAGAAGGACTCGTGGCGCTCCTTGCGTATTTCCAGTGAGAACACTACCTGCTCACCATCATCGAAGCCGAACGACACCAGTGCGTGAGCGATATGCGGCCCCATCCAGTAAGAAAGTAGCAAGTCGGCGCTACGCAGGCGGGCCAGATCGTACGTGCGGCTCTCCCAACGAGGCGTGTAGTCGGTTTCACTGCGCCATTCGAAGTTGCGTACATTTTTCAGTTGAACATAGTCGCCGTCGACCCTGGCCTCCAGCAATTGGGTGACATCGTCAGCCCATAGACGGTGGTGCGAGGGCTTAAGAGTGTTCCACCACACCGCCAGGAGAGCTACGGCACTTGCGAACGCCATTGCCGTGAGATTGCGTGACTTCCGGCTGGGCAGGCCCGTCGACGCCACCACCATCGATAACCCGGCTGCCGCCCAGAGCACAAGGGTGATCATGCGGAAAGCCGGCTGCAGCATCTGATGCCATAGAGCCAGTAACCCCCACGCAGTCAGCATCAGCACCGCAAAGCCGGTCACCAATCGCATAAGGGGGCATCTGGTCTTTTGCCTTTCCCTGCTCATCTAGGTTGCAAAAGCTCAAACAGCAGTTGCCGATGCGCATCCCGTGTTTGCGTGAGCGATATGGAAGGGGTGCCACTGGATATCATTAAGGAGTTCAGCCACAGCAGTGCGGGAGCGAGTGCGAGTGGGAAAAAGTGCTCGGTCAAGACGCTTGGGCGAATGACTCCAAGCTCTATGTAACGTTGGATAATAAGCTGTGCCCGCTCCCGTAATCCGCACGCAACCTCCTCATGCCAACTCCTTACCAAGTCTGGCGTTCTGGAACTTTCGGCCAGAAGCAACCGGTAGATCGACATCGTGGCAGGGGAGCTAAAAGTCGCATACAGGCGATCTAGGTAGACTTCTACCAGTTCTGGCAACGTCAGAACTTCATCCGGGAGCCAGCCCTGGAAATCGCAAATCTGCTTTGTCGTACGTTCGAGCATGGCGTGAAAAATTTCTTCCTTACTGTTGAAGTGGGCGTAGATGCCTGCCTTGGACAATCCCGCACATTCCGCCAGACGCTCCATCGACACGGCGTTGTATGTCCGATCCGCAAACTCGATCAGGGCCGCGTCCAGTATTTCCCCTTTCCTGGCCGCAGAGGATAGGTAGCGGCGCTTTTCTGGTACGTCATTATTTTTCTTGGTTGGCATTCAAAAGTTCCCTGTTCAGAAATCTGTTGGATTGTGCCATGGGCTGGTCACCGGTTCCACCATGAAAGCCTGATCAGCCCAGGCTAATCAATTCCAACTTACGGGTATGTAGCGCCTGGCGAACTGCTAGTTGCGTTTATGGGATTGTACCGTGTAAAATAAAAAACAACCACCCGGTCGTTTGTTTTGAAGCATGTACGATTTGCAGGGATGTATACGAACCCGAAACCCTGAAAAATGAAGCAGTAAGAGCCTCCAGCGATCGGCCGCTAGAGGCATCGGTGCAGACCTTAATAAGGAAGTGGCGTGAGATTGATAACTCTTTCGAGAAAGGCCATACGTGACGTAAACGACCATCAAGGTCGCGCTCGATTACAGCGTTTGTTGATGATTGACGTGCCGACGCAACGCTGTACGTGGGTGGCTACTCCTATACAGCCAGGCTCCATTCAGCTAGCCCCCCCCTACGGAATGTGACTATGCCCCCAGCTCTTCCCTTATTTCCTGAGTTCAGGCTGCGCACTTTCTCGCTGGCGTTGAGCGCCGTCGTATTAGCCGGCTGCATGTCGCTCGCTCCTGCTCCTGATACCCCGCCGCTGCCGGTACCCGAGGTTTGGCCTGGTCATCTTGAATCGAGCACCGAGGGTGCCCACGCGGGAGAACTTGCCTGGCAGGCCTACTTCACGGACCCTTTGCTGCAACGCCTCATCGAGACCGCGCTGGAGAACAACCGCGATCTGCGCCTGGCCGCGCTGCGTGTCGAGGAAGCCAGCGCCGCATTCCGCATTCAGCGCTCGGATCGATTTCCTGCCGTGGGCGTGGGTGCCCAGGGTGGACGCGCCCGCGTCCCTGGCGATCTGAACATGTCGGGCCGGTCGCAGGTGGGCGGCGAATATCGGGCCGAGGTGGGTTTGAGCACCTGGGAGCTGGATCTGTGGGGCCGGGTCCGCAACCTGGAAGACGCCGCCCTGCAAAGCTGGCTGGCTTCCGACGCGGCCCGCCAGGCCGTCCACCTGGCGCTAATCGCCCAGGTGGCCGACGGTTATCTTGGCTTGCGCGAGATAGACGAACGCGTGGCTATCGCCCGTCAAACCGTCGCGACCCGCGAGGAGTCCTATCGCATTTTCCGGCGCCGCGTTGAAGTCGGCTCGACCTCGAAGCTGGACCTCACTCAAGTCCAAACTTTGCTGAACCAGGCTCAGGCGCTGCTAACCCAGCTTGAGCAAGCACGCGCCACGCAACTGCACGCGCTGGCACTGCTGGTAGGTGCCGATCCTGGCCCGCTGCCCACCAAGGCACCCTTCGATGAAACAACGGTGCTGGCCGAACTCCGGGCCGGCCTGCCCTCGGAGCTGCTGGTCAGTCGCCCGGACATCATTTCCGCCGAACACCAATTGCGTGCCGGCGATGCCAACATCGGCGCGGCCCGTGCGGCGTTCTTGCCGCGCATTGCGCTGACCGGCAGCTTCGGCACGGCCAGTTCCGATCTTGACGGCCTGTTCGATTCCGGCAGCCGCGCCTGGACCTTCATGCCTACCTTGTCGCTGCCCATCTTCGATGGCGGGCGGCGGCGCGCAAACTTGGAACTGAGCGAGGTGCGCCGCGACATCGCCGTCGCCGGATACGAGAAAACCATTCAAACGGCCTTCCGCGAGGTGGCTGATGCACTGAGCGCCAAGTACTGGCTGGCTGAGCAATTGACGATCCAGCGGGCCAATCTGGAAGCACAAAGCGAACGCGCCCGGCTGGCCCAGTTGCGCTACGACAACGGTTCGGCCGCTTTCCTGGAGGTGCTGGACGCCCAACGCGATCTGCTGGATGCCGGACAACAGCTGGTACAGGCGCGCCGTGCGCTGCTGTCCAGCCAGGTGGCGCTGTATGCCGCACTCGGCGGCGGAACCCTCGCCGCAACCGGTCAGGCGCAGGGTGCGACCTCGGCGCCCACTTCCACCCCATCAACCCGTTAAGGCACGCGAAACCTATGACTGCTTCATTCTCTCTCAAGAAAAAACTTCTGATTGTTGCCGCTGCAGCGGTTGTTATCGCGCTGGCCTGGTGGGGCTGGACAGAGCTTGCCGACAGTGGGCCCGGCGAAGGCTTCGTTAACGGCAATGGCCGCATCGAAGCCACCGAGATCGACATCGCCACCAAGCTTCCCGGACGTATCGAAGACATCCTCGTACGTGAAGGCGATTTCGTCGCAGCGGGCCAGCCACTG
This sequence comes from Methylophaga sp., assembly GCF_030651745.1. The sequence goes on from NZ_JAUSCC010000122.1 coordinate 38,566, forward strand.
GCCAGGATGCAACTGGAAACGCTTGAGGCGCAGCGCGACGAAGCCTTCGCCATGCGTGAACAGGCCGAGCATTCTGTGACCGCAGCACAGGCCCAGGTGGCGCTGCGTGAAGCCGACGTGGTTGCGGCGCAGGCACTCGTCGGTCAGCGCGAGTCGGAGCTCGATGCCGCGCAACGGCGGCTGAAACGTTCGCAGACATTGTCCCAAGAAGGCGCCGCCTCGATACAAGAATTGGACGATGACCGGGCGCGCGTGCGGGGCGCACAGGCGACGCTCGCGGCCAGCAAAGCACAGACCGCCGCTGCCCGCGCCGCGGTCGAGGCCGCCAAAGCGCAGTTGGTCGGCGCAAGGTCCAGCGTGTCCGCTGCCACGGCCAGCATCAATCGCATCGAAGCGGACATCCGCGACAGCGAACTGCGTGCCCCGCGCGACGGACGGGTTCAGGTGCGCGTGGCGCAACCCGGCGAGGTGCTCGGAGCCGGCGGACGTGTCCTGAACCTGATCGACCTGTCGGACGTGTACATCACCTTCTTCCTGCCCGAGACCGTGGCCGGCCGCGTCGCGCTGGGCACCGAGGTACGCATCATTCTGGATGCCGCGCCGGAGTTTGTTATTCCAGCGAGCGTTTCCTTCGTCGCCAGTGTGGCGCAATTTACTCCCAAGACGGTAGAAACCGCGAGCGAGCGGCAGAAACTGATGTTCCGCGTGCGCGGGCAGATTTCCCAGGATCTGCTGCGTGAACACCTGGATCAGGTCAAGACCGGGCTGCCCGGCGTGGCCTGGGTCAAGCTCGACGCCAATGCCGAGTGGCCCGAGAACTTGTCCCTTCGCGTGCCGGAGTAAGTATGAGCCACAGTGCGCAACCCATGACCGTTGCAAGCGTCAGACAGGTGCGCTTGCGTTACGGCAACGTCATGGCCCTGGATGGCATTGACCTGGACATTCCCGCCGGGCGGATGGTCGGCCTGATTGGCCCCGACGGCGTAGGCAAGTCGAGTCTGCTCTCATTGCTGGCTGGCGTACGTATCATCCAGGAGGGCACGGTCGAGGTGCTGGGTGGCGATATGGCCAGCAAAGCCCATCGCAAGCAGGTTTGCCCGCGCATCGCCTACATGCCGCAGGGACTGGGCAAGAACCTGTACCCGACGCTCTCGGTCGAGGAGAATCTGCAGTTCTTCGCGCGCCTGTTCGGTCATGGCTCTGCGGAACGCCGCCAGCGTATCGATGAGCTCACTCAGGCCACTGGCCTGTTCAAATTCCTTGAGCGCCCGGCAGGCAAGCTATCCGGGGGCATGAAGCAGAAACTCGGCCTGTGCTGCGCGCTGATTCACGACCCGGATTTCCTGATTCTCGATGAGCCAACGACCGGCGTGGATCCGCTGGCGCGCGCGCAGTTCTGGGATCTGATCGAGCGCATCCGCGCCGATCGCCCCGGCATGAGCGTGATCGTGGCTACCGCCTACATGGATGAGGCACAGCGCTTCGACTGGCTCGCCGCCATCGACGACGGCAAGGTCCTCGCCACCGGCACGCCGAAGGAATTGCTGGAAAAAACAAGCAGCCCGAACCTGGAAGAGGCATTCATCCGCCTGCTCCCGGAAGAGAAAAAGCGCGGACACCAAGCGGTAGTCATTCCCCCTTTGCCGGAGAGCGGCGCAGACGATATCGCCATCGAGGCCGAGGGGCTGACCATGCGCTTTGGCGACTTCGTTGCCGTCGACAGTGTCTCCTTCCGCATCCGGCGCGGTGAGATCTTCGGCTTCCTCGGCTCCAACGGGTGCGGCAAGTCCACGACGATGAAGATGCTTACCGGCCTGTTGCCGGCGAGCGAGGGTCGGGCCTGGCTGTTCGGCCATGAAGTGAACCCGCATGATCTGGACACCCGCCGCCGCGTCGGCTACATGTCCCAAGCGTTCTCGCTCTACAGCGAAATCACGGTACGCCAGAACCTGGAGTTGCACGCCAAGCTCTTCAGTGTGTCCCCGGAGGACATTCCTGCTCGCGTCGATGAGATGGTGGAGCGCTTCGGGCTGGTGGACGTCATCGACAGCCTGCCGGCCAGTCTGCCTCTGGGCATACGCCAACGCCTGTCGCTGGCGGTCGCCATGGTGCACAAGCCAGAACTGCTGATTCTGGACGAACCGACTTCGGGCGTCGACCCGGTGGCGCGTGATGCGTTCTGGCGGCTGCTTATTGAATTGTCGCGGCGCGACCGGGTGACGGTCTTCATTTCCACTCACTTTATGAACGAGGCCGAACGCTGCGACCGCATGTCGATGATGCATGCCGGCAAGGTGCTCGACAGCGACGTGCCCGCCAGGCTGGTCGAGAAACGCGGCGCCAAAACCCTTGAAGAGGCCTTCATCGGCTACCTCCTCGAAGCCGAGGGAGGCACAGCCGCCCCGCCCAGCCAGCCTGAGGCCGACAATCACGAGGAGCAGCCATCCGCGGTACCCGCTGAACACGGCGGGCACGGCTCTGGCGGTTTCAGTCTGCAGCGAATGTTCAGCTATCTGTGGCGCGAGACGCTGGAATTGCAGCGGGACCCGGTACGCGCCACGCTGGCGCTGGGCGGTTCGCTGCTGCTGATGTTCGTGATCGGCTTCGGCATCACCATGGACGTCGAGGACCTGAGCTATGCGGTGCTCGATCGCGACCAGACCACGCTTAGCCAGAACTACACGCTGAACTTGGCCGGATCGCGCTACTTCACCGAGCACGCGCCGATCATCGACTACGAGGACCTTGATCGACGCATGCGCAACGGCGAACTGTCGCTGGCCATTGAGATCCCCCCTGGCTTCTCTCGCGATGTGTTGCGAGGCCAGAACGTGCAGATAGGTGCCTGGATCGACGGCGCCATGCCGCAACGCGCGGAAACCGTCCAGGGCTACGTTCAGGGCATGCACCAGCACTGGCTGCTGGCACAGGCCAGCGAGCGTGGCGGCGCCAGCGCAGCCGGCAATGCCAGCGTCGAGACGCGCTTTCGCTACAACCCCGATGTCAAGAGCCTGCCGGCCATGGTGCCGGCGGTGATTCCGCTGTTGCTGCTCATGCTGCCTGCGATGCTGACCGCGCTGGCGGTGGTGCGCGAGAAGGAGACGGGCTCGATCACCAATCTCTACGTGACGCCGGTCACGCGCATCGAGTTCCTGCTTGGCAAGCAACTGCCCTATGTCGGTCTGGCCATGGTGAACTTCCTGCTGATGAGCCTGCTCGCGGTCACCGTCTTCGGTGTGCCGGTCACGGGCAGCTTCTTCACCCTGTCGCTGGCCGCGCTGATCTTCTCCTTCGCCGCGACAGGCATGGGGCTGCTGGCCTCGGCCGTCACGCGCAGCCAGATCGCCGCCATGTTCTTTGCCATGATCGGCACCATCATTCCGGCCACCCAGTTCGCCGGCCTGAGGGATCCCGTGTCCTCGCTTGAAGGCTCCAGCAAGTTCATCGGCGAGATCTACCCCGCCACGCACATGATCTCCATCAGCCGTGGCGTGTTCAACAAATCACTCGGCCTGGCCGACCTGACGGGGCCGCTGTGGTCGATGCTCATTTCGGTTCCGGTCATTCTCGGCGTGGCTGTTTTGCTACTCAAGAAGCAGGAGCGTTGAGATGCGCAGAAGAAACCTGGCCAACATCTACGACCTTGGTGTCAAGGAGCTGTGGAGTCTTTGGCGCGATCCGATGATGCTTGTGCTCATCGTCTATGTGTTCACCGCGTCGGTCTACACCAAGGCCACGTCCATGCCGGAGACGCTGCACAACGCGCCCATCGCCATCGTCGACGAGGATAATTCGGCGCTGTCCCAGCGGGTTGCCTCGGCCTTCTACCCCCCGCAGTTCACGCCACCGGCCATGATCGACTATGGGGACGTGGACCCGGGCATGGACGCGGGGCTGTACACCTTCGCTCTGGTCATTCCGCCCAACTTCCAGCGCGACGTGCTGGCGGGGCGATCACCCGCCGTGCAGCTCAATGTCGACGCCACCCGCATGAGCCAGGCCTTCACCGGCAGTGGCTATATCCAGCAGATCTTCACCGGCGAAGTCAATGAGTTCGTCAAGCGTTACCGCGGCACCGACGCGCCACCCGTGGATCTGGCATTGCGCGCACGCTTCAACCCGGCACTGGACAAGGCCTGGTTCGGCTCGGTGGTGCAGATCATCAACCACATCACGCTGTTGTCCATCATCCTGACCGGCGCAGCGCTGATCCGGGAGCGCGAGCACGGCACCATCGAGCACCTGCTGGTGATGCCGGTTACACCCGCGCAGATCATGCTCTCCAAGGTCTGGTCGATGGCCCTGGTCGTGCTGATCGCCTCCTTCCTGTCCCTCAACCTCATGGTGCGCGGCATCCTGGGCGTGCCCATCGAGGGCTCCATTGTGTTGTTCTTCGCCGGCGCGGCCCTCAGCCTGTTCGCCACCACCTCCATGGGCATATTCATCGCCACGCTGGCGCGCAACATGCCGCAGTTCGGCATGCTGATGATGCTGACCATCATGCCGCTCCAGATGCTATCCGGCGGCGACACGCCCCGCGAAAGCATGCCCGAGATCGTGCAGAACATCATGCTGATCGCACCCACCACCCATTTCGTGGAACTGAGCCAGGCCATCCTTTACCGGGACGCGGGCCTGGAGACGGTATGGCAGCCGTTCCTGGCGCTGGCCCTGATCGGCACGGTGCTGTTTTTCCTGTCGTTGGCACGCTTTCGCAAAACGATCGGCCAGATGGCCTGATCGTTTGACCGCCCGAGTGGGCACTCAACCCAGTAAGGAGTTTGACCATGAGCAATGAAACCATCCCTCTCAACCTGTTCAAGGCGAACCTAGAACTGCAGCTGCGCCTCCAGCGTTTGATGCAGGAAAACAGCCAGCAATGGTTGGAGAACGCCACGCGCGCAGGCAAAGACGGCATTGCCGAGTCCGGCGCGGAAATCGAAAGCCTGCTTAAGGCGGAGAACTGGCAGGAACTGGCCACGCTGCCCGCACAAGAACAAGCCAGGCTGGAACAGGTTTCTACCTTGTTCGAGCAGGCCGAGCGCCAAGCGCAGGCGGCTTCGGCGCCCGCCGTGACAAGTCCCGCCACTGATACCTCCGCTACGGTCGTGGACGCGAAGTCGACAACCGCCATGCCACGCTCTGCCAGTGGCACATCCGCTGCGGTCGAGGATGCGAATGCGGCGCCAGCCATGCCGAGCTCCGCCAGTGACACCTCCGCTCCGGCCATAAACACGACCTCCAAGACATCCTCTCCAAAGCCTAAGGCGCCTCAGAAGAAAACTGCTGCGCAGAAAACTGTGTCCAAGACGCCAGCCGCCCCGCGGACAAGTCAAACACGGCGAGGGAAAGGCAAATGACGACGTCCTCCGCACCGGTCGATGGCGCCGCCGACGCATTGCAGGTTCTGCGCAACCGCACCTTCGACGAGATCGCCATCGGCGACAGCGCCAGCCTCGAACGCACGTTTTCGCCGCAAGACATCCACATGTTCGCGCTGCAATCGGGCGATGTGGATCCGGAATCTTCGGTGTCTTCGCCCTCGCGGGACACCACGGAGGCCATTTGTGCAAACGTCCTGATCTCGGCTGTGCTGGGAACACGCCTGCCGGGGCCTGGAACCCAATATGTCAGCCAGAACCTGCGCTTGCTCGGAGCCGTTCGGCCCGGCGACAGGCTGACCGTGCAGATGCAGGTGAGCAGCAAGGACACGGCCACCCATCACGTCACGCTGGACTGCACCTGCACCAGCCAGGAGGGGGTGGCGATTTTCCAAGGCCAGGTAGAGGTCGTAGCGCCCACTGAGCGCATTGAAAGAACGCGCACGGCGTTGCCGGAAATCCATCCGGATGCGCAGGGCCGCACAGGCCTGCAGCACCTGCTGGCGCATGTCGCGCACTTGCAACCGATTCGGGTAGCCGTCGTCCATCCGTGCGATGTCCCCAGCCTGTCCGCTGCGCTTGAAGCGCGCCACGCGGGGTTGATCGAGCCGGTGCTGGTCGGGCCACGAGGGCGGCTCGAAGCAGTCGCCACCGAGGCCGGGCTGGATCTGGCCGACGTCGCCATTGTGGACGTCCCGCACAGCCACGCCGCTGCGCAGCAAGCCGTCGCCTTGGCAGCCGCAGGTGAAGTCGAAGCCCTGATGAAAGGGAGCCTGCACACCGACGAGCTGATGTCCGCGCTGGTTTCGGCAGCAGCGGGGTTGCGAACCAAGCGCCGGGTCAGCCATTGCTTCCTGTTGCAGACACCGGCCTATCCGCGCCCGTTCATCGTCACCGATGCAGCGATCAATATCGCCCCGACTCTGGAACAGAAGGCAGACATCATCCGCAACGCCATCGAGCTGGCGCAGGTGATCGGCGTGCGCGAACCCAAGGTCGCAATCCTGGCCGCAGTCGAGACGGTCAGCCCGACGATGACGGCCACGCTCGACGCGGCGGCGCTGTGCAAGATGGCCGATCGCGGCCAGATCACTGGCGGCCTGCTCGACGGGCCGTTGGCCTTCGACAACGCCGTCTCCATCGCCGCTGCGCGCACCAAGGGGATCGTCTCCGAGGTCGCCGGGCAGGCCGACATCCTTGTCGTGCCTGACCTGGAGAGCGGCAACATGCTTGCCAAGCAGTTGATCTTCATGGGCGGCGCAGCCAGCGCCGGGATCGTTCTTGGAGCCAAGGTGCCAGTCATTCTGACCAGCCGCGCCGACTCGCGTGATACACGCATCGCCTCATGCGCGATCGCACTGATGCTGGCCCACCACTATCGGCTGTCACCCCCTTGAGCCGACTTATCGGCAACTTATTAACCCCCTCTTTTTAATCCACCCCTTTGGAGGAAACACCATGCAGTACTCATTCTCTGGCCGCGTAGCCCTGGTCACCGGTGCAGGGTCTGGCATTGGCGAGGCCATTGCCCGGCTGCTTGCAAGCAACGGCCTGAATGTCGTCGTCTCCGATGTCAGCGCCGACAATGCGCAGCGCGTCACCAGCCTCATCAACGCCGAGGGCGGCCACGCCGTGGCCAACGTGGCCGACGTGGCATGCATCGATGAGGTCCAGGCTGCCGTGGCCTGCGCGGTCGATACGTTCGGCGACCTTCATTTTGCCGTCAACAACGCCGGTATCGGTGGCGACCAGAGCCCGGCGGGAGAACTGGACCCTGCCGCCTGGCGCCGGGTGATCGATGTCAACCTGAACGGCGTGTTCTATGGCCTGCGCCATCAGATTCCCGCCATCCTGCGCTCGGGAGGCGGCGCCATCGTCAACGTCTCCTCCATCCTGGGGGTGGTGGGCGACGCAGCGAACCCTGCGTACGTCGCAGCCAAACATGGCGTGACCGGGCTGACCCGCTCGGCAGGACTGGCCTATGCGTCCAAGGGAATCCGGATCAATTCGATTCATCCCGGTTACGTGCGTACGCCCATCCTGGATTTCCTGGATGAATCGGCCCTCCAGAAGGCCGTTGACCTGCATCCGATCGGTCGTCTGGGTACATCGGACGAAATCGCCCATGCCGTGGCGTTTTTGCTGTCGGAAGGAAGCAGCTTCCTTGTGGGCACCCAGCTCATCGCCGATGGCGGCTACACGGCGCGCTGAGTCTGAAGACGATGAGACAGCAGACACCCCCGCACACCTCGGCGAAGTCGCGCGGACGGCGCGCAGAGAGGACGACCTGATGGACGTCACCATGGCCCGCTCCGGGCGCCGCGAACACGGACTGATCCTTGTGCTGAACTGCGGTTCATCCAGCATCAAGTTTGCGGTGTTCGATTCCTCGGCCGCGCCACTGCCGCGTCAGGCATTGTGGAATGGCAAGGTGCAGGGAATCGGCGGCGCCAACCCGGATTTCGGAGAGACCGGAGTTGCGCCGTTCCCGATCGAACTGGACACGGCACATCCGTATCGCGCCGCACTGCGCCTCATCCGCGATCGCGTCAGTCAGCGGCTCGACGGCCGCCACGTAGGTACTGTCGCCCACCGTATCGTCCACGGCGGCAGCAAATACTCCATGCCCGTGCGCCTGGACGCAAATGTCCTGGCCGACCTCAAGGGCTACATTCCTCTGGCCCCGCTGCACCAGCCATTCGCGCTCGAAGCCGTGGAGATCCTGCTGCGGGAGCAGCCCGAGTTGCCGCAGATGGCCTGCTTCGACACAGCCTTCCACCACACCCTGCCTCAGGTCGAACAGGTATTGCCGCTGCCCTACGACGCCTGGCAACGCGGCCTGCGTCGGTACGGATTCCACGGCCTGTCGTATGAGTACATGGCTGAGGCTTTGCCCGAACGCCATGGCGACGCGGCGCGCAGGCGCACCATCGTTGCCCACCTGGGCAGTGGCGCCAGCCTGTGCGCCATGCAGGGGCTCCAGAGCGTCGCCACCACCATGGGTTTCTCCGCACTTGACGGCCTGATGATGGGTACCCGCACCGGCGCGCTCGATCCAGGCGCCGTGCTCTACCTGATGGAGATCGAAAAGCTTTCACTGGAACAAGTGGGGCGTGTCCTCTATCACGAGTCCGGTCTGCTCGGCGTTTCGGGCATCTCGGCCGAGCCGCGCGTCATTGTCGGGCACGAGAACGATGAAGGTGAAACGGGTGAGCGAGCGCGCTTGGCGCTGGACCTCTACGTGCGTCGCATCGTGCGCGAGATCGGTGCCTTGGTTGCTGTTCTGGGCGGTCTGGACATGCTGGTGTTCACGGCAGGTGTCGGTGAACACAATGCGTTCATTCGCGAGCGCATCGGTGCGGCACTGGGTTTTCTGAACATTGCCCTGGATACCGACGCCAATGCCAGCCACGCGGCGACGATTTCCAGCGACCACAGCCAGGTCATCGTGGCGATCGAACCCACCAATGAAGAGTGGATCGCCGCCAGCCATGCGCTGTCCTGCCTGGACAGGGAGAAGGTGCGATGAAGATCGATGCCTTCCATGGCTTCACGCTCGCCATTCTGCTGTTGTTTGTGGGCAAGGGCTTGGTGGCGCGTTCGGGCACTCTGCGTCGTTACAGCATTCCGGAATCCTTGGTGGGCGGCTTGGCCTGCGCCTTGGTTGTCTTCGTCCTGTACTACGGGATAGGGGTCACGGTCAGTTTCGATCTGGAAGCACGAGACGCGCTTCTGCTGTACTTTTTTGCCGCCATTGGCCTAAGTACCGACGCTCGCACGCTGCGCCATGGTGGACGGCCTTTGCTGATCCTGTCGGGATTGGCCATCGGCTTCATGGTGCTGCAGAACCTCGTTGGGATGGAGACGGCACGCGCATTCGGCCTGGATCCGCGCGCCGGACTCATGGTCGGGTCCATTTCCCTGACCGGCGGGGTGGGCACTACCTTGGCCTGGTCCGATTACTTCGTTCAAACCCTCGGCATTGCTCAGGCGCAGGAACTGGGGTTGGCGGCGAACATGATCGGCTTGATTGCGGCGTGCACCATCGGTGGCCCGATCGCAAGCCTACTCATGCGCAGATATCAACTTCGAGCCTCCGGGGACAGCACACTGGAGATTGGCACGCTGCATAGCGATGAGCAGCAGTCTCGCTTGGATTACTACGGTGTACTGCTGGCATTGCTCTGGCTCAACTTCGCCTTGATGTTGGGCTCCGGAATCAATGCCGTCGTTGCGCGCACTCCCGTCACGCTGCCTGCATTTGTTGGCTGCCTGCTGGCGGGAATCCTGCTGCGCATGATCGGCGACTGGATGAGGCCGAATGGGCGCGGGCGTCTATGGAACTGGCCGAGCATGCAGCCGGGCATCGCTTTGATCTCCGACATGTCATTGGGCCTGTTTCTGACCATGGCGCTGATGGGCCTCAGACTCTGGGAGCTGCAGCCTGTACTTGCCTTCATCACCGTGGCAATGCTGGTGCAGATCATCCTGGTCATCGCATTCGTGCTTCTGATCGTTTTTCGGGCAATGGGCAGGGATTACCAAGCCGCAGTGATGTGCGCCGGTTTCGGCGGAATCGCGCTGGGATCTACCGCCACCGCCATCGCCAACATGACGGCGGTCACTCGGGAGCATGGCGCTGCGCGCGAGGCGTTCATTGTGGTGCCCCTGGTGTGCGGGTTCGTCATCGACATTGCGAACGCGCTGGTGATCAGCCTGATGGCCGGTTAAGACGAAAGAATTAACGGAATGCACCGGCAGGCGGAGACATCTCTAGCACGCTGGCACGGTGTCATCGCTAAAGCGCTGATGACATGAGTGCCGGTGTGCATGAACACAAGCGAGCACAACTACCCCCGTGTTCAAACGAGGGCGCTCCATCTATTTGAATAGCAATTGAGGTAATGCGTTTTGACAAAAAATAAGAAAGGTAATACTTCATCGACAATCGTTCCGGCACTGGATATGCAAGCGCATATGGCTTGGGCCCAGGCTTGGTCCTCAATTTCACCTGAATCGTCGCTGTTGGCTTGGACTGATTGGGCAAGCCATTTAGCGAACAGCCCCGGAAAGCAATCGGAGCTTTTGGCTTTTGCAGGCTCCTTGTCTGAGCAATGGATGTCTCTGCTGAAAAAGAGCTTGGTCAGTCCGGACCAGGAAGTTGCATCTCCTGAACCGTCACCTACCAATGACCGTCGTTTCAACGATCCGGCATGGGATCAATGGCCCTACAACCTTTTCCGCAGTTCCTTTCTTATTCAATCCAAATGGTGGGAGCAAGCCACGCAAGGTGTATGGGGTGTTGATCCACAACACGAACGCCTATTGGCGTTTGGCGCAAAGCAATGGCTGGAAATGGTATCGCCGACCAATTCTGCGCTTTTTAACCCCGTTGTCCTGAAAAAAACGATAGAAGAACAAGGCGCCAACCTGGCGCGTGGCATGTCCAACTTTCTCGATGACCTGCGCCGACAACTATCCGGTGAGCCTCCTGCGGGAACCGAGAACTTCGTCGTTGGGCGCGACGTGGCGGTGACGGAAGGAAAAGTCGTACTGAGGAATCAATTAATCGAGTTGATTCAATACACGCCCACTACCGCGAAAGTCCATCCTGAGCCAATACTGATCATTCCTGCCTGGATCATGAAGTACTACGTACTCGATCTATCTCCCCATAACTCGCTGATACGGTATCTCGTTGCACAAGGCCATACGGTTTTTTGCATCTCCTGGAAAAATCCGGATGCTAGTGATCGAGACTTGGGCATGGATGAGTATCTTGAGTTCGGCTTGCGTGCGGCGCTGGACGCCGTGACATCCATCGTCCCCGAGCAGGGAATCCACGCGGCTGGCTATTGCCTGGGCGGGACATTGCTGTCTATTGGGGCCTCGGCCATGGCGCGCGATGGCGATACGCGGCTGGCGTCCGTAAGCCTGCTGGCTGCGCAGACGGACTTCAGCGAGCCAGGCGAGCTTGGCCTTCTCATCAACCAGAGCCAGGTGGCGCTATTGGAGGCCAGTATGGCTCAAACAGGCTACTTGAGTTCAAGCCAGATGAGTGGCGCTTTCCAGCTACTGCGCGCCTACGATCTTGTATGGTCTCGCATGATCGACGAGTACGTGTTGGGCGATCGTCGGCCAATGACCGACCTGATGGCTTGGAATGCCGATGGGACTCGCCTGCCGGCGAAGATGCATTCGCAATATCTCCGACGCCTTTACCTGAATAATGATCTCAGCGCAGGGCGCTATCCCGTCCTGGGTCGTCCGGTTTCAGTGGGAAACATCACCGTACCGATGTTTTGCGTCGGCACTGCCTCCGATCATATTGCGCCGTGGCGCTCCGTTTACAAGCTGCATCTCCTGTCTTCAGCCGAACTGACTTTTGTATTGACCACCGGAGGGCACAACGGCGGCATCGTGAGCGAGCCTGGCCGAGGCAAGCGCCAGTATCAAATCCATACGCGCGCCGTGAATGAGGGGTACATGGCGCCGGACGAGTGGCAAGCCACTGCACAGACGCATCTAGATTCGTGGTGGCCGGCATGGTCAGCATGGCTTCGAGAGCGCTCTGGTGAAGGTGTTGCGCCTCCGCTCATGGGGGCCGAATCCCGTGGATATCCCACTATTTGCGACGCCCCGGGGAAATATGTACGCAGCTGAATACGCGCATACCGCGTCCGCTATTGCGACACGCTATGCGCAATATCTATTCGACACCCCACCTACTTTGATAACTGGAGACATTCATGTACTCAAGACTGCTGGTTCCGCTCGACGGAAGTTCTACCGCCAATTTGGCCCTCCACCACGCCGCGGTGCTGGCACGCCTAAGCGGTGCAACCATCATCTTGCTGCACATTATCGAGGAAATGAAGCACAGCAACGGCTTCGAGAGGCCGAGAATTTACCTTGAAGAAGTAAGGCCAGGCTTCCTGGCGGCCGGGCAGAAGCTGCTCGACGAGGCGGCGCTGCGGCTGAGACAGGAAGGCTTGACGGTAGAGACCGTCCTTCTGGAGAGCAAGGGCGAGCGCGTCTCGGTACTTATCGCGCAGCAGGCACTGGCTACCGGATGCGAGCTGGTGGTGCTGGGCACCCACGGACGTCGGGGCGTGGACAGGCTGCTGCTGGGAAGCGATGCCGAGCAGCTCGCTCGGATCGCACCGGTTCCCGTGATGCTGGTACGCCAGCCCCATTCTGTCATTGCTACTGCAACCCCTGGGCACGGTGGCATGCCAGCGTGACGAAAGTTCAGCCCACTGACCTCGCTGAATGGAGGCTCAGAGTCGCAGCTACCTTGCTGCTGCTGTCGCTGAGTGCCTGCGCGCAGGCACAGTCCTGCCACCGTGACAATCCGCTGCGCTCGACCGGAACGCTCAATCTGCGGATCGACAACGACATGTTCGGCGGCATGGGACAGGATCAAGGGTACTCCAACGGGTTTCTCGCCAGTTGGGTTTCCCCCAACCTCGTGGACTATAGCGATGACCCTTGTCTACCGCGTCTCGTCCGTGGGCTGAATCGCTTTCTCACGATGCTCCAACCCCAAGGCTTCGACGAACAGAACATGACCATCGGCTTCGGGCAGATGATGTACACCCCGAACGACAAAACGCGCAGCGATCTCATCAAGGATGATCGTCCTTTCGCGGGCGCCTTGATGTTGAGCCTTGGCTATAACGCGAGGCGGGGCGATACGCTGCGCACTTCGCAACTCCGCGTGGGGGTGGTGGGGCCCTCCTCCCAGGCCAGGCAAGTCCAGAACTGGTGGCATGACACCGTCGGAGTGGACAGATTCAATGGCTGGAGACATCAACTGCGCGACGAACCCGTGCTGCAGTTGCTCCACGAACGCCGAACACGAGTCATCAGGCAAGAAAACGTCAGCGGTTGGGGTTGGGATCTGACCCGCCACTGGGGCGGCAGCTTGGGCAATTTCGCCACCTACGCGAATGTCGGCGGAGAACTGCGCTATGGCCTACGCCTGCCGGACGACTTAGGCACCGCACCGCTGCGCCCGGCTGGAGAAAACACCTCGCCCGTGCGTAAGACCGCTGGCAGCAACTGGAACGGGCACCTGTTCGTGGCACTCGACGGTCGCTGGGTTTTGCACGACATCACGTTGGACGGCAATACGTTCAAGTCCAGTCATAGTGTTGATAAACGGCCATTCGTGGCCGATGTGGGCTATGGCATCGCGATGACTCAGGGCAACTGGCGCATCGCGATAGCCCGCTACCACCGCACCCGCGAATTTCGTGGACAAAAGGAAATCCCGGTCTACGGAACGATCACCGTAGGACGGCGATTCTGATGCAGATCGATTCCTTGAACGCCATGCAAGCCACTCTGTTGCTGTTCATGACAAGAGCCTGGTTGCTTGTGGAGCTACCACGTCGACGCAGTACTGCCAATGCCGTCGTCATTAGCCAGTTGGCAAGGTGAACACAGCGAGCTACGATAAGGCACCCGCGCTCGATAAGAGACCAAGGACAACAAATAAGGAGATAAATGGATGCAACGACTCACCCTGGCCCTACCCGGCAATGAAGATCTGGCCCGCGGCATCGCGCAGGCATGCGGCAGCGAAGCCGGCCGCATCGAAACGCGCCGATTCCCCGATGGCGAGAGCTATGTCCGGTTGCATGGCGAACCTGCCGATCGGATCGTGGATGTGATTTGCACGCTGGCCCATCCTGATCCGCAGTTCCTGCTTCTGGCTTTTGCCGCTGACGCGGCGCGCGAACTTGGCGCGCAAGAGGTGAACCTGATCGCACCGTATCTGGCCTACATGCGCCAGGACAAGCGATTCCATGACGGAGAAAGCGTGACGTCGCGGTCCTTCGCACGTCTGGTCTCATCGACCTTCGACAAGCTGCTCACGGTGGATCCGCATCTGCACCGCTATCCGACACTATCAGCGGTCTACACGATCCCCACCATCACCTTGCATGCCGCACCACTGCTGGCCGACTGGATCGCGAATCATGTCGAAGAACCTTTGATCGTGGGCCCCGACGAGGAAAGCGAGCAGTGGGCCGGCGCCATCGCGTCCCGCATCGGCGTACCGCACGCTGTGCTTCGCAAGACACGCCATGGCGATCGCAGCGTGGACATCGATGTTCCCGACCTGTCGATCTGGCGCGGCAGAACGCCGGTGCTTGTGGACGACATCGCATCATCAGGCCGCACGCTCGCCGTCGCGGCGCGCAAGCTCGCCGAGCAAGGAATGCGCAAGCCGGAGTGCGTAGTGGTGCATGCCCTGTTCGCCGAGGATGCCTGGGCCCAATTGACACCGTTGTTTGCCCGAATTACGTCCACCGACGCAGTACCGCATCCGAGCAACCGGATTGGTCTCGCTTCGCTGATTGCCGACGCTCTCTCTAGCGGGAAAACCGATCCGCGAGGCTGATCTTTTTATCGATCCAACTATTTTCAAGGAGACCTGAAATGTCCTCTCAAGCTAACCTCGCAACCGATTGGCGTGCTGGTTACGGGCCCATCGCGCACAGGTCTGAAACCATCGAACGTATGCAGGCCCTAGTGCAACGTCTGGTCGCGCAAAGGCGTATAGCAGACGAAGCCTCGGCCCATGCGCTGCTGGCTGCAGCCGACCGGGTGGCCTGCACGGCCATGAGCGTAGTGGCGCATATGACCTATGCCCGGCGCATCGACCGAAGCGGCTGCCCACTGGGCTCCGATGATTTCAAACAAACGCCCGAAGGCCACACCGGCGGCTCGCTCAACATGGTGCCAGCCTTCGTGGGTTATCTGTTGGCCAACGCGCTGACCGGGACGACACGCGGCTGGCTCATGGGGCAGGGGCACTGCGTGGCCGCGATCGAGGCGGTGAACGCACTGACCGGCGATGTATCCGCCGCCCAGCGTGGACGCTACGACCGCAGCGAGGCGGGCCTGTCGCTCCTGATCGCGGACTTCTACTCCTATGCCATCGATAAGCAGGGTCGGCCCGCGGTACCGCTGGGTAGCCATGCCGGGCCGAACACGGCCGGCGCGATCTCCGAAGGCGGCTATCTGGGGTTCGCCGGGCTGCAGTATGTGCACACGCCGTTGCCGGGAGAAAGCCTGGTGGCATTCCTCAGTGATGGCGCTTTCGAGGAACAACGTGGCTCGGACTGGGCGCCGCGCTGGTGGCGCGCCGAGGACTGCGGCTTCGCCATCCCGGTCATGATTCTCAACGGACGGCGCATCGAGCAGCGCACCCAGATCGTGCAGGAAGGTGGCGCTACCTGGCTGGCCGAGGACCTGCGCCACAACGGCTTCGATCCGGTCATCGTTGATGGACGTGATCCGATGGCGATCGCATGGGCCATTGTTGAAGCCGAAGACACGCTGAGCGCCTTCGCCGCACGCTCGGATCGGCGCTATCCGGTCAAGCTGCCCTACGTGATCGCCGAGACGGAGAAAGGTTTTGGCTTCCCGGGCGCGGCGACCAATGCCGCCCACAACCTGCCGCTGAACGGCAATCCGCGCGAGGATGCGCAGGCACGCGAGGCCTTCAACGCAGGGGCTGCGGCGCTGTTCGTGCCCGAGAGCGAACTGGAAAACGCGCTCACCGTCCTTGCGAATCACGGCCAGAGCCAGCGCTCGCGCGAAAGCGAGCACCCCATGGCCCTACGCCATCCAGCGAGCCCTCATCTGCCGATGCCGGCCTGGGCGCCAACTGAGGTATCGGGCAGCGCCATGTCCGCACTGGACCGTTGGTTCGTGGAGCTAGTGCAGGCAAATCCACAGTTGCGCATCCGGATCGGCAATCCCGATGAACTGGCCAGCAACAAGATGGGGACCACGCTAGCGCTGCTCAAGCACCGCGTCAACGTGCCCGAACCCGGCGTCCCGGAATCGACGGATGGCTCGGTGGTCACCGCACTCAATGAAGAAGCCGTTGCGGCCGCCGCCCTCGCCAACAAAGGGGGGCTGAACCTGATCGTCAGCTACGAGGCATTCGCGGTCAAGATGCTTGGATTGATGCGCCAGGAGATCATCTTCGCGCGTCGGCAGAAGGAGCTGGGCCAGCCGCCAGGCTGGATCTCCGTCCCGCTGATCGTCACATCCCACACCTGGGAGAACAGCAAGAACGAGCAGTCACACCAGGACCCGACCATTGGCGAAGCATTGCTGGGGGAGATGTCGGACACCGCACGCGTGTTGTTCCCGGTGGATGCCAACACGGCGTCCGCCGCGCTGCGAGCGGTCTACGCCAGCCGGGGCCAAGTGGCCTGTGTGGTGGTCTCCAAGCGCGACACGCCGAATCACTTCAACGCCGCCGCCGCTCAATCGCTGGTTGAGCACGGAGCAGCCCATGTAGCCGGCGATCCGGCTACAGCACAACTGCAGTTCGTGGTGATTGGCGCCTACCAGTTGGAGGAAGCGTTCAAAGCCCACGCCCGCCTGGAGCGCCATGGACTTGCGTCGTGCGTCACTGTAGTGATCGAACCCGGCCGCCTGCGCATTCCGCGAGATGACCTTGAGGCCACCTTCGTGGTCGGTGACGAAGCCCTGCAAGCACTCTTCCCGCCTCACCTGCCGCGCGTGTTGATGAGCCATACCCGCCCTGAGCCGATGCTGGGCGTGCTGCGCCGCATTGACAGCGGCCCCTCGAAGACGCGGGCTTTGGGCTACATCAACCGCGGCGGCACACTCGATGTGGCTGGAATGCTGATCGCCAACCGCTGCACCTGGGCGGACGCCATCTATGCGGCTGCGCAAGTGACCGGCTGGAACAGTTCGCAGGTTGCTGCGGCCGCGACCGACGCGCGAATTTCAAGTGGTTCTGACGCGGTCCGCGGCGACCGCGCCGGTTCCTGATTTCACAACCCACCAACAAGAGAGGAGACAAATACATGCTCTCATTGACCAGCCTGGGTGGTGCCGGCACCGTCACCGGCTCCAAGCACCTTATCACCCATGGCAATACCCGCATTCTGATCGACTGCGGACTGTTCCAGGGATTGAAAAACCTGCGCGAACTTAATTGGCAGCGCCTGGCCGTTGAACCCAAGGACATCGATGCGGTCGTACTGACGCATGCGCACCTGGATCATTGTGGGTATCTGCCCCGATTGGTGCTGGACGGGTTCCGCGGGAAGATTTTCTCGACCTCAGCCACGCGAGATGTCGCCGAACTCATCCTGCTCGACAGTGCCTGGTTGCAAGAGAAGGACGCCGAGTTCGCCAATCGAAAAGGATTTTCCAAACACAAGCCAGCCCTTCCGCTGTATCGGGTTCGGGATGCAGAACGTGCGCTCCTGCAGTTCAAACCGGTGCCGCTGCATCAAGAGACGGAATTGCCGGGCAATGCCCGTCTACTGCTGCGCAGCGCTGGTCACATTCTTGGGGCGGCGACGGTTCAGATCGACATTGGCGGCAAGCGTTTGGTGTTCTCCGGCGACCTGGGGCGCTATGACGATGTGGTCATGCCTGATCCTGAACCCGTCACGGCAGCGGACTACATCATCATCGAGTCCACCTATGGCAATCGTCGTCATGACCGTTCCGATGCCGTCGAAGCGCTGGGCGACATCATCGAGCGCACGACTCGCCGCGGAGGCACCGTAGTGATTCCCGCTTTTGCCGTTGGACGAGCGCAGTCGTTGATCTACGACTTGTGGCTGTTGCGACAGCGCGGTCGGCTCCGCACCGTGCCCGTCTATCTGGACAGTCCGATGGCCACCAGCGCAACTGCGCTGCTGCACCGCCATGCCGACGACCACAAGCTCGCACAACACGATTTCGAGGCGGCATTCTCAGAAGTCACATACATGCGCGACGTTAAAGAGTCCAAGGCGCTATCGGCGAATCGCTACCCCAAGGTGATTATTTCCGCCAGCGGCATGGCCACCGGTGGCCGCGTGCTGCATCACATAGAAGCGTTTGGCGGCAGTCATCAGAACACGCTGCTGTTCTCTGGATTTCAGGCCGCAGGTACGCGCGGACGCAAACTGCTTGAGGGCGCTCGCGAAGTCAAAATTCATGGGCGCTGGATGCCGATCAAGGCGGAGGTCGCCGAGCTTGCGATGTTGTCGGCTCATGCCGACAGCGATGAGCTGATGCGATGGCTGCGCAGCTTTACCAAGGCACCGGAAAGAGTGTTCATTGTTCACGGTGAATCCGATGCCTCCGAGGCGCTGCGCGAACGTATCCAGCGCGAACTCAATTGGCACGCATCGGTGTCCATGCAAAACCAGGAATTCGCCCTGTGAGTGCCCGCATCACCCCCCAGACACCCGCCTTGCAAGCATTGCGCATGCGACTGCATGCCCAGCATCAACCCGTCGTCTTGATGCGTACCGATTGCCATGTCTGCCGTGCCGAAGGGCTGGCACCGCGGTCACAGGTACTGCTCATTGCCGGCGACCGCACTGTGCAAGCGCTACTGTACCAAATCGACAGCGATCTGCTCAAAACCGGACAGATCGCTCTGTCCGAGGCCGCCTGGGATGCCCTGGACATTCATGAGGGCGATCTTGTGCAGGTTCGGCATCCTCCGCTGCTCGAATCGTTGTCGGCCGTGCGTGCGCGAATTCACGGCCACCGACTGCAAACGACGGAGTTGCAGGCGATCGTCCGTGATGTGGTCGATGGTCGCTATACCGATGTCGCACTTTCGGCCTTCCTGACCGCAACGGCGGTACTGCCTCTGGATATGCAAGAGACCATCCATCTCACCCGTGCGATGGTCGATGTCGGGGATCACCTGCAATGGCAGGCTCCGATTGTTGTGGACAAGCATTGCGTGGGCGGATTACCGGGAAATCGCACCACGCCGTTGGTGGTTGCCATCGCCGCAGCCAATGGATTGGTGATGCCCAAGACCTCATCACGCGCCATCACCTCTCCCGCTGGCACCGCGGACACCATGGAAACGCTGGCTCCTGTAGACCTGGACCTGGATACGCTCAGAAAGGTCGTGGAAAAAGAGGGTGGATGCGTGGCGTGGGGCGGCGCGATGCACCTCAGCCCCGCGGACGACATCTTCGTGCGCATTGAGCGTGAACTGGATATCGACACGCAAGGACAACTGATTGCCTCGGTGTTGTCCAAGAAGATTGCGGCAGGGGCGACCCACATCGTGATCGACATTCCGGTTGGGCCAACCGCAAAAGTCCGCAGCCAGGAAACGGCCGAGCATCTTGCATATCACCTTTCGGAAGTCGCCGCGTCATTTGGCCTTGTATTGCGTTGCCTGTTTACAGACGGCAGCCAGCCTGTCGGCAGAGGTATCGGCCCAGCGTTGGAAGCACGCGATGTGTTGGCGGTATTGCGCAACGAGGCTGATGCGCCACAGGATCTACGTGACCGTGTGGCGATGGTGGCGGGTGCGGTACTTGAGCTTGGCGGCGTCGCCAAAGAAGGGGATGGAATTCGATTGGCTCACGAGACGATCAGCAGTGGCCGCGCCTGGGAAAAATTTCAGAGGATCTGTGCCGCTCAGGGGGGATTTCGTGAGCCACCCCAAGCTCTTTACGTCGAACCGCTTTTGGCAACCACTACGGGACGAGCAGTACACATCGACAACCGGAAACTTTCCCGTTTAGCCAAATTGGCCGGAGCGCCAGAGAGTTCGGCCGCAGGGATTCAGTTGCAGGTTCGCCTAGGGGACGAGGTAACAAGCGGGCAACCATTGATGTTTTTGCATGCGCAAACGTCTGGAGAGATGGCCTATGCACTCGCATACGTACATGACATTGGTGACATTGTAAATATTGAACCGTAGCGCCGTAGATATACAGGGCTCTTGAGCGCTTGGTCAATCAGAGCCCGGCATCTCGTTTGGAAAAGTTGAACGCCTACGACTCGTGCTCAAAGAACATATGCCACATACATCGCTTAAAAGCAGTTTTCAACCTGCATGGCGTGAGCAAATAGAAGGAGGTTGTCAGCGCCTGAATAGGAACATTGCTCATGGAACTGCGACACTTGCGTTGCTTTATCGTTTTGGCCGAAGAGCTTCATTTCACACGCGCCGCTGAGCGCCTGCATATAGAGCAATCCCCCTTGTCTCGAACTATCAAAGAGCTTGAGGACGAGCTAGGGGTTGTGCTCTTCGATCGGAATCGCCGGGGCACAGCGCTGACCCCTGCTGGCGCCGCCTTCTTACAGGACATCCGCAGGCTGTTCACTGTCCTGGAGCAGGCACAGGAGAACGTTCGAGCGGTCGCAGCAGGCTTGCGAGGGAACCTGCGCATTGCCGTCTCCGATGGTGCGACCGACCCTCGGCTCTCGGCGTTTCTGGCCCGTTGCCGCGCCGAGGAGCCGGAGGTCGAGATACGTCTGTCCGAAGTGCCTTTGGCCGAGCAATTGCGCGGCTTACGATCAGGCGACTTCACGATCGGGTTCGCGCACACCGCCGACGTCGGTGATGGCATTGTTGCGGAACCGATCTGGCGAGACCCGCTGGTGCTTGCTGTGCCAGCCCGGCACGAGTTGCTCGCCCACAGGGAGGTTCCACTTCATGAACTCGGGAGCCACCCGCTCGTCTTGTGCGATCCACAGGTGTGCGAGGGGTACTGCCACCAACTGGCACAGCTCCTGCAGCCTCTGGAGCACAAGCCGAATGTCGTTGAGCACGCGTCCTCGCTGGACATGATGCTCACCCTTGTCGGTGCAGGCTACGGCGTCGGCTTCACAACGACGACCAGGATCGCTGGCTACCAGCGTCCGGATGTTGTGATCCGTCCCTTGGCGATGGAATCCGCAGTCATCACTACCTACTTGCTTTGGTCCGAAAACAGCAGTATGTCGGTTTCGCTGGAGCGATTCATCGCTCGCCTACGCGACCGTTTGGGCGACTGACGGCGCCATCCACAGACGGCCAATCTCAAGAATCGGTGCCAGAACCAAGGTTGCGCTCTGTTACAGCCATCAGTTCGGCAGCACTTATCCCGAGCGCGGCGGCAATTTTCAGTATCAGAGCCAGCGTAGGCATATGCTCTCCACGCTCGATCTTGCCCATGTGCGAGCGCGCGACCCCAGCCAAGCCTGCCAGCTTTTCCTGACCGACTCCTTGTTCCAGGCGTGTGGCACGCACCGCTTTTCCGAAGGCCAGCGCTGGCTCGGCTTCAAATGTGGTTGTGCCTGGGGGACGGCCTTGTGAAATTGGACGCTTCTGCATTGACAGAAGCGTCGATCAGCCAAGAGAATTTAACCACGTTAAACTTAACTCATTGCTATCATATTAGGTTACTTTATTTGACCCGATAGCTTCGTGGGGCTCTCATGCACGACGCCACCAACCGGTTGTCCCACTTCATGTCAACAACAGTCGAAAACTGATCCACAGCACCAATTGAAAAGTGATCCACTATTCCTTGGGTTTATCCATTAATCCAGCTTGTTTCTTTTCTCTGATCCGATAGCTTTCTCCTTTGATTTGTATGATGTGGGAGTGGTGTAAAATTCGGTCCAGCATTGCAGATGTCAGTGCCATATCGTTGGCAAAGACTTGTCCCCACTGACCGAAGGGTAGATTACTGGTTAATATGACCGAGCCTTTCTCATAGCGCTTGGCAATCACATCAAACAGCAACTTGGACTCATGTGCCGTAAAAGGTAGATAGCCTATCTCATCAATAATGAGCAAACGAGGTGCGACAACAGAACGTTGCATCACTTGCTTATACTTATCCTGTCGCTGGGCTGTTGCCAATTGCAGAATCAGGTCGGACGCACTGATAAATCGAGTTTTAATACCTGCCTGAACAGCTTTGTAACCCAGTGCTACGGCAATATGGGTTTTGCCGAGACCGGAAGGACCGAGTAGAACAACATTTTCCTGTCGCTCGATAAATGATAACGAGGCAAGTTCGGTGACTTGCTTTTTCGGTACGCCAGATGCAAAGGCATAATCAAAGTCTTCCAACGTTTTCAGAGATGGAAAGCCTGCCATACGAGTAAACATATGTTGTTTGCGTTGATGACGTGAACGTTTCTCACACTGCAAGATCTGTTCAAGGAAGGTCAGCTAATCCCACTCCTGTTTTGCGGCTTGTTGCGCCAAGTCACTAGCATTTGAATCAACACCTGGTAGTTGCAACTCATTAGTGAGCTCACCAATACGCGATAATTGCAGGTTCATAAGGTCTCCACCAGTTGGTCGTATACGCTTAAGTCATGATGCAATGGTTGCTGACTGAGTAAGCTTAATGAATGCATGGAGCTGTCTTTGGACAATGAAGCCGTCACAGGCAGAATTTGAGGTGGCAAAGATTGCAACATCGGCCTTTCTGTCACCAGACGTGCGGCGGGTGTTTGTTTGGTGGTGTCATGTATACGTTGGTGAGCCACGGTTTCTATCCAATGTGCTACTTCTTCATTGGCGGTTGGTATATCTAATGTCTGCCCTAGTGCCATCAGTTTGGTGTTGAGCGGGTGAAAGAAGTTGTCCCTGACATAGCGCACCATACGTTCGACTTTACCTTTGGTTTGTGGTCGATAGGTGTGGCAGAGTTTGGGGATAAACCCCATGCTTTTGGCAAACTGGTAAAAAGGCTGATGCAGTCGGTGTTGCCCCTCGCCATATGCATCGCGCTCAACCACAACGGTCTTCATATTGTCGTACCAGACCTCATGGGGAATGCCTTGAAAATAATCAAAGGTCAAACGATGACAGTATTCCAGTGTGTCGTAACGCATGTTATCGGTAAACACGACCATCATTGCCCGGCTGAAACCCAGTACCGCAATAAAGGCATGGATGGGACGTTTTCCCCCACGCATTTGTCCCCAATCAACCTGCATTTGTTTACCGGCTTGTGTTTCAAAACGCACGATGGGCTCAATGGTTTTCTGGCCTCGGTATTGATAGATATATTGCCGTAGTAACGACAAGCTGCCGGTGTAACCCAACTCTTGTATCTCTCGGAATAAAACCACGCCCGAGAGATGCACTGGTTTAGCCTGTGCGATCCGCGAGTGTAGAAACGACTTAAAGGGCTCCAGCAAGGACGTTTGCTTAGTTCGTGTTGCATACACCGGCTCATCAATACGGGTATTCAAGTATCGCTTAACCGTGTTACGAGAAATGCCTAACTGCTTGGCGATGGCTCTTTGTGAGAGGCCTTGTTGATGCAAAATCTGAATTTTCATGAGTTCTTCTTTTGTAATCAAAGTGCCTCCGAAAAGGCACAATAGTGAAAACAAGTGGCTCAGATTTCAATTGTTGAGGTGGATCAGTTTTGCATTGTTGTTAGCAAAAGTGTTTAGTATCAATACATTACAAGCTATAGTGCGACAGATTTACGGTATAATTTCATCACTTGAAAACGACAAATTAACGGTACATGACGACGTATTTACGGTTATCTGTACAGATGGCGCTGCTTTGCCGGCTTTATTCCTTCAAAACGACAGATTTACGGTGTGATGACTCTAATGAAGCCACACTATTCTGTAGATGTACGATAGAACGACAGTTTACGGTATTAAATAAAATTCTTCAGGTATATATTTCGAGACACCAACCGGTGATGTCGTTGTATAGGTTTTGAAGATGTCCAATGAAAATAACAGGCTGATCGTTAAATCAAACAAGCTAATTGAAGCCAGTTATAGGCTTACATTGAATGAGCAACGTGTTTTGCTGGCGGGTATCTCACAGATTGATTCTCGCAACAGCCTTGAGGAGAACATGACATTTGAAGTGCATGCTCAGGATATTCAGGACTTAGTAGGTTTAGAGGACAATAAAAATATCTATCGCGCTTTAAAGGCGGCTTCAGAGAAGCTTTATGAGCGAACCGTTGTAATTGATGATCCAGATCCATCTAACCCCGCCATCACGAAACGTAAAACACGCTGGATCAGCTCAATTGATTACATCCCCGGTGAAGGACGGCTGGTGATGATTTTCTCTGCCGGTATCATCCCCTACCTCTCCAGCCTCACATCCAGCTTCACTAAATACAAACTGACTCATATCGCTCGTTTTGAGAGCGTTTATTCGATTCGGATGTATGAGATGTTTTCGCAGTGGTCTGGTGTTGGACGATTTGAGATAACGCTTGATGAATTTCGAGAGCGATTACAGGTGCAAAATCTTTATAAACGCGTCACAGATCTAAAAAAGCGGGTTATCGATCCGGGTGTAAAGGAAATCAACCTTCATTCAAATTTGGATGCTAAGTACGGTCTAAGAAAGACAGGCAAAGTGATTACCCATATTCAGTTTGAATTCAAAGCCAAGCCCGGCGCAATTACTGACAAAATGATTCGTGATGCTGCACGCCCAGGCGAGTCGAGTGAAC
This sequence comes from Methylophaga sp., assembly GCF_030651745.1. Next base: position 63,212 of record NZ_JAUSCC010000122.1, read on the forward strand.
AAGTGGCTGCTCGGCTGAAAATGGAACAAAAATCTGCAATAGAAAAGCAATCACTCCATCAGCCTCAAGAAAGAGAGGCTTCATCTTCTCCTGTAAGCGTCGATGAGTATCGTAAACAGGCACTGGCCATAACAGGCAACAAACGAAAAATCCAAACCTCTCAGTAAATTTAGACTCAAACTTGCGTGATCCCAGATCCATGAGAACCTGAAATCAATTTAGATTGAGGGTATTCGATCATGGTCATCAGGCTGTCTGAGGAAGACGCTAAACGACTTGGGCTTATCGCCCAGGGGGACAGTGCGAACGTCAGAAAGAAACTTCCTGCAGGTTTTGGTAAAAAGCGATCAAAGACAAAATCACCTCAACGAGTACTGTTTGAGTGCTGCCAGGTGTACTGGCCAGAATGTGAATGAGAATTAAAAGGTGCAATCCCTGGAAGAAAGTTTCAGATAGATATTGCCTTTCCAGCTCATAAGCTTGCCATCGAACTGGATGGCCACACGGCCCATTCATTTAAAGATAAATTTCAACGTGACCGTGAACGCCAGAATCTACTGACACTCCATGGCTTGCGGATATTACGTTTTACTGCGAAAGATGTCAGTTCAAGACTTACGGAATCTCTGGGTATAATTCAGCAGTGCTTAGATAATCAACTGAATTAATCAAGGAGGAAGATATGTATTTGGTGAACGATCTTGAAAATATGATTTTCGATAGCGAGGACGACCGCTGCTTACTTATTAAAGCAATGGGACCTGACGGTAAAATCCACGCATTCATACAATGTCTCGATGTTGGAAACATTCATAATCGGTTAAAAACTCCGCATACTAAGAATTATTGGGGATTTTATAATGCTGATGAGCCAGAAAAGTCTATCTTGGAAATTATGCATCGCGGTGTTAAGTGGCCTGCATTGACTGAATAGCTTCCTATAGATGGCTATGAGAGTCGTGACTTTTACGGGGGTCGCAGTAATTTGTACGACTTAGAGCATTGTTACGGGAATATTTAGGTTAATTTTTACGACTTTTGTAGTGATCCAGGGCAATAATCTTACCTCTGAATTACATTTTCGTGATTTTAACGACCTTAAAAAATGGCAGATGTCAAGTGCTCGGCGTGAGGGAATATCGGATCAGAAAGCTATGCAGAGCAATGGGCTAGGCTGGATTGATGCTTCTTCTCACGTTGGTCATTTTGTGGGCTAGGAGCCATATGAGAGCGTCGAGATAGCAAGCCCCAGCATGCCATAGCAGGCAGTTACAGAGAGCACAATTCGTTGTCATACTCCATGCAACGTCTGAATGTGCTCTCTTCCACGTCGACCTGCACCATGCTAGATCCCGCAGCCGCTCTAGCTTATGACACACCCGTTTTCCTGCGCTTCAGGCGATTCTGTCTCCCTTTGCCATAGTTTAAATCGAGTAATCACTAAACTTGGTCGTATGAAAACTTGCAGGCGGCCAGTTGCCGAGTCGCTTGATATTCTTCACCAGAGTACTGGCGAATTCGCCCGTTCTGAAATCAGGTGCAAGTTCTTCCTTGCGCGTGATCCGATGACATACAGCAGTTTCAGCGCACTTTCTTGGCCGTTCGGGTCATTAAAGTGCGGCACCATGTCTTCTAACAAGGCATAGGCGATCACTGCATCAAATTCCGCCCCCTTCACGCCGTGGATTGTTGAAATAGTTATGCCTGTCCGGCTCTGAAAAACCTTTCTAAACGTCTCGATGTCTCCAATGAATTCGCTGCCCTCACTCTTCAGACGATCAACTCTAGCTTGCGAGCTACCAAAGAACGCTGTGTGATGCTCTTGAAGCAGCGAGAAAAGACGAAAGTCGATCGCCAAGTTGGCAAATAGAATTTCAAAGAATTTGCGGAGATAGCTGAGCCCGTCAGTTTCATCTATCTTGATCGAATTGCATTCCCTTAACAGGGATTTTCGCGTGAATTTGGACACGCTCGCTCCGGCCGCTTCTAGGTCATTCAGGACATCGCCGGCCCATCGAAGCCTGCGGACATACATTGTCGGCGACGCCTGCGTAAGTGCAATCTTTGAGAGTTTGTACCAAAAATTCTCTGTGTCACGTGCGAAAGGAACCATACCGGGTCCATCGAATGAATACTCTGGCATGCTCGCTACCAAGCAACCTGTTCAGCCACCAGCGGCTCTGCATCCACAGTGCGTAACACGCGGGCGATCTGACGCACATGACCTTCGCATACGACCGGATCACACATCACCAGCGGATAGCGTAGCACCTCGTCCAGAGGAATGCGCTTGTGACTCAGGATAGGATGCCGTTCGGGCACCGCGACCATCAATGGCTCGGACCAGACAGGCTCGGCGAGGATGTTATCGCCCACATCGTCAGACTGCGCAAAGCCCACGTCGTAAAGATCATCAACCAATCCCTTGATCTGTTGCGACAGCGGCACCTCGAACAAACGAATATCGACCTCTGGTTCATGCAAACGGCACTGTGCCAACAAAGCGGGCAATCGCGACGGCGTAATACCATCGGACAAGGCAATGCGTAACTGACCGTGGAAACCACTGGCCGCAGCCCTTACGCTGTCACGCGCTTGCTCAAGTGCAGCGAACACGCGAGGAACATGTTCAAGAAACAGCGTGCCCGCTCGAGTCAACCGCGTGCTGCGCGTAGTACGCGCAAACAGCGACACGCCCAGTTCTTCTTCCAGTTCCTTGATGGCCCGTGATAGCGGAGACTGTTCGATGTGCAGCCGCTCGGCAGCGCGGGCGAAATGGAGTTCTTTCGCAACTGCGATGAAACACCGTAAATGACGTAGCTCCATGAGGCCCCTTCATTACTCGTGCATGGCATGCACAAAGTCCCTGGTTGGTTGTTGTCCACCTGTTGGCCTCCAAGTGTTGTCATCCATGAGGGCTAAGGGTGCCGAGTACCGCTACGCTTACCAGAATCAGGAGCGCGATCATCGCCTCGATGGTCACACTCAGTCGCAGGTGCTGTGCAGAGTGCGAAGGGACGCCGGTATGGATGTCACGTTCGAGCCGGGGCACCAACCACCAGCGATGCAGGGCGGCGAGGCCCAGCATCGCAGCGAACAGCGCCAGCTTGAGCAGCATCAGGTTACCGTGCCGGCTGTGAAACAGCGGTGCGATGGACCAGCCGACCAGATCCCCGTAGTGAAGGATGCCGGTCACCACCAGGACACCAACGAAGACGGTGCCTGGGCGCAAAAAGGTGTGCAGTGCCCGCCACAGCATGTGCAAGCCCTCACCCGCGGCGGGCTTGCCGTGTCGAACGAACAGAATCAGCAAGGCGAAGATGGCCCCGATCCAGCCGCCGGCAGCGAGCAGGTGCGCCATACCAGCCACCAGCCGCACCGTACCACTCACACCCTCGCCACTGGCAGCGTGTCCGTTCCATGCCAGGCTGACCAGCGCCACGCCGGCCAGCAGGGTCACTCGCCGAATGGGGAATGGGCGCTCGGCGCGCTGCGACTGCCAGCCGAGTAAAGCAAGCAGCAGAACCAGCAGGAATGCTCGCGTCAGCCCGGCGCGCCCAGCGGGGGTGTCGAACAGATACCAGGCCAAGTCGTCCCGTGCCAGATCGGAAACCGCGACCCCCATGATGCCAGCCGTGCTGCGCACAATCTCAATGCCCGCCAGCGCCAAGCCGAGCACTCCACAGATCAGGAGCCTAGGGTCAAGGCCCATCTGGGCAGGAGTGGGTGCTTATCGCCGCTGATCGTTGAGGTGGCCGGACCGTACCACGCGAATAGCGGCAATCCGAACAGCAGCATCAAGTCCAGGTACTGCATGAACCGAAGTGTGTAGTCGGGAAGACTGGACATGATGTTGGCGCCCGCTCATTTGATGGTGAAGCTGTATTCGCCAGTCATCGGATGGTTGTCATCACCGACGGCGCGCCATTGCACGTGGTAGACGCCTACTCCGAGGGGGTTATGCAACGTAGCGCGCAGCGTCTTGCCGTCGTTGATGAGTTCAACGTCGATGTGCTCGACTTTCTCTGCGGTCCCGCCGTCCTTTATGACGCTCAGCTCCAAGCGCGAGGCGCGAAGTACAAGCTGTTCACTGAAGACGAGATCGATCTGCTGCGGTGTCGTGACAACAGCATCGGCCGTCGGTGTGGATTTGACGAGGGAGATATGGGCCTGAGCGACCGATGTGATCAGCAAGCCGGTCGCAAGACAGGCACCAACAATCAGAGAGCGAAATTGAGTAGTACGGTTCATGTGCATTACACCTCTTCTTATGTTTAAGAATTTTGGCTGCAGCAACTTCGGCCGCCGCCTCCTGTTGATTGGCTGGACAGGGTGTCGCCGCGTGCCAGACGCGCGGGATACCCGGCCCGTTGCAACGTCGACAGCAGCAGATCGTTGCCGTGATCGAAGTTGCCTCGAACTCGAACGCGGCCGGTGGCCAAATGCACTTCCACGGCATCGACTCCCGGCAGCTCTTTCAGCGCATCGGTGACTTTCGCGATACATGAGCCGCAGCTCATACCCTGCACGTCGAGATCCACTGTGTTCATGACTGCGTTCTCCTCTTGATCCCGAAGGTCACCGGGACATTGGCCGTTTCATCGCATCGATCAGCGATAGGCTTGATAGACGCTGGTGCTGCTATCGACATGGATCAGCAGAACGTCGTAGGGGTCTTTGCGGTCGCCATAGAGCGGGCCGTCCATGCCAGGTGACCCGATCGGCATTCCGGGCACGGTCAGGCCGATGGCCTCGGGTTTTTCTTTCAGGAGACGCTTGATATCGGCAGCCGGTACATGGCCTTCGATGGCATAGCCGCCGATTCTGGCGGTATGACAGGAGCCAAACTGTCTTGCGATGCCAAACTGTTCCCGTATAGCGGTGTTGCCGATATCGAAAGTGCGGACTTGGATGCCGGCTTCTTCAAGATGCTGGATCCATTCGTTGCAGCAACCGCAGTCGGGGTCTTTCCAAACTTCAGCGACCAACTCCGATGCGGTTGCCGTGCCAGCGCTGATCACGGAAAGCAAAAATAAACCTGCCAACCAGGAACGACCTTTAATATTGGAATGCATCATATTTGCCTCGGTAATTCTTTAACTATCGACACAGAGAGCTTATGGTGTTCAATCATGATTCAGTCCCCTGAATGCCGCACATTCTTTTATTCCGATGATAGGCGGCGCCGCTGTCACGCGGATGACTCTATCGTTACATTCATGTAATCCTCGTGTCATATATCCGATTTTATTGACCAGATTTACCTCGACAGTTGAGAGCGTGGCAGGTAGAGATCTCGGCCATCAAAAAACGACGGAGCCAGCCGATCTAGAAAATGACAATCAATTACATGTTATCGACGGCCTCGTCGTCCCATGCTTCTTCCAAAGGGTTCCTGTTAGGTGCGCAGACTTCTGGCTTCTTCATCCTGTAGTGGGTTAAGATGGTGCTGAAAAGAAGTAAATGTATGCAGTCATGAGGCTATACGCACGCGTATACGGAATTTGGCACATACCTCGAGAGGATTAGTTGTTATGAGGCGGAATCAATCAGAACATCCACACCACGTGGATCCGTCGCACACAGATGCGCCGCTCTCAGATCCCGTGTGCGGCATGCGAGTTACAGAGAATTCATCCCATCACATGGAGCATGAGGGTAAGTCTTTCTATTTTTGCAGCACCAAGTGTTTGGGTAGATTCCGTGATGACCCGGAAAAGTACCTCGATCCCTCCAAGTCGGAGGAACATACAACGCCGCATGAGCCCGGCACGACGTACACTTGCCCTATGCATCCGGAGATCCTGCAAGATCACCCGGGAACCTGTCCAAAGTGTGGCATGGCTCTTGAGCCATTGATGCCCAGTCTGGATGATGATAACAATCCAGAGTTGAAAGATTTTTCACGCAGGTTCTGGTGGACGCTGCCGTTTACTGTCATCGTGACAATACTTGCTATGTTCGGCCCGCAGCTTGGCTGGTTCAGCATGGGCGTGCAAACATGGATCGAACTCGTTCTTTCAATACCTGTAGTGTTGTGGGCAGGGCAGCCATTTTTTGTACGGGGCTGGCAATCAATAGTGAACCGCAGCCCGAACATGTGGACGCTGATAGGCCTTGGTACTGGAGCGGCGTTTATCTATAGCACTGTCGCAACGATAGCACCGGGCATATTCCCCGAAACTTTCATGTCGATGGGCCGCGTTTCAGTCTATTTTGAAGCAGCAGTTGTCATCATTTCGCTGACATTGTTGGGTCAGATGCTTGAGTTGAGGGCACGCTCGCAAACATCAGCTGCCATCAAGTCCTTGCTCGGTCTGGCGCCTAAGACAGCACGGCGGATCAACAAGGATGGCACTGAGGAAGATGTGCCTTTGAATCACGTACATGAAGGTGATCGCTTGCGCGTTCGCCCTGGTGAAAAAGTCCCGGTTGACGGCACGGTAGAGGAAGGTAATAGCTCATTGGATGAGTCGATGCTGACCGGAGAGCCACTCCCCGTAAGCAAGCGACCCGGAGACAAGGTGATTGGCGCGACGATGAATACTTCAGGCGCGCTTGTGATTCGGGCAGAGAAAGTGGGTTCTGCCACAGTGCTCTCTCAGATTGTGCAGCTCGTAGCGCAGGCGCAGCGTTCGCGCGCTCCCATGCAGCGCATGGCTGACTTGGTTGCCGGTTACTTCGTTATGGCTGTAGTGGTCATCGCCATAACAACTCTGTTCGTTTGGGGGTTCTTCGGTCCGCAACCGAGCTGGGTGTACGGTTTGATAAATGCTGTTGCGGTGCTGATTATCGCTTGCCCGTGTGCGTTGGGGCTGGCCACACCCATGTCCATCATGGTGGCAACCGGCAAAGCCGCTACGCAAGGCGTGCTGTTTCGCGATGCCGCCGCGATTGAGAACTTCCGCAAAGTCGATACTCTGATTGTTGATAAAACCGGCACATTGACTGAAGGACGTCCGGCTTTTGAACAAGCAATTCCGGCAGGTGACATAACTGCCGATGAAGTACTACGTCTTGCAGCGAGCCTCGATCAAGGCAGTGAACATCCACTTGCCGACGCTATTGTGAACGCGGCGCGCGAGCGCGGCCTCACACTCAGTGCAGTCGACGATTTTGAATCAGGTAGCGGCATCGGCGTTCGTGGCCAAGTCGATAGTAAGTCGCTGGTCCTGGGCAATACTGCTCTGATGCAGCAAGACGGGATTGATGTTACCCACCTGACAAACATCGCCGACTCATTGCGCGAAAAAGGTGCGAGTGTCATGTATCTCGCCTCGGATGGCCAACTTGCAGGCCTGTTGGCTGTCTCCGACCCGATCAAACAGAGCACGCTGGAAGCAGTGCGAGATCTCCAGCAAGCGGGGATTCGTATCATCATGGCAACCGGCGATGGTATTGCAACGGCTAACGCTGTTGCCAAGGAATTGGGAATCGACGAAGTGCACGGCGAAGTCAAACCTGCTGACAAGCTTGACCTCGTCACACAGCTTCAAGCTGAAGGTTGTATTGTAGCTATGGCTGGGGACGGGATTAACGATGCCCCGGCTCTCGCAAAGGCTAACGTAGGTATCGCCATGGGGACGGGTACAGACGTTGCCATGAACAGCGCTCAGGTAACCCTGGTCAAAGGCGACTTGCGTGGAATCTCCACCGCACGGCACCTTTCCGATAGTACCGTCGCTAATATGAAGCAAAATCTGGGTTTCGCGTTTATCTACAATGCGCTTGGCGTCCCGATCGCAGCCGGTGTGTTGTATCCCCTCACGGGTATTCTGCTCTCACCCATGTTCGCCGCACTCGCAATGAGTCTCAGCTCGGCATCGGTGGTATTCAACGCTCTCCGGCTTCGTGGCTCACGCGATTGAATGGGGCGATAACCCACGGAATGATGCTCTGATAACACAAGCTGCTGAAGAACAGATGTTTCAGCAGCTTGTGCCCCCTCATCCACCATCCGTTGATTAACGAGGCCTTAATCGATACTGTTTCACCAGCGTATAGAATACCGGGATGACAATGAGTGTGAGGATAGTGGAAGAAATCATCCCCACCCACCATCGGAGCTGCAATACGCCTCATTACCTCCGATCCGGTATCCTGTTTCGTGGTTTTCTGCTCATCATGGCAAGATGACTGCATGCCCTTCATCATGAAGAACATCATCAGAGAGCAAAGCAGAAAGAACAGTGCCGGCGTCAAGGCCATGAGCGATTGGCGCGCAGCAGGAAATGTGGTGTAGACAACCGCAACCAGAACGGCGAGCCCGAGCCCGGCTCTTAACATCATCTTGATATCGCATTTCATGCTAGCTTTCCTTATGTGAGCTGTGTTGAGGCAAAAATCACATAATCAATATTTAAAGACTGACAACAAAATGGACTGTAACTCTGTGAGTCTTTCACACACATTGCACATGGATTACATATTCGTCATGTGGCCAGAACTCATCTGCAAGAAAAAATATTTCTTCAATACGTATTCTAGTGGTTGTTTTGCGTTCGCATAGCACGAACAGCAGTAAGGAGCTAGGTTTTTATGATGATAGACCGGCTGCTTCTTCTGTGAAGCAACCGGCATTCATCAGCGAACTTCTCAAGTCATCTGAGCCATGCGTCGACATTCCTCTGCGCACTTGCGGCAAGCCTCCGCGCAACGCTGACAATGCTCCATCGCATGCTGAGCGCATTCGTCGGCGCACGCTTCACAGATATCTGCACAAAGCCGACAGATCGCTTGGGCGAACTCGCTCCCACGTGCCATAAAACTGGCCGCCATCCGGCAGACCTCCGCGCAGTCCATGTCCAGTTTTATGCAGCGGGCCATTGCCTTGACATCTTGTTCTTCCAGGCATGACACAGCGCAGTGATCACATTCCGTAGCGCAGGCGTAGCATGCAGAATTTCGGTGCTGGAGTCATGGTGAAATAAAAAAAACGCCCTCTGGAAAACCAGAGAGCGTTATGTTTTGAGCTTCACTTACTTAATGTCTTTGTTGGATTTTAATGAGTGCAGCCTGCTTCACTTGTTCAGCAAAACTATTGGCAACGGATTCATCAAGAAAATCCTCAAGCCACATTTCAGTGCCATCTTTGAGTACCCAGTATGTTCCATAGAATTTTGGTGTATTCGAGACATAAACATGTCCGTCACACTCCTCTACCCCAGAGACATCCATTTGGCCAGACCAGCCGTAAGGGATACTGACCAGCTTCTCTTCGACGGTAACGGTTTGGCCTTGATCAGTGATAAATTGAGATTGAGTCATAATATGCTCCATTCATTTATTTGAGGGCCGCACCCCCGCGAGGGAATGGTTACCCTCCGGGTTAAAAAATTCTCAACAGCGTACTGCTGAGATGTTGAAGGATTAAACGAAAAAACCGTTATAAATCCCCATTAAGCTGGTAGCCGTAAACCCCACTTGCATCACTAGCAGTGCGAAATAACGATTACTTATTGAAAATCGGATAAAGAAAAGATTTGAAATTAAAAAGAACACAAACCCAAACTCTGATCCAGGTGCCTGCATGGCAACCAAAAAAGCGCCCAGCAGTCCAAAAATTGAACCGGCAAACTCGCACCAGGTCATTTCTTTTGTTAAATTGAGAATTGCTTGCATAAGCTCCCCCTGAAAATGGAAAACTAAATGGCAGAAAAAAAGAAAACTCTGAAAGTCATCCACGGCGGACGTGAAGATCTCGAAGTGCAAAAAGCAAACGAAATCTTAAAAGCGTTATTGGTGGATAAAGACAGAGATACTGCCTTTCAGATTGCAGAATCACTAAAGCCCCGTGGGGCTTTAGCTCTTACTGCAGATAAACAGCGGAAGCCTAAATAGAAACAAGAACTGGTTTAGCAGCTCTACGACGTTGCTCTTCAGCAATAGCCTCAATCGCAGCTTCAATTGTCTTTTTGCCAGCTGGTGTAGTCATACTGTCTGATAATAAAATCAGATCTTGCATGGTATCTTCCAACATTTGCTCAGACGATTCCTTAAAGCTTACTTCAAGAACATTGATTCTAGTCATGGTGTTACTCCTCAAATAAAAAAAAGGAGAACACTATGCCCATAAGGGAGTGTTCCCCTATGGGTGAATTATCTGCGTACAGATAATCAATTCAGTGACATCACCTGCTAACAGGTGAATAGTTGAGCGTCCACTTGGAGTGTTGGACGAGCACTTCATACCTGACTAATGAAAGTCAGGTACAAAAATCGTTATAGTGAATATAGTGCTTACTCTCATGCAAGTCAAAGCAAGACAGAGATCTAGTTCACAAGATAAAATCTTTTTCTTAGTTCCTATCGTTCTGAGTAACTGAATTTGTAGGGTTGTAGGTTTTCAGGACAGATACTCTTATAGATGGCATATAGGTTTTGGGGACAGCTCGCTAAGTTACTGTATATATTGGTAATTGGTTGTAGGTTTTGCGGATAATTACTGGGATCAGAGACATATAGGTTTTCAGGACACATCTATAAGTACCTGATTTTATAGTCTTTAGGTTATAGGTTTTGCGGACAATTCTCTTAGAACAAACTGTCATATGAGACTTGTATTGGCTATTTTGTTATTCAAAGCTGTTTTAGTTCTCAATTCTCGCTTAAGCTTCTGATCGAAAGGCAGTTAATATTGATTTTTTCTATGCATTCTTACCATATAGGTTTTCAGGACACTCTGCTAACTCACTGTTTATTATCAATATTGGTGGTAGGTTTTGCGGACAATTAATCGCATTGATGTAAGTTTTTGATAACCGATTTCTGTGGTTATAGGTTTTGGGGACATTTTGAATATCAAAAACTCCAAGAAGCTCTAACTTTATCAATGATAGGTTGTAGGTTTTCGGGACAATTGAGCGGTCGACAGTGGATGATTTTGCGCGAGGGTTATAGGTTTTCAGGACTGTTCAAAATCACACCTGATATAGGTTTTCGGGATTTTTGTTATAGGTTTTCAGGATTCGATTAGTTATCCACAGTGTTATGTAAAATAAAATGCCTTATTTTAAGCGTTTTGGTTATAGGTTCTTGGGATCAGCGTTGTAGGTTTTCAGGATATTGATTGGGAAAAGTTATAGGTTTCCGGGACAAGGTATGTTTAGAAAGCTTCAAAATGGGAGATGGTTATAGGTTTCCGGGACTTTTCGTGCTGTAACTTATTGAATAAGAATGTTTTATTTCTCTATCCTCTCCTCTATACCTCTTAATCTTTTATTGTAAGCTTAGAAATATGATGAAAGGGGTTGCGGTGTTTTTTTTATGTGTCATCATCCAGTGCTATATTTTTCGATAACGGATATCAGCTGAAATTCAGTCAAGGCCATTAGATGAGTGAACAAACTAAAAACAGCGCCCGCACAATACTTGACCAATTGAATGATTCCAATAGAGTTGTTCCAGGTTTACCAGAAAGAAATAAAAATCATGATCTTTTTGCAACTCTGCTTGGTCCCTCTGGTGACACTGAACAGCTCTCAAATCTACTGAGCTTTTGGGATTCAATTCCACGATATAGCGTTTCTAGACAAATTCAAGCTTCGATGAGAAGTGAATCCGGAACCCTTCCAATTCTCCGAAAAGAATTTCAATCCCCTGCAGGTGAAGAATGCGAAATGGAGTTAAAGCCTGCACGTATTGAGCTAAATGGTGAAGAAATAGACTTCTACCCATCAGAGACAGAAGAACTCATCGAAGACATTCTAAGAAAGATATTTCTTCAACAAAGTCACGGCATCCATGATTCAAACCGTGAAGAATCTTGGTGTAAGTTCTCAATTAACATGATTATCAAGGAACTCAAGACATTCAACAAAAAACGAAGTCTTGATGAGGTAAAACAAGCATTAGAAATAATGGAAAACTGTCGTCTAACAATTACAGTCAATGGCAAGCAAGCATACAGTTCCAATATTCTGTCAGATAAACTATTAGCGGATAGAGCTTCATACCTTCGAGATCCAAACGCATTGTCAGCTGTAAAGTTTTCCTCTCTAATCAGTCGAGCAATCAATAAATTCGATTATCGACAGTATAACTATGCAGATGCTATGAGCCTTAAACAACCACTAGCACGATGGTTATTCAAACGATTGGCAGATAGATTTATCAATGCAGGCCTGGATGCACCTGCATACAAAACAATCTTTTCACAAGTGGATAGAGATTCAGGTCTGATGCATCATAAACGGGTCACACGTCGTATTGAAAAACTTAAAGACGCTATTGAAGAACTGGTAGATCATAAGATACTTCGCACTTATGAGATGCAAGCAATTAAAGAAGACGGAAAAATTGCTGATGCAGTATTTATGCTTTATGCATCTGGTGGTTTCATTAGAGAAATGAAAGCAGCTAATGCCAGACAAAGAATAATCAGAGAAGAGGCGAAGAAGTTATCAATGAGATAAACCACTCCCCGAAGAGAGTGATCTCCCAACGGGTAGTGATTATTTAGTAAGCACCGTAGTACTTACCTCTTATGCTGCATTGTCCAACTCAGACAAGGTTACCTTTTCAGGCACTCCATTTTCATTAAACGTAACCTGCAGCTGTCGGCCTTGCAGTGAAAACTGACTAAGACCACTTGTGCGAAGCATGGAAAGCACCCCCATTTCCACTGATTGGTTCAGTGAATAGAGTAATGCCTGGAACTGTTCGATATCATAATTACAACCTGACTCATCAAATTGATCATTTGAGTCAATATAATTGCATATGATACGAATATTGCTTCCATTCAAAGCACCGCTTGGGATAAACATAAAGTCTTCATTAACTGCAAAGCAGTCATTTTGGACAGTTACCTCACCCATTGGTCCGTTTATGACCAGCGATTCACATGTTTGATAATCGAAACAGCCGTAGCCAGAATAATGACCTTCCTTTCCGGGCTTATTTACCGTTATAGTCAGATCTTCATCTTCAATTTCAAACAACCATTCATGTATCCAATGGTCTTTGTGTAGCATGGACAGCGAGCCCATATCAGCGCACAACACCTCACGGTGATAGGCGTACTGATGCGGTCTGAAGTAGTCATAACCATGATCGTTATTAAAAAACACGATCTTCTGGCCAATCGACTCCAGTTTTTGCCTTGTCATTCCATTTATCGATGAGGTGTAGTCATATCTGCTGTATGAATCATTCTCAGGCAAAGATGACACTGTAAATAAAACCCCATCTGGCAGGACATCCATATCATTGAGCAGATCCAAACACTCCCACGATTTTAGGGCGCGCTGGAACTTACTGGCAAACATGGCTGGTTCCAATATACCTTTCAGCTCAATAAACTTTTTTCGCCACAGCTCTTTTAAAACTGTTTCGATTTTTCCGCTCTGAACTGCCTGATCTATCAGAACATCTCTGTCCGGCATCCGCACATCAAATTGCAACTCATCAAGATGGATAATGTTACCAGGGCAATCCCGATTCGATATTTCCCGTCCCCAGATGCTATCCACTGGCAACCCTTGATAAAACAAATACGTTACATCCGTACCGTAGTCCCTGTAATAGAGGCCTGACTTGCCAATGAGCGTGTCATCGTCAAAGTCAGACAATGCACAGAAACCAATCGACGTTTCAATGAACTCAACTTCGCCTTTATCAAGACTGTATGGACGATCCAGTTCTGCGCCGTCATAAAAGACCGGAATTGAAAACCCTTTGGCCAGACGCTTTAATAAAAGCTCAATCCGGCTGGCATTGTTTTCATCGCTGATTTCGTAGCCATACAGTGCGATTCTGGTACCTGATGTCACATCGCTCTGAAACACAGATATTTCAAGACCATTCAAAATGTCCTGTGTATATGCTTCAAAGCCATAGCCATTCGATTCCACTCGCAGCCGATCACAGTAGTAAAGCATTGAGAAGCTGCCCATACCGAAGGCACCTTCTTTCTGAATTACTTCTTCTGACCAGCCTGAACCTGCCAAAGTCAGAAAATCAGCTAAATCACGAATTCCCTGGCCATCATCAACAATGAGCAGCGCGTCTTCATCCAAATACGAAAACTCTACTTTGCTTGCACCTGCCCGGCGGGCATTTTGCATCGCTTCAGAGAGTACGCAGCCAGGTGAAGTAAACGCATTTTTCAGCTTGCTGATAATGCTTTCATTGGTTTGCACTTTGATTACTTGGTTTTGCATGATGGATCTCCTAAATACAAATAAAAAAGGGAGATCCACCAACCCCTTTGAGGGAATGATAAATCCCCCAGAGGGTGAAACCTGCCTTAACTGCGTACAGCAAAGACGTTGAGGCCGGTTTTGGTGAGTCCGGCTGACTCTTCAAGACAACAAATTTGTTGCCAAGAATCTGGTATTCCGAAACACTCGCCCGAGGGAGTGCTTTGGAATACCCTCTCAATCGAGAGAGTATTCAAAGGCTGATGAATCATCAACCCCTCTTATCACGGCTTAATCGTGTAGTCCGGCTTTAACTGCTTCCGAACGATGATGCAGAAATAAATAGTCATCAATTGCTTCTCTCTCATCACCAATTCGGATGTGAAATAACGCGCTATCAATAGCATTGACTGCATCGTGATGTGGATAATATGGAATTTCCACACTCGTTCTGGCCCAGTAATCGCCAAAGTCCGAAAATAACTCGCGGCCTTCAACTGTCGAACCATGCATTAACGCACTTTCAAATCGCTCGAAATACGCTTTATCAACCTTCGCTTTAGCAACCGCCTTTTCAAGCAGTTCAACAGCATCAGGTTTTCTTGTTGCTGTCAGGTAATGACGAAGCTTATCAAGCGTAACATCCAGTGTGTACGGCGTTCTGGCTTTTCGCAGCGCCATGATAGTCATGTTATCTGACGCTCTTGGTGCTCCAAACACGGGTGAATTTTGCATGCTGTTCTCCTCAAAATAAAAAAAGGGAACAACCGCCCATACGGGAAGAAGCTCCCCGCTGGGTATAGGACTTCCAAACAGCGCACTGCTTGGACATTGAGGCCGGTTTTGATAAGTCCGGCTGACTTTTCAGGACAACAATAAAATGATGTCAAGAATTCGGTATTCCGAAACACCTGGTTAGATGTTTTGGAATACCCCCTTCTTAAAGAAGGGAGTATTTAGAACCAATTAGTGATCAGCTCCTCTTATCTCGGCCTGTCCGAGTTGTCTGGCGTTCATACGAAACAACATACCATCGGGCTGTCTGTTGACATACCAGCCACGACGACTACCGGCAGGTCTATCTAACCGATAATCAGTTCCATCATACTGAACAACCATTCCGGCTTCATAGCTACGTTTAGCCTTCTGTCGTTTGCTTTTGTGATAAGCCACTACTCGCTTACGCCATTGGGCATCATAACTATCCGGGTCTGGCTCACTGGCTTCTTTCAAAAATGAAATCGGACAGTTCACTTCGACCGGGCCACACGAAGCAGTCAGGTCTTTATAGCCCCAACCATCCTCACGGCCACTTTGCATCATATCAAGACCAATCCAGATTTCTCCGGTCGTTTTCTGTTTGGCCAAGTACCAGTGGTTGTTACCCACTACACTGGACTTTAAGAGTTCTTGATTTTCGCCAAAGCGATATGAATCAGTAAGATACTCGACCAATTGTTTTTTTGAACGCCATTGCGTTGAATAGCTCCATCCCATGACTGCTTCTCCAATAATAAAAAAAGGGGAAGCAGCCGTCCCCCATAAGGGAAGGTTACTTCCCCTATGGGTTTTTGAGATTCCAAACAGCGTACTGCTTGGACATTGAGGCCGGTTTTAAATAAGTCCGGCTGACTTATCAAATAGATAGTTTTTGGCTATCTACTGGATATCTATTCCGAAACGTACTCTGTGAATACGCTTTGGAATACCCCTGTTGCCAGGGGTAATGTTCTACCAGTCGTGCTGGTCTAACTCTGGGATGGCCTCGGCATCTGAATCCAGTTCAATCATTTCAAAATTATTGTTAAATGCGAACTCAATAACTTTGCAGAGTGAAGGACTGTAATCTCCTCGGAGGTTTCCTGCCAAATCGTTCATATACAGCTTAATAAAGAAGCCGGATTCACGCTCCATCACCATATTGGTCTGAAACGCTGCAATGCGTAATGCATTGATATCGGCCTGCTCAATATGAGAAGTACTTAAAGCGATTACTTGATAGGTTTCCATGTCAAAAATACCTCTTAATTTAAGAAGGATCGACACCCCATACGGAGATATCGATCCCCGTGTGGGTTTGGAAAGCCATTTATGTCTGGCTAATGTAGGCAAAAAAGCTGAGAAAAGCCCTTTTTAGCCCCTTTCGTGATTTAAGCCTGGTGATATACTCAATTACATGAATAAACCCAACAGACTTCAATTAGTGCATTCAACTAATAAACAATTACTTTCTGACGATCTCATCAGGGCGATTGTGCTGGCCAAAGATGACGCTTTAGCAGAAAGCATCATTAGGAAAATCAAATACCGGGCCTTTCTAAAACCGGTAAATCAATAATCTGTCCAAAGTCAAACTCACAATTATTTACGAACACTTTTGAAACATTCCGGCGTACAAGAAAGACGACCTGCTTCTTCTAACGATAAACGCTGTGCAGTTACAACGTTCGCATGTGGACGCCTTGCCATCTCAACCGACTTACCGAAGGCTTCATAACAATGGTCTGGTGCCACCAGCGTCTCGCCGGTTAAAAGCAATAATCGAATTCCATTTGCTGCAATGTCCGTGACGTTTTTCTTTGTCTCAGTGTCAACTTTCAGTATCGGTGCCCATTCATAGGCAATAATATCTTTAACATCAATCTCGATGTTTTGTTCTAGCTCATCTTCGGCAATATAGCCAAGCAAACTTTTACCAAACATCTCCGATGCAAAATCTAACTCAGGAAAAACATCAATCTTGATACATCCCATAATGAAAACTCCATAATATTAGGGATGATCTCAACCCCAGTTGGGTGAATATCACCCCTGGGGTTAAATCGCTTAACGTTCTAAGGTTAAGCATCTGTGTTCGGTTTTATGAGTCCGAATTCTCTTCAAGATAACAACAATGTGTTATCAGGAATCTGGTATTCCGAAGCCTCCAGTAGAAGCTTTGGAATACCCCCTCAGTGAGAGAGTATTTCGCATTACAGCAAACTGTACTGCTCGTATCCTTATTGAACATTGCCGGCATTCACCAATGAATCCATATATGCATCCTCTGCTGATGCAGACATTTCTGAATTACAGGCTGGACATGAATGATAATCATGCTCAGATGCAACCATTGAAAAGTGACATCCGTTACGGCAAAAGACCGCAACTCGCTTTGGTTGCTCAAACAAAAATGGAAGTGCTTGGCTTTTAACTTGACGTTGATTTGATAAGGTAGACATATGCTCTCCTAAAAATTAGGGGATACAGCCGATCCCAGTAGGGATAGGAACATCCCCGCCTGGGTTAGTGGTCAATATGACCAGTGTTATCGGCTATGCCGTTTTAATCTCGAATGATGAAATAGAATCTAAGAAATCATGACCAGTATGGTCAGCAACTATCGCAGGCATTGCATTCAACTAATTAAACGGGAATGCATTGCCCCACTGGGGATATGCATCCCCGTGTGGGTAAATTAATTATCTACGACATTGCTGCCAATACGGTGAGGTATCTGTTGTTATTTCGTTGATCTTTTGATGAGCGCATGCAGCGTCCATCGCTTTGGCAAAATTCATTGCCTGATCATTAAATACAACTAAGTGTTTGCCCCAGCTGGTTTTGATTCTCACACCATCAACAATGTCTTGCTTGTTGTCAGTGGTAAAAGGACGAGTGGTATAGATTTTTATACACTCAAATGCTGCAACAGAATTTGAATGAATGGAAAACTTACCAGGCTTGTCGTTTTGAGCATCAACACGAGCATCCAGATTTTTACCGAAATCGGCGTCATTAAATTCAATTTCTTGAAAATGTTCGATGACTACGCATCCCATAGGTATTACTCCTAAAAAGTGAAGTTAAATAGAAACCATGGGATACATTTATCCCCGACGGGAATAGACATAGCCCGTGGGGTAGTGAGGAATCAGCGTGCTGATTCTCAAGATAGTGCCAGCTTGGAGTGTGGCATAACTCTTCAAGGCAACCGAAGGTTACAAGGATGTGGCCAGATTAATCGGGAGACACTTTGCTGTCAAACAAATACTGTGATGCAGTTCTAGGTTTGGGCATCCCCATACTATTACTTATCCCTTTTCAGCGCCTCAGCCTTGTCTACCCGAAGTTGATAGTAGGTACCAAAGAAGCTTTCGGTGAGTAAATAAGCAAAACCCAGCATGGTGGTTTCAATTAAAAAACCCCGGTCAAAAGTGCCCATCAACACCCACAAAAGGCTCATCGCATACCAGCGAATCCGTTTCATATCGTGAAAAAGAATTAGGCCTGCAACGAGGTAAATCCCAAAAGCAGCTGCCGGTGAAGTGACCATATCATTTACAAAATTAAACACACATTTCTCCTGTTTTATACCAAGAATGGCACAGAATTGAATTCACGCAACCCCTCCTAGAAATGCGGCCTCCGGGCTAGTTGCGTGATTTTAGATCTGTGGTTTGATGGTTTTGTCGTTTTGACACAAACCATTTAACCAGGAGCAATAACAATGTCACTCACAATTTTAGAAACAGCAGCCCAACGTGAACCGGTATCCCAAAACCAATACCGTGTTTTTTTCCGAGTACAGCATGGTGCTGGAGCCACCGGCGTCCGGGCAATTGATGTCGCCGTCGCATCATCACAAGAAGAGCCCTACAAACTGGCAGAGCTGCTGGCCATTAAATATTTGTTGCTACATACAACGCATGCTGGAATGAATCGAACCGGCAAAAGCCTGCAGCTGAATGTATCTTCTGGTGCTATCCGAAAAACCCAGAAATTGCAGACCACCAATACCGATATGCATCTCAATGGACGTTTTCTTCAGACTCGATTGGCAGAGGCCACCATTAAAGTGGCCAGAAGAACGGATTGGGTAACCGAGTTCACAGGTAAAGTCGTCGAAATAAAACCTGAAGATTGTTTGGACCCGCCAATTAAAACGCATATTGGTGATATTCACCTGACCCGACATGCTGTCGAACGTTTTTGTGAGCGGATGGCTATCAGCTCGATTGACCGTGCCTGGCGTCGGCTTTCAAAATTACTGACCTCATCAAGCTGGCAGGTAAAAAAGCCGCAACGTCCTCTTCGTAATGGAAAACCAAACCGGACCACAGAAACCTGGGCGTTAATTCGAGATAATGCGCCGGCAAACGATATCGTCAAAGTTCGTAACCCGCGTGTCAGTCGTTTAGTGACAGTGATTGTATGAACAATAAAATGAAGATGAAAAGATTAATGAATAAAATCATATTATCGCTATTCGCTGGGTTACTCATCTTGGTCTAAGCACTGGCAGATCCAGAATCATTTGAACAAGCAAGAGCTGAGCTTCGTGATCATGTTTATCATGACCAGAATCGTAATGGTTCATTAGGAACACTCTATTGTAGCTGTGACTTGGACTGCCGAGGTCGACCACGTGGTGCTGTTGACGCCAAAAGTGTGGGTACCAAGTCAGAAAACAGAAGCTTCGTGTTGAACGCAATGAGTTCGAGCACATATTAAGTAGACTTAGCAACATGCTATCTATTCATAATTAGCTGCTTTAGTTGAAAATATGAATACATAACACTTTCTGAATTTCTATAGCTCAAGATCTTTCAGCCAATACATTTCTCTCGCCTTAGTATTAGCGAATTATAGTGCCTTAGTTTTGTTTATAGATCCGGAGACCCCGAGCATAAGATCTCATACACTATTCAAAATCATCACAAACTTTGTGTTTGTTACATAAAAACAGTGACAGACTCTCACAGACCCAGCAGAGAACTTTTAATTTTGCTAATCTTTTGGGAACTAAGTTATTATGTTGTTAACTAAGACATCAGAATCCATTAATAAAATTAACGAATGTCAGTAAAATTAATTATCAACATGCTCATCTTTATGATTGTGATGCAATCAGGCATAGTTGCGGCTGACATTCATACATATGATTCCAAGACATCACAAGAACATCAGCTTGTTCTTGATGATTCCAATGCAATTCAACAAGCGAACAATGCGTCTTCGCATGATGCACAAAGTACTGGCGATTGTGATTTTTGTATGCATTGTCAGTGTTCACATTTTATCGCCATCTTTAATATTGATGGAATTAATGTTGCTGCTATTCCATACAATTATTTCAACCTCCACCCTAGATCGCCAAAACCTGACTTTACAGTCAGTATGTACCGCCCTCCGAGATCTTGAACTGCTGATGTTTTTGCGGACTTAACGTAAGTCCGTTGTTTGCAGTTAAACAGGATCTAATTTCATGAAAATACACTTTGATCGCACTACAAATGTGCGTGCGCCTGCTATCCGTGCATTGCT